>NZ_CP125378.1:4428137-4750956 GCF_034008635.1 Pseudomonas sp. P8_229 | reverse complement strand
CCGGCCGGGCCGACCATGGCAATCACCCCACCCTCTTCCAGCGGCTCGACTTCCGGCACGGCAATCATCCGCGCCAGGTGCGCGAGCAACATGCGCCAGGCCTGACGAGGCTCTTCGATGTCGGTGATCATCGCCAGCAGGTCGCGCGACAACGGTCCGGACAGGCCGATACGCTGCAGACGGCGATACAGGTTGGCTTGCGCCGGACGGCTGCCCTGCAACTGATTCCAGGCCAGCGTGCCGAGCTGCACTTCCATCAGCTCGCGCAGGCTGTTCAATTCAAAACGCATTGAATCCAGTGCACGCGGATCCACGCCGCCGGAGGACTGCGCAGGCGCCGGGGCCGGACGCGCCGGAGCGGCATAGGTCGGCTCGCTCAGCGGTTCAGCGGCGGTCAGTGGCAGGCCAGCCGTCAACGGCAGTCCGGCAAAAATCTGGCGATTGCTATTGCCATCGGCTTCGCCACGCAGGCTCAACTCGGCCTGGGCGGTAACGATGCGCGACTGGGTCTTGCGCAGCTCGTCTTCGAGTTCCATGTTCGGAACCCGTGGCGCCAGCGCCGACAATTTGTAATCCAGCGCCGCCGTCAGCTCGACGCCGCCGGCAATGCGGCGGTTGCCAATGATGGCGGCATCAGCGCCCAGCTCATCACGAACCAGCTTCATGGCCTGACGCATATCGGCGGCGAAAAAACGCTTAACTTGCATAAACCACTACCTCAGCCGTTGGGCCCTACTGTCGCAACGATGGTCACTTGCTTGTTGTCCGGAATTTCCTGGTAGGCCAGCACGTGCAGCCCTGGGACTGCGAGGCGGCCGAAACGCGAGAGCATCGCGCGTATCGGGCCTGCTACCAACAGGATCACCGGTTGACCTTGCATTTCCTGGCGCTGCGCCGCTTCGATGAGCGAACGCTGCAGCTTCTCGGCCATGCTTGGCTCCAGCAGAACGCCCTCTTCCGAGCCTTGTCCTGCCTTCTGCAGACTATTGAGCAATATTTGTTCCAACCTTGGTTCCAGCGTGATCACAGGCAGCTCGGAGTCAGTGCCTACAATGCTTTGGACGATGGCGCGGGATACGCCGACGCGCACCGCAGCCACCAAGGCGGCGGTATCTTGACTCTTGGCGGCGTTGTTGGCGATGGCTTCGGCGATGCTGCGGATGTCGCGCACCGGCACGTGTTCGGCCAGCAGCGCCTGCAGCACTTTGAGCAGTTGCGACAGCGACACCACGCCCGGCACCAGTTCTTCAGCCAGTTTCGGCGAGCTTTTGGCCAGCAATTGCATGAGTTGCTGCACTTCTTCGTGACCGATCAGCTCACTGGAGTGCTTGTACAGAATCTGGTTCAAGTGCGTTGCGACAACGGTACTGGCGTCGACCACGGTGTAACCGAGCGATTGTGCCTGGGCGCGCTGGCTGACTTCAATCCACACCGCCTCCAGACCGAAAGCCGGATCTTTGGCGGTAATGCCGTTGAGCGTGCCGTAGACCTGCCCCGGGTTGATCGCCAGTTCGCGGTCCGGGTAGATCTCGGCTTCAGCGAGGATCACGCCCATCAAGGTCAGGCGATAGGCGCTCGGCGCCAGATCGAGGTTGTCGCGGATGTGCACGGTCGGCATCAGGAAGCCAAGGTCCTGCGAAAGCTTCTTGCGCACGCCCTTGATCCGCGCCAGCAACTGCCCACCCTGGTTGCGGTCCACCAGCGGAATCAGGCGATAACCAACTTCCAGGCCGATCATGTCGATCGGGGTCACGTCATCCCAACCCAGCTCCTTGGTTTCCATGGCGCGGGCCGGCGACGGCAGCAGTTCCTGCTGACGCTGAACTTCCTGCAGCGCCTGGACCTTGGCAACGTTCTGTTTCTTCCAGAACAGGTAGGCGCCACCGGCAGCGAGCGCCGCCATGCTCAGGAACGAGAAGTGCGGCATGCCCGGCACCAGGCCCATGACCGCCATCAAACCAGCGGCCACGGCCAGCGCTTTCGGCGAGGCGAACATCTGGCGGTTGATCTGTTTGCCCATGTCTTCCGAACCGGAAGCACGGGTCACCATGATCGCTGCTGCTGTCGATAACAACAGTGATGGCAATTGCGCCACCAAACCGTCACCGATGGTCAGCAAGGCGTACACCTTGCCGGCGTCGGCGAAGGTCATGTTGTGCTGGAAGATACCGACGGCCATGCCGCCAATGAGGTTGATGAACAGAATCAGCAGGCCGGCGATGGCGTCACCCCGGACGAACTTGCTGGCACCGTCCATCGAACCGTAGAACTCGGCCTCTTGGGCGACTTCCTGACGGCGCATCTTGGCTTGATTCTGGTCGATCAGACCGGCGTTGAGGTCGGCGTCGATCGCCATTTGCTTGCCGGGCATCGCATCGAGGGTGAAACGCGCGCTCACCTCGGAAATCCGCCCGGCACCCTTGGTCACCACGACGAAGTTGATGATCATCAGGATCGCGAAGACCACGATACCAACCACGTAGTTACCGCCGATCACCACCTCACCGAAGGCCTGGATCACCTTACCGGCAGCGGCGTGGCCGTCCTGACCGTGAAGCATCACCACCCGCGTCGACGCCACGTTCAACGCCAGCCGCAGCAGCGTCGCCACCAGCAGAATGGTCGGGAACACCGCAAAATCCAGCGGCCGCAGCGCGTATACGCAGACCAGCAGCACGACAATCGACAGCGCGATGTTGAAGGTGAAAAACACGTCCAGCAGGAACGGCGGCACCGGCAACATCATCATCGCCAGCATCACCAGCAACAGCAACGGCACGCCCAGATTGCCTCGACTGAGGTCGGCAATGTTCGAGCGTGCGCTGTTGATTAACTGAGAGCGATCCACCGGTTTTCCCCGTTCCTTTAAAGCAAACTTTTGACGCCCAAAGCAGGCGCACGGCGGCTACTGCAAGAAGCCTTCCAACTTTTGCCAAGGATTGAAACAGAAGGGTTTATCGGGAAAATTTCGGCGCCCGGACTGACGCATTCGCGAGCAAGCCCGCTCCCACATTGGATCTTCAGTGCGTACAGACTGGGTGTGCACCACACAGATCCCCTGTGGGAGCGGGCTTGCTCGCGAAGCGGCCAGCAGCGACGCCGCAGCATCATGAATCGCGGCGCAAATCGTGCGGAATCGCCCGACCTGTGTTTTTTTAAACGCTGGTGTTTAAAAGACACTTCAGGACACGCCTTCAAGGCTACACATCCTTGCGCCATTGCCTACAGCTACCCCAGAATCCGCCGGCTTGTGCGCTTTGGGGTCGGATTCTATTGTGGGTCGGTCGCTGACACATCAGCGATCGGGTCTCGCAGCCCGTCGATCTCTGGACGCACAACATCCGCTTTGCTTATGGCGGCTGTACGTGGGAGACCTTCGGGTCTGCCGGTTCTAGAGTCCCGGTCTGCGACCCGCGTATAGCTGCCACCCTCATTCGTCTCGCAGCGAACGTTGGCAGCTCCAATGACTCTAGGAGCTTCACCATGATCAAACCAACACCCAGCCCACCCGAAACCGACCCCACCTCCCCCTACGAATCCCTCGATTCAAAAAAACTCCACGACGCCGCCGACCGCGCACTCGATCACTACCTCTGCCCGCCCGGCTCCACGCCACCGCCACGTAGAACCCGCAGGATGTACGCCGTTACCGCTGACTTCAAAAATGAGGAACTGCTGGCCGATGCCAGCGAAACACTAGCCTCAGCCAGAACCATCGCCCATGACTTTGCCCATCTCGTACCGGCGTCGCAGCGCAGGACGCTGCTGGGTATCGCGCAGCTGATCATGCTCGGGGAGCTGGCGGTGAATCGGGCGCTGGATAATCTGCAGTTGCAGGGCTAGTTCGGGCACTGATCGTTCCCACGCTCTGCGTGGGAATGCAGCTCGGGACGCTCTGCGTCCCATCCAGAGCCGAACGCGGAGCGTCCGTTGAGGCATTCCCACGCAGAGCGTGGGAACGATCATATTGGCAGTGTGTCAGGGGAGGAAAATGCTGATTGCGCCGACGCCTTCGCGAGCAAGCCCGCTCCCACAGGTTTTGCATACACCACAAAATTTGATGTCACCGCAAAACCACTGTGGGAGCGGGCTTGCTCGCGAAGAGGCCCGTGCAGTCAGCGCCCTCAAGAATCGCGGCGCAAATCCGGCGGGATCGGCAGGTCGTCCTTGAGCGGATCCGGGCGTTTGCCCTTGCCGGCGCGGTACTGGCGGATCTGGTAGACGTAGGCCAAGACCTGCGCAACCGCCAGATACAGGCCGCCGGGGATTTCCTGATCCAGTTCCGTGGAGTAGTAGATCGACCGCGCCAGCCCCGGCGACTCCAGGAGCATGACGTTATTGGCCACGGCGATTTCGCGGATTTTCAGCGCGAGGAAGTCGCTGCCCTTGGCCAGCAATACCGGTGCGCCGCCCTTCTCGGTGTCGTACTTGAGCGCGACGGCGTAGTGGGTCGGGTTGGTGATGACCACGTCGGCGTCGGGAATCGCCGCCATCATCCGTCGCTGCGACATCTCGCGCTGGGTCTGGCGGATGCGTTGCTTGACCTCTGGGCGGCCTTCCTGATCCTTGTGTTCGTCGCGCACTTCCTGCTTGGTCATCAGCAGCTTCTTGTGGCTTTCCCAGAGCTGCACCGGCACATCGACGGCGGCGATGATGATCAGGCCACAGGCCAGCCACAGCGAGCTCCAGCCCACCAGCGTCACGCTGTGAATGATCGCCTGCTCAAGCGGCTCGTGGGCGATCCGCAGGAAATCGTCGATATCGGACGACAACACCATCAGCGCCACGAACAGGGTGATGATGAATTTGGCCAGCGCCTTGAGCAGCTCGATCACCGCCTTCATCGAGAACATGCGCTTGAGGCCCGCACCCGGGTTCATCCGGCTGAATTTCGGCGCCATGGAGCCGGCTGCGAACAGCCAGCCACCCAGGGAAATCGGCCCGATCAGCGCGGCCAGCAACAGGGTGATCATGACCGGCTGGATCGCTACCAGCGCGATCTTGCCCGAGACCAGCAGGAACGTGCCCATGGATTTCTCGTCCATGATCACTTCCCGCGACAGCGTGAAATTCAGGCGCATCAGGTCCATCAGTTCCTGCGCCAGCATGCCGCCGAAGATCAGCAAGCCACCGGCACCGGCAAGCATCACCGCCAGGGTGTTGAGCTCTTTGGAACGGGCAATCTCACCCTTCTCACGGGAGTCCTTTTTACGTTTCTCCGTGGGGTCTTCTGTTTTGTCCTGACCGCTTTCGCTCTCAGCCATGACTCAGCGCGCTCGTGCCAGTTCGCGTAACAACTGCAAGGCCTCAGTGGCCAGCGGTTGATACTGATTGAGGATGTCCGCCAGACCGACCCACACAATGAACAGGCCCAGCACCAGGGTCAGCGGAAAACCGATGGAGAAAATGTTCAGTTGCGGCGCGGCGCGGGTCATCACGCCGAACGCGATGTTGACCACCAGCAGCGCAGTGACCGCCGGCAATACCAGCAACAACGCCGCCCCGAGAACCCAACCAAGCTTGCCGGCCAACTCCCAGTACTGCGCCGTCATCAACCCGCCGCCAACCGGCAGCGTGGTGAAGCTCTCGGTGAGCACTTCGAAGACCACCAGATGGCCGTTCATCGACAGGAACAGCAAGGTCACCAGCATGGTGAAAAACTGTCCGATCACCGCGACCGAGACGCCGTTGGCCGGGTCGACCATCGAGGCGAAACCCATGCCCATCTGGATCGCGACAATCTGCCCGGCCACGGCAAAGGCCTGGAAAAACAGTTGCAGGGAAAACCCGAGCACCGCGCCCACCAGAATCTGCTCGGCAATCAGCAACCAGCCACTGAGAGCAAGCGGACTGACCTCCGGCATCGGCGGCAGCCCCGGGGCAATGCACACGGTAATGGCCACGGCGAAATACAGCCGTATCCGGCGCGACACCAGCGTGGTGCCGAACACCGGCATCACCATCAGCATCGACGCGACGCGAAACAGCGGCAACATGAATGACGCCACCCAGGTACTGATCTGGGTGTCGGTCAGCTGAAGCAGTGATTGCATGGCTCAGCCGATGACCATCGGAATGTTCTTGTAGAGCTGGATGATGTACTCCATGAACGTCTGCACGATCCATGGACCGGCGACGATCAGGGTGACCAGCATGACCAGCAGACGCGGCAGGAAGCTCAGGGTCTGTTCGTTGATCTGCGTGGCGGCCTGGAACATCGCCACCAGCAGGCCGACCAGCAGGCTCGGCACGACGAGGATTGCGACCATCATCGTGGTCAGCCACAGCGCTTCACGAAAGATATCGACCGCAACTTCCGGCGTCATGGCGAAACACCTCCGAAGCTACTGGCCAGGGTGCCGATGATCAGCGCCCAGCCATCCACCAGCACGAACAGCATGATCTTGAACGGCAGGGAAATGATCAGCGGCGACAGCATCATCATACCCATCGCCATCAGCACACTGGCCACGACCAGGTCGATGATCAGGAACGGAATGAAGATCATGAAACCGATCTGGAACGCAGTCTTCAGTTCGGAGGTGACGAACGCTGGCACCAGAATGGTCAGCGGCGCCTGATCCGGCGTCGCGATGTCGGTGCGCTTGGACAGGCGCATGAACAGTTCCAGATCGCTGGTGCGGGTCTGGGCGAGCATGAAGTCCTTGATCGGTACCTGAGCCTTTTCCACCGCCTGCTGCGCGGTGAGTTTTTCCGCCAGATACGGCTGCAGCGCATCGTTGTTCACCCGATCGAACACCGGGGCCATGATGAACATGGTCAGGAACAGCGCCATGCCGGTGAGAATCTGGTTCGACGGCGTCTGCTGCAGACCGAGGGCCTGACGCAGGATAGAGAAGACGATGATGATCCGGGTGAAACTGGTCATCAGAATCACGGCCGCCGGAATGAAGCTCAGGGCGGTCATGATCAGCAGGATCTGCAGGCTGACCGAATACTCCTGCGCGCCGTCAGCGTTGGTACCCAGCGTGATCGCCGGGATCGACAACGGATCGGCGGCGAACGCCAGCGGCGCGGCCAGCAACAAGGCCAGCGTCAAGACGATGCGTAACGCACCCATTACTTCGTATCCTTCTGATCCTTGCCGAGAATCTTCAGCAGATGCTGGGCAAATTCCGGGGTCGCTTTCTCGCTGGTGCTCGGCACCTGCACCGGTTCCTTGAGCACGTGCAGCGCGGTGATGGTGCCGGGACTCAGCCCCAGCAGGATCTGCTCGTTGCCGACCTGCACCAGCATCAGCCGGTCGCGCGGGCCGAGGGCGCGGGAACCGATCAGTTCGATCACCTGGCCCTTGCCTGCCGGACCAGCCTGCTGCAACCGGCGCAACAGCCAGGCGAGGAAGAAGATCAAGCCCAGCACCAGCAACAAACCAAAGACCAGTTGCGTCAGTTGCCCGGCCACGCCGCTGCCGACCGCTGGTGCGGCGGTGGCCGCGGCAGACGTGGTGGCCGGTTCGGCGGCCAGCACACTCAATGGCAGCGCCAGCAATGCCCAGAGAAAGCGTTTCACTCAGCGCAGCTTCTTGATGCGTTCGCTAGGGCTGATCACGTCAGTCAGGCGGATGCCGAACTTCTCGTTGACCACCACCACTTCGCCGTGCGCAATCAGGGTGCCGTTGACCAGCACGTCCAGTGGCTCACCCGCCAGACGATCGAGCTCGATCACCGAACCCTGGTTCAGTTGCAGCAGGTTGCGAATGTTGATGTCGGTGCTGCCCACTTCCATCGAGATCGAGACCGGAATATCGAGGATCACGTCCAGGTTCGGACCGTCCAGTGTCACCGGATCGTTGTTCTTCGGCACGCTGCCGAACTCTTCCATCGGCAGACGGGAGCCGGTAGATGCGTCGGCCGCCAGCAGTGCGTCGATGTCAGCTTGACCATCACCGGTCTCTTCCAGGGCCGCAGCCCATTCGTCGGCCAGTGCCTGATCGTCCTGGGCGTTCATTTCGTCGTTCATCATTTGTCCTCGGCGGGCAACAATTCAGTTAAATGCGTGGGGGTGAGAGCGCCGCTTCAGCGACGCTCGATCGGCTCGATCACCTGCAACGCGAGGTTGCCTTTGTGCGAGCCCATCTTGACCTTGAAGGCCGGTACGCCATTGGCGCGCATGATCATGTCTTCCGGCATCTCGACCGGGATCACATCCCCCGGCTGCATGTGCAGGATGTCGCGCAGCTTCAACTGACGGCGGGCCACGGTGGCACCGATCGGCACGTCGACATCGAGCACGTCCTGACGCAGGGCATTGACCCAGCGCTCGTCCTGGTCGTCGAGGTCCGACTGGAAACCGGCATCGAGCATCTCGCGCACCGGTTCGATCATCGAGTACGGCATGGTCACGTGCAGATCGCCGCCACCGCCGTCGAGTTCGATGTGGAACGTGGAAACCACAATCGCTTCGCTCGGGCCGACGATGTTGGCCATGGCCGGGTTCACTTCCGAGTTGATGTACTCGAAATTGACTTCCATGATCGCCTGCCAGGCTTCTTTCAAATCGACGAAAGCCTGCTCCAGCACCATGCGCACCACACGCAGTTCGGTCGGGGTGAATTCACGCCCTTCGATCTTGGCGTGACGGCCGTCGCCGCCGAAGAAGTTGTCCACCAGTTTGAACACCAGTTTGGCGTCCAGGATGAACAGCGCGGTGCCGCGCAGCGGTTTGATCTTGACCAGGTTGAGACTGGTCGGCACGTACAGCGAGTGCACGTATTCGCCAAACTTCATCACCTGCACGCCACCGACGGCAACGTCCGCCGAGCGACGCAGCATGTTGAACATGCTGATGCGGGTGTAACGGGCAAAACGCTCGTTGATCATTTCCAGAGTCGGCATGCGTCCACGGACGATGCGATCCTGGCTGGTCAGGTCGTAGCTTTTGACACTGCCGGGTTCGGCAGCGTTATCGGTCTGTACCAGACCATCGTCGACGCCATGCAACAGCGCGTCGATTTCATCCTGGGACAGCAGATCCTGCACGGCCATGTCGTGTTCCTACTGCAGTACGAAATTAGTGAAAAGCAACTGTTCGATCACCACTTTGCCCAGCTCTTTCTGCGCCACTTCCTGGACGCTGGCTGTGGCCTTCTGGCGCAACATCTCTTGCCCGACCGGGGTCGCCAATGTGGCGAAATCCTGACCGGAGAAGAGCATCACCAGGTTGTTGCGGATCACCGGCATGTGCACTTTGAGCGCGTCCAGATCGGCCTGGTTACGCGCCAGCATGGTGATGCTCACCTGCATGTAGCGCTGACGGCCGTTCTGGTTGTAGTTGGCGACAAACGCCGGCGCCATCGGCTCGAAGATCGCTGGCTGCTTGCCGACCGGCGCAGCCTCGGCCGCTGCGACAGGCTTGCTCTGGGCACTGTGCATGAAGTACCAGGTCGCGCCCACGGACACACCGATCGCCAGCAGCAGAGCCACCACGATCAGGATGATCATCTTGAGTTTGCCTTTGGTCGCGGGGTCTTTTACAGCTGCTGCTTCGCTCTTCGCCATGCCAATAATCCGTCACTAATCGGGTTTTCACAGTCGCACGGCAAGGCAAGAGCAAGTGTTATGCCAGAAGTGTCGGTAGTGGTGGACAACGCTAAAGTCAAAGGCACCCTCACCCCAGCCCTCTCCCGGAGGGAGAGGGGGCCGACCGAGGTGTCAGACGTCAAACATCGACCTGAAAGACCGAGTCGAATATGGATTCACAGCCGAAGCATCAGGTCGGCGTACTTCGCAAGCATCCCCCAATCAGTCCCCTCTCCCTCCGGGAGAGGGCTAGGGTGAGGGGCTCTTGATTTGATCAGGCGTAATAGTCGACCGCGCTGCTGCCGATCACGCTGGTGGTTTGCGCAGCGGCTTCAGCAACAGCCGCAGGCGCCAATTCTTCATCTGCCGAATCGAGGCGACCGCCGGCGGCGCTGGTACGGCCGCTCTGGCCTTGCTGCGCCTGCTCCTGGCCCTGCTGCCCCTGCCAGCCACGGCTCTGGTCAGAAACGTTGACGTCGACCTGGCCCATGCCCTGCTGGGTGAACATGTCGCGCAGGCGATGCATCTGGCCGTCGAGGGCTTCACGCACGCTTGGATGCGCACTCATGAACGTCACTTGGGTCTGCTGATCCGGCACCATGTTCACCCGGATGTCCAGACGCCCGAGCTCTGCCGGCTGCAATTGAATATCGGCCGCCTTCAGGTTGGCGCTCGACAGGTACATGACGCGGTTGACGATTTCTTCGGTCCAGCCGCTCTGGTGCATGGCGATCGGCTGATTCACTGGCACTGCGTTCGCGGTTTTCGGCGTGGCCGCCTGCGTCAGCGCCGCCAGACGGTTGGCGAAATCATCGACACGAGTGTCGCTGGTGGCAGACTTGAGGTCTTTCAGGCCATCGTCGATCAGGCCGCTGAAGGCTTTTTCGCCATTCTGGCTGGTGCTGTCCTTGTCGGCCTGCACGTCGAGCATGCTGGCCATGCCGGCGGCAAAGGTCTGCGCCGAAGTCAATTCACCGTCGGCCTGAGTCTGGGCCGGCGCGGCTTTGGGCTGAGACTGGCTGGCGGCGGAAATATGCCCGCCCTGCTCCATTGCCATGCGCAATGCTGGCAGCGAGTCGAGAGGATCGGCTGCCGGGTCAAAAGCGCTGTCGGTGGAGGCCGCCGGGTCTTTGATCTCCGCCGGTGCGACGGTAGCGGCCACGACCGGTGATTCGGTTTTGGTCGGTGCCGGCGTTTCAACGACCGGGGTTGGCGCTACAGGCGTCGTCACCAGTGGCTGCACAGTTTGCGCCAGCGCCGGATCCAGCGCCGGATCAACCGCCGCAGTGTCAGCCACTGGCGTCTGCGCCGTGTCTGCGGCAGCGTCGTCGGCAGCAGTTTGGTCGTCGGAAGCCGTCGAGGCGGTCTTGTCGGCAGGCAAGGCATTGCCGCTATCGGCAACGGTCTGTTGCGCGGCGGCAGACTGCGTCTTGCCGACATCCTTCTTATCGCTGGTGTCAGCGACCTTATCGCGCGCCGGTTTCAACGAATTGTCAGGACTGGCGAGCGGTTTTTTCGGACCTTGATCAGCGAACACCTGAGCGAAGCTTGAGGCCTTGTCCCCGGTATCTGCGGCCATTGCCGGCGCTTTGGCAGCAGCGGCTTGCGCCTTGGCCTGGGCGGCAGATTGAAGAAGAATATTGGGGGTCGCAGGCATGACACGGTCTCCGCTGCACTGGGATCGTAGGTACAGTTGAAGAGGATTACTGCAAGTGTCGGGCCAGATTTGTCCGGTGCCTGAGAAAAGCGCCGGACGACGGGTCAGTGAGTCAACGCGTGCTGTCGCTCGTCTTCGTAAACCGGACGGACATCGGCGAACTCGCTGCTGATGTCAGCCACCAGCGCTACGATTTCCGCTGGACTTTTGTCCTTGGCATCCGACTCCAGCGCCTGGCAAAGCGTCGCCAGCCGAACCGCGCCCATGTTGCTGGCGCTGCCCTTGAAGCTATGGGCAAGTTCCGCCAGCACCTTGGCATCGGCGGTCTTTTGCAATTGATCCAAGCGACTTTCAGAATCGGTCAGGAAGGTATCCAGAAGCTCCGGATAACCATCCTCCATGACTTCGCGCAGTACGCTCAGCGCCTCGCGATCAATATGTGTGTCAGTCACTTGTTCACTCCTTGATCAAGAATCGGCGAATTATGCCTTAACCTCCCAGAAAAACTCCACGCAGGCACTGCGACCTTCGTCCGACCAGCGGGCGTTATGCCCCAATTGCCGGATCAAACTGACACCGCGTCCCGACAGACGGACACCGTCCAGCCGCCGTTCCATCACCCGCCCCACGTCAAAACCCTTGCCACTATCCTCGACGCGGATGACCAGGCAGCCACCCGAACCCTGCGGTCGCACTTGCAGATGTACACGCACGTAGCCGTCCTGCAAAGCCTCCAGCCGCTCGTTGCGCTGTTCGTAGTAGCGGGCAAACCCAGTGGCATCGCGCTTGAGACTGGAATCCAGACCCAGCACCCCGTGCTCCAGGGCATTGGAATACAGTTCCGCGAGCACGCTGTAGATCGCACCGCCCTGCGTGCGCAAACCATGTACTTCCAGCAACAACTGCAGCAGGTACGGCAACGGATTGAAGCGTTTGAGCGTGGCGCCGCGAAACTCGAAGCTCACCGACCAGTCCAGCGGACAGGACTGGCCACTGTCAGAATAGACCGGCACCGACGGCACCACCTGCGCAGCTTCCAGCAGGCTGATTTCAACCATGCTCACATCGTCACGGGGCTCGCCACGAAATGCGTGCAAGGCCTGCGCGATCTCGGCAAACAGGTTGTCCGGCTCACGGTTGGCGGCAAACAGTTGCTGTAAGCGCTCTGCACCGAACAACTGGTCATCGGCATCGGTGGTGTCGATCACCCCGTCCGACAGCAGAAACACCCGGTCACCGACGGCCAGGGTCTGCACTTCGGTGCGATCATCAAACGCTTGCGGGCTGAGCACGCCCAGCGGCAAATGCCGCGCCGGCAGCGGCACGCGCTCGCCCGTGGCGATACGGTGCAGATAACCATCAGGCATGCCGCCATTCCACACTTCAACCGAACAACGCTGAAAGCTCAGGCAAAGCATGGTCGCGCAGCAGAACATGTCCACCGGCAGGATGCGCTTGAGCTTGGCATTCATCTCGCGCAGGGTTTCGGCCAGACCGTAACCCTTGGCAGTCATGCCGTAAAACACTTCGGCCAACGGCATCGCCCCAACCGCCGCCGGCAAGCCATGCCCGGTGAAATCGCCGAGCAGCACGTGCATGTCGCCGTCCGGGGTGTACGCCGCCAACAGCAGATCGCCGTTGAACAACGCGTAGGGCGATTGCAGATAGCGAATGTTCGGCGCGCTCAGGCAACCCGAGTGCGCGACCTTGTCGAACACCGCTTTGGCGACGCGCTGTTCGTTGAGCAGGTAATCGTGATGTTTGGCGATCAGATCGCGCTGTTGCAGCACCGTGGCCTGTAAACGGCGCAAGCGATCCATCGCCTTGATTTTGGCGGCGAGGATCACCTGGTTGTAGGGCTTCGCCAGAAAGTCGTCGCCACCGGCCTCCAGGCAACGGGCCAGCGCCTCACTTTCAGTCAGCGATGTCAGGAAGATGATCGGCACCAGGGTTTCCCCCGCCAGTGCCTTGATCTGTCGTGCCGCTTCGAAGCCGTCCATCACCGGCATCATCGCGTCCATCAGCACCAGATGCAGTTGTTGCCAGCGAAAGATCTCGACCGCTTCTGCGCCGTTGGCTGCCGTCAGCACTACATGACCCTGACGGCGGACGATGGTCGACAGCAGCAGGCGATCAGCGGCACTGTCTTCGGCGATCAGGATCGTCAGCGGCTCTTGCGCCTGCATGGCCGTCAACTGATGTCGAAGAGTTTGTCGAAATTGGAGATGGCGAGGATCTTGCGCACGTCGGAGTTGCTGTTGACCACCCGCACATCCGAATTGTCGCCGCCGGCGTGATCGCGCAGCAACAGCAGCATGCCCAGTGCCGAGCTGTCGAGGTAGGTGGCGTCTTTCAGGTCGACCACAATGGAATCGGGCTTCTTGGGAAGACTCTCATAGGACTCGCGAAATTCCTGATGGCGCCCAAAATCGAAGCGCCCCCTGACCGAAATCGTCAGTTTTTGACCATCCGGAGAGACTTCTGTAACGACTGACATTGACTGGCTTCCTTGTCATTGACGAACGTGTACAAGGTTTAGCACTTGGTAGACGCAGGGGCAAGGTGCAACGCAGTTTCAACTGTGGGAGCGGGCTTGCTCGCGAAGGCGATGTTTCAGTGACATTTTCAGTGACTGACACTCCGCTTTCGCGAGCAAGCCCGCTCCCACAGGGTTTAGCCGCGCTGCTTAGAAGGGTTCATGCCGCGGCAAACGCTGCGACAATTCGTCCAGCAGTTTCTGTTCGCGCTTGTCTTCGAGGCGTTGCGCCTCTTCGCGATAGCGCTGCACCAGTTTGCGCAGGCCTTCGACCTTGGCGAACGCCTGCTGCCAGGCGTCCCGCGCCTTGAGCAGGTTGTTCTGGTGCCAGACCAGACTCTGGCGCTGTTGGTCGATGGCGGTGTCCAGCTGCGCCAGAAAGCCGTGATAACCGAGCAGCCATTGCCCGGAAACCCCGTCGCGGCCACGCATGACCCACTGCTCCTGATAATCCAGACGAAAGGCATCGAGGTCGGCGAGTTTGCTTTCGGCCACTTTGACCTGACCCTGAAAGTAGCCCAGACGCTGCACGGCGGTTTTTTCGGCCTGCTCGGCCATGTCCACCACCGGCGCCAGGCGTGCGGCGCGACTCGCGGCCATGGCCGGTTACCCGCCTGCCGCAGGCGCGAACAGGGTTTCCAGATAGGCCTGGCTTTCGCCCATGTTGATTTTATCGTTCAGCCCCTGCCGCTGGTAGCGGGTCAGTTGCGGCTGCAAAGAAATTGCCAGGTCAGTCTCGCGATCGCCACCGGCCACATAGGCACCGACACTGATCAGATCGCGGCTCTGCTGATAGCGCGACCACAGCTGCTTGAAGTACTGCGCGCGCTGCATGTGTTCCGCCGAAACCACGGCCGGCATCACCCGGCTGATCGAGGCTTCGATATCGATGGCCGGGTAGTGACCTTCCTCGGCCAGACGCCGGGACAACACGATGTGGCCGTCGAGCACGCCCCGCGCTGAGTCGGCAATCGGGTCCTGCTGGTCATCGCCTTCGGACAACACGGTGTAGAACGCGGTGATCGACCCCCCGCCCTTCTCCGCATTACCGGCACGCTCCACCAGTTTCGGCAGCTTGGCGAACACCGAGGGCGGATAACCCTTGGTCGCCGGCGGCTCGCCAATGGCCAGAGCGATTTCCCGCTGGGCCTGGGCGAAACGGGTCAGCGAATCCATCAGCAACAGGACGTTCTTGCCCTTGTCGCGGAAATACTCGGCAATCCGCGTGCAATACATCGCCGCGCGCAGACGCATCAGCGGCGCATCGTCCGCTGGGGATGCGACCACTACGGAGCGCTTGAGACCCTCTTCACCGAGAATGTGCTCGATGAACTCTTTGACTTCTCGGCCCCGCTCACCGATCAGGCCGACGACAATGATGTCGGCCTCGGTGAAGCGGGTCATCATGCCCAGCAGCACCGATTTACCGACACCGGTACCGGCGAACAGGCCCAGACGCTGACCACGGCCGACTGTCAGCAAACCGTTGATGCAACGGATGCCGACGTCCAGCGGGACGTGGATCGGGTCGCGGTTGAGCGGGTTGATCGTCGGGCCGTCCATCGGCACCCAGTCTTCGGCCTTCATTCCGCCCTTGCCGTCCAGCGCGCGTCCGGCGCCATCGAGCACGCGGCCGAGCATGCTCATGCCCATCGGCAACCGACCGGTTTCCGCCAGTGGCACCACGCGGGCACCCGGAGCAATGCCGGCGACGCTGCCGACCGGCATCAGGAATACTTTGCTGCCGGAAAAACCCATGACTTCCGCTTCCACCTGCGACGGGTGATAGCTGTCGTCGTTGATCACCAGGCAGCGCGTGCCCATGGCGGCGCGCAGGCCTTCGGCTTCGAGGGTCAGGCCGACCATGCGCAGCAGGCGGCCTTCGAGAATCGGCGCACCGGCCATTTCAGTGGCCTCGGCGTAGCTGCTCAGGCGCTTGGCGAAACTGGTGCGTTCAAGGCGCATCGGCGGTGTCCGCGAGCGGCTCGTCAGGGGTGGCGGCCGATTTGGGTTCTTGCGGCAAGTCCAGACTCAGATCCGGTGCGGCCGGGTGCAAAGCCTGTTCGTGCAACTGGTCGAACAGCTTGTCCATGACCTGGGTGATGCGCGTTTCAATGCTCGCGTCGATCCGGCTGTGCGCGGTTTCAACCCGGCAACCACCGGGCATCAGCGCTTCATCCTCGACGATGCGCCAGGATTCTTCGTGACGCTCGCGCAAGGCCTTGGCCTGTTCGAAGTCCTGCGGATTGACGTACAGGCGCACGTTGTCCACGCCCAACGGCAACAGTTTGAGCGCGTCGCGCATGACGTGTTCGATCTGGCTGGAGTCGATGGCCAGTTCGCGCTTGATCACCTGTTTGGTGATGTGTTGCACGAGGTCGACCAGCGACTTCTCGATCTGTGTGTCCTGCTCGGCAATCGGCTCGAACAGGTGGGTCATCAGTTGCTCGAGGCTGGCCAGTTTTGCCGCCAGCGCAACCTCCGCTTCCTGACGCACCTTGAGCGTGGCACTGTGAAAACCTTCTTTTTCGCCGATGCCAAAGCCCTCGTTGTAAGCCTCCTGACGGATGCTTTCGAGTTCTTCCAGGGTCAGTGGCTGGACTTCCTCCAGCGGCACTTCTTCCATTTCCGGCGGTTCGGGCTCCGGTTCCGGCTCGGGTTCCGGTTTCGGCGGATCGAAGCTGGGCAGTTCCCAGGATTCGAAACCACGGACATCGCGGGCGCGGATCAGATCCGTCACTGACTCGTCATGCTTGTCCATGGGCTTAGATCATTTCCTCGCCACCCTTGCCACCGAGCACGATTTCGCCTGCTTCGGCCATGCGACGGGCAATGGTGAGGATTTCCTTCTGAGCGGTTTCCACATCGCTGACGCGCACCGGGCCTTTGGCCTCGAGGTCGTCGCGCAACAGTTCGGCCGCACGCTTGGACATGTTCTTGAAGATCTTTTCCTTGACGCCTTCGTCCGAGCCCTTGAGGGCCAGCACCAGCACATCGGACGACACTTCGCGCAACAGCGCCTGGATGCCGCGGTCATCGACATCGGCGAGGTTGTTGAACACGAACATGAGGTCTTCGATCTGACCGGACAGGTCTTCGTCGACTTCGCGGATCGAGTCCATGAGCTGGCCTTCGATCGAACTGTCGAGGAAGTTCATGATGTCCGCCGCACGCTTGATGCCACCCAGGGTGGTGCGCGAGGCGTTCGAGTTGCCGGAGAACTGCTTCTCGAGAATCTGGTTCAGCTCTTTCAGTGCCGCTGGCTGCACGGTGTTCAACGACGACACGCGCAGGATGATATCCAGACGCACCTTGTGGTCGAAGTTACCGAGCACTTCACCGGCCTGATCCGGATCGAGGTACGCGACCACGATCGCCTGGATCTGCGGATGTTCGTAACGGATCACGTCGGCAACGGCGCGCGGCTCCATCCATTTCAGGCTGTCGAGGCCGCTGGTGTTGCCACCGAGCAGGATGCGGTCGATCAGGCCGTTGGCCTTGTCTTCACCCAGGGCCTGGGTGAGCATTTTGCGCACGTAGTCGTCGGACCCGACGCCGAGGCTGGTCTGGTCGCCGACGATGTCGACGAACTCGCTCATGACCTGCTCGACCTGCTCGCGATGGACGTTGCCCATCTGGGCCATGGCCACACCGACACGCTGAACCTCTTTGGGGCCCATGTGGCGCAGCACTTGCGCGGCATCGGTCGAACCCAGGGACAGCAGCAGAATCGCGGCTTTGTCGACCTTGTTCAGTTTGACGGTTGCGGCTCGGTTATCACTCATCTGCGTTAATCCACTCTTTCACGACCTGAGCCACGCGACCCGGATCTTCAGCCACCAGACTCTTGATTGCATTCAGCTGCGCGTCATAACCCTCGCTTGGGCTAGGCAACAGAATGCTCTGCGGACCACCGAGGCTCACGCGATCGTTGGCCAGTTCGCCGTCCAGGCCGCCCATGCCACCGAGTTCCACGTCGCTGCCAAGACCGGCCAGCTCCTTGCCTTTGCCGCCACCGGTGATGTTATTCAACACCGGACGCAGCACACCAAACACCAGCACCAGGATGAACAACACACCCAGCACTTGTTTGACGATGTCCCAGAACCATGGCTGGGAGTAGAACGGAATATCGGCGACCACTTCACCGCGCTCGGCGGAGAACGGCATGTTGATCACGCTGACGCTGTCGCCACGGCTGGCGTCGAAACCGACGGCGTCCTGCACCAGACGAGTGAAGCGTGCCAGTTCATCGGCGCTCCACGGCGCGCGGCTGATTTCACCGTTGGCTGCGTTGACCTTGACCTGATCGTCGACCACCACCGACACCGACAGACGATTCAGGCGACCCTGCTGCTGTTTGGTGTGGCTGATGGAACGGTCGAGTTCGAAGTTCTTGGTGGATTGTTGACGCTTGTCTGCCGGGTAAGGCGCGAGCATCGGCTGGCCAGTGGCCGGGTCCATGATCTGCTGGCCGTTGGCGTCAACCAATGGCTGACCTGGCTGCACCATGCTGGCCGGCGCAGCTGCGCCACCGGTGGTTTGCGGTGCCGAGGCCGGCGCCGGTGGCTGGTTGCTCAGGGCACCCGGCACACCTTGCGGGCCATTGCTGGCGGTGCGTTGTTCGTTGACCGACTGTTCGCTGCGCAACGCCGGTTGATCCGGGTTGAACTGCTCGGCCGTCGACTCGACGGCGTTGAAATCGATATCGGCCGAGACTTCAGCCTTGTAGCGATCGTTGCCCAGCACTGGCTGCAGGATGTTGTGCACGCGCTGGGTGAGCATGCTTTCCATGCGGCGGCTGTAATCGAACTGCTTGCCGGCCATGGTCATTTCGGAGTTTTCCGCCTGATCAGAGAGCAAGGTGCCCTTCTGATCGACGACGGTGATCTGCGATTTGCTCAACTCGGGAACAGAGGTCGCCACCAGGTTGATGATCGCAATCACCTGGCCTGGCTCCAGCGAACGTCCGGAGTACAACTCGACCAGCACCGAGGCGCTTGGCTTGCGTTCATCACGCACGAACACCGAACTCTTCGGAATCGCCAGGTGCACGCGGGCGCCCTTGACGTTGTTCAGGCTCGAGATGGTGCGCGCCAGTTCGCCTTCCAGCCCACGACGGTAACGCGTCGCTTCCATGAACTGGCTGGTGCCCAGCCCCTGTTCCTTGTCGAGGATTTCGAAACCGATGTTGCCGTCGCTGGGAGTGACACCAGCGGCTGCGAGTTTCATCCGCGCACGGGACAGGTCGTCGGCCTTGACCAGCAAGGCGCCGGAGTTCGGTTCGACGGTGTAGGGAATATCGGCGGAGGCCAGGGTGTCCATGACCTGTTTGGCGTCCATGCCGGCAAGGCTGCCGTACAACGGACGGTAATCCGGCTGCTGCGACCACAGCACCACGGCAAAGCCAATCGCCACGCTCGCAGCAAGGCCGACCAACAGGCCCACCTGACGCAGCATGGTCATCTCGGAGAGGTTTTCCAGAAAGGACAGGCCGAACAGCGGCGGTTTGCCGTCTATCGGGGTGGCCTTGGCCGGAACGTTATCGGCGACTGCTTCTGCCATGACTCAATCTCGTCCTTAAACCGGCATCTGCATGATGTCTTGATAAGCCTGAACCAGCTTGTTGCGTACCTGGGTCAGAGCCTGGAACGACACGCTGGCTTTCTGCGAGGCAACCATCACGTCGGTCAGGTCGACGCCGCTCTTGCCGATTTCAAATGCGTTGGCCAACTGAGTCGACGCCTGCTGGGTATCGCTGACTTTGTTGATGGCCTGACCGAGCATGTCGGAAAAGCTGCTGCCTGCCAGTTCAGGGACGGCGGCAGTCGATTTCGGCGTGGCCATGGCGTCCATTTTCATGGCCTTCATGTCCATCATCAACCGATTGAATTCAATACCTTGGCTCATGGTCTACTCTCTTGGGCGGCCCGCAATTTTTTGACACTCACTCGGCGGGTACACAGGTGTTAGCAACAAGGGTGCCAGCTCGGCGGATTTCTTCCACAAAAGCCAATCGGGGCGCCTCATCAACTGCGAGTTACGCAAAACTACTTTTGGGAGGGGGCTTGCTCCCGAAGACGGTGTGTCAGTTGCATAAATATCGACTGACACCCCCTCTTCGGGAGCAAGCCCCCTCCCACAATGGGTTCTGGGTTAATTCAGGTGGCGAATAAGTAAGCTTCGACATCCATCCCGGCATCGCGCATTTGCGCCAGCTTGTAGCGCAGGGTCCGCGGGCTGATGCCGAGTTTTTCGGCGGCCTCCTTGCGGCGGCCACGCTCGGCGCGCAGGGTGTCGATGATCACCTGAAACTCCCGGCGACGCAGGTCATCGCCCAGCGCACCGGCGGATTCAGCCTCGACTTCGATCTCGCGCACCAGCGCTTGCACCGGCGCAATAACCGGCGCGGCGGTAAACGTCACCGCCCCCGTCAGACAGAAATCCAGCGGCTGGATCAACCCACCCTGTTGCAAAATCAGTGCACGTTGAATCGCATTATCCAGCTCGCGCACGTTACCCGGCCATGGGTAATTCGTCAGACATGCCTGCGCTTGCGGCGAAAGTTTCGCCGTCGCATGCTTCATTTTATTGACGTGTTTGTTCAGCAACCGCTCAGCCAGCGGCAGGATATCGGCAGTGCGCTCGCGAAGTGGACGCCAGGCCAGAGGGAAAACCGACAGACGGTAGAAAAGGTCTTCACGAAAGCGCCCCGCCGCGACTTCGCCGGCCAGATCGCGGTTGGTGGTGGCGACCACACGGATGTCCAGGGTGATCGGCTTGCGTGCGCCGACGCGCTCGACTTCGCGCTCCTGCAACACCCGCAGCAACTTGGCTTGCAGGCCCAGCGGCATTTCGGAAATTTCGTCGAGCAGAATGGTGCCGCCATCGGCCTGTTCGAACTTGCCGGCCTGCGCCGCGATGGCGCCGGTGAACGAGCCTTTCTCGTGACCGAACAGCGTGGCCTCGAGCATGTTGTCGGGAATCGCCGCGCAGTTGATCGCGATGAACGGCCGACTGGCACGATGGGAATGCTGGTGGATGTAGCGCGCCAGCACTTCCTTGCCGGTGCCGGATTCGCCGGAGATCAGCACCGTGGAATCACTGCGGGCAACGCGCGCCGCCAACTCCAGCAACTGCGCACTGGCCGGTTCGACCGCCACCGGACCTTCACTGTCCACAATGCTGACGCAGCCCAGGGCATGGCGAGAAACCAGGTCCAGCAGGGCCTTTGGCTCGAACGGCTTGACCAGATAATCCGCCGCGCCCTGACGCATCGCATCCACCGCACGCTCGACCGCGCCATGGGCGGTCATCAGCAGCACTGGCAATTGCGGCTGGCGGGCACGCAGCAATCCGAGCAATTGATGGCCATCCATGCCGGGCATGTTGACGTCGCTGACCACCAGACTGAACGCTTCGCGCTCGACCGCTTTCAACGCCTCTTCGGCGCTGCCGACTGCCTGGTAGTCGTGGCCTGCCAGCAACAGCGTATCGGCCAGCGCTTCGCGCAACGAGCGGTCATCCTCGACCAGCAAAACCTTGATGCCCATGACGTTCACTCAGCTCCCTGTACAGCGGAAAACAACGGCAGGATCACCTGCGCGCACGTGCCGCGCCCGACCCGCGAACGCAGCTGCAATTCTCCCTGATGCGCCCGCGTCACTGCCTTGACCACGGTCAGGCCAAGTCCGGTGCCGGTCACTTTGGTAGTGAAAAACGGCTCGCCGAGACGCTCGAGCACCACCGGATCAATACCACTGCCACTGTCGCTGACGCACAGGCGCAGGCTGTTGTCGCGGGTGTAGCAATGCACTTTCAGGCGCACGTTACCGTCACTGGCCTGAATCGCGTTTTCAATCAGATTCAAGATCGCCCCGACCAGGGTGTCGCGATTGCACAGCAACTCGCCGGCGTGGCTGTCGCACTGCCAGCGGATCGGCAAATCCTGCACATGGGTCAGCGCTGCGGCTTGCAGCGACTGCATCAGCGCATTGGGGGTGATGCGATCGGTCAGCGGCAGCTCGCCACGGGCGAACACCAGCATGTCGCGCACCTGATGCTCCAGCTCATGCAGACGCTCCTTGAGGCGTCCGGCAAAGCGCTGCTGGGTGGCGACCGGCAGCGTCTGCTCAGTCAAATGACTGGCGTACAACAACGCGGCGGACAGCGGTGTACGAATCTGATGAGCCAGCGAGGCGACCATGCGCCCCAGCGAAGACAGGCGCTCATGGCGCGCCAGTTGATCTTGCAGATGACGGGTTTCTGTCAGGTCGTTGAGCAGCACCAATTGCCCCGGCTCGGCATCCAGCGAGCGGGTGGCAATCGACAGGCGTCGACCGTTTTTCAGGGAAATTTCGTGACCGTCGTCTTCACGCGGGGCAAAGCAACGGGCGATGACGTGACGCCACAATTCGCCTTCCAGCGGCAGCCCGAGCAGTTCGATCGCCGCCGGGTTGGCTTCACGGACGATGCCGTGGCCGTCAATCACGATGACACCACCGGGCAACAGGTCGAGGAGGTTTTGCAGACGGTTGGCCAGACGCTCTTTTTCAGCCAGCTCCTGCATGCGCTGGGCACTGACCACCGCCAGCTCGCCCTTGAGCTCGGTGACCCGGGCTTCCAGCATGCTGTAGGAATCGGTCAGTTGACTGGACATCTGATTGAACAGCGCGAACGCCTGCTCAAGGCCCTGACGGCTCGCCTGCTCTACGGACGACGGTTGCCCCTCGGCATTGGAGGCAGAAGACATCTGGGCGTGGGGCATTGTGTTCTCTCGCTTGGCTGACCGTCAGTTAAACGGAACGTTGCGAGGGATGTAGCAATACCCGTGCCTAAAAAAAACCGCTTATAAATGAAGAGGTTGAAAAACAGGCGTCAATCATCCGCCTGTTCGTCTCCTTCGCGCCGGCTCATGCCGTACTTGCGCATTTTCTCCACCAGCGTGGTACGACGAATCCGCAGGCGTTCAGCGGCACGCGCCACAATGCCATTGGCATCGTCCAGCGCCTGCTGGATCAGACCCTGCTCCAGACCGCCAAGGTAGTCTTTGAGGTCCAGGCCTTCCGGCGGCAGCATGGCGTTGGCGGTGAAGTCCGGGGTATGACCGTTGATCGCCACACGTTCTTCGAGATCGCTGCGCAGGCTGTCGACCATCTGCTCGTCTTCGTCATCGACGTAGCGGAATTTCTTCGGCAACTCGACGACGCCGATCACCCCGTACGGGTGCATGATCGCCATGCGCTCCACCAGGTTGGCCAGTTCGCGAACATTGCCCGGCCAGCCGTGACGGCACAGCGACATGATCGCTGCCGAGTTGAAACGGATCGAGCCGCGCTTTTCGTGCTCCATGCGCGAGATCAGTTCGTTCATCAGCAGCGGAATGTCTTCCACGCGCTCACGCAGCGGCGCCATCTCGATCGGGAACACGTTCAGGCGATAGTAGAGGTCTTCGCGGAAGGTGCCGATCTCGATCATGCTTTCGAGATTCTTGTGGGTCGCAGCAATGATGCGCACATCGACGCTCTGGGTCTTGTTGCTGCCCACGCGTTCGAAGGTACGTTCCTGCAGGACGCGCAGCAGCTTGACCTGCATCGGCAACGGCATGTCGCCGATTTCGTCGAGGAACAGCGTACCGCCGTTGGCCAGTTCGAAACGCCCGGCACGGCTGGTGATCGCACCAGTGAAGGCACCCTTCTCGTGACCGAACAGCTCGCTTTCCAGCAGCTCTGCCGGGATCGCCCCGCAGTTGACCGGGACGAATGGCGCGTCGCGACGCTTGGAATGGTAATGCAGGTTGCGCGCAACCACTTCCTTGCCGGTACCGGACTCGCCAAGGATCAACACGCTGGCGTCGGTGTCGGCCACTTGCTGCATCATCTGGCGCACGTGCTGGATCGCCCGGCTGGTGCCGACGAGACTGCGAAACAGGTTGGGTTCACGATGACGGCCGCGCTCGCGGGCCTGGTCGTACATCTCGCGATAGACCTGGGCACGGTGCAGGGAGTCGAGCAATTTGCTGTAGCTGGGCGGCATTTCGAGAGTCGAAAGCACTCGGCGACGCTGGTCTTCAGGCAAGTCAACGGAAGAATTATCGCCCATCAACAAAACCGGAAGGAACTCATCCCAGGTTGAGAGTGTCTTTAGCAAGCCCAAAAGCGCACCAGGAGCATTGACCGTCCCGATCAGTACGCAAATGACCTCACGACTAGACGACAAAGAGCCGACTGCCTGCTGCCAGTCATGGCTGCCGCAGGGTAAATTTTCTTCGCCAAGAAAATTTAAAATCACCGCCAGGTCGCGGCGGCGGACGCTATCGTCATCGATCAGCAGAATTTTGGTTTCACGCCACATGCAATAGCAACTTCCCTAGTCAACTCAATGCCCGAAAAATGGGGCAAGCGAGACGCTTGCAGGACACCTTGTGCCTGTAGACGTCTGAAATCTGAAAACAGCCACTAGTTAAGTCAAAAAACCGTGCACAGTCAAATTTATGGCGCACATGTCTGGATTAACTGGGGGTTAATTAACCAAACAGATGGTAAACCTTTGCCGCCTTTTGCGCTTGGGTGATCTGCGACATCTCGTTGGCTATCGCCTGCCGCTCACCCATCGCGGCCTCAAGAAGCTCCTTGTACACGTGGAGCAACTCCTCAAGGTGACTGCGCAAGGCCTCCTCATCCAGCGAGGCCTCGGCCATGACGTCTTCCATGCAGGAACGGCAAGCCAGATCCAACTCGCCAATGGCCTCCCAGTTACGCTCGGCCAGCGCGCTGACCAACGCTTCACGGGTATCTGCGATTCGCTGCAATACAAGACTCATGGTGCTCTCCTTTAAAACTGCGGAGCAGGCTCGGGAGCGATGGCATCCCAGCCTTCTTTTACCGTGCTCAGCAAGCCGGCGACCTCATCAAGAATGCGCGGATCACTGTTGATGTTGGCCTCGGCGAGACGCTTCATCATGTAGATGTACAGTCCATCCAGATCGGCCAGTTCATCAGCACACTTTTCCAGATCCAGACCTTCGCGCAGCCCGCTGACAATGCCTATGGCCTTGCTGATCGAAGTGCATTTGCCAGGAACATCCTTGCGCTCGATGGCACCCTTGGCCTGAGCGATGCGGGCCAGCCCGCCTTCCATCAGCATTTGCACCAGACGGTGCGGGCTCGCCTCGGAGGTCTGGGCGTGCGCGCCGACTTTCTGATATTGCCGAAGGGCTAACATTGGGTTCATGTTCTACCTCATTGCCACAATGACTCGTATAACCAGTGTATCGCCAACGAATCACAGAACTTTAGATCAAAAGACAAAAACCCGGCGCACGCCGATAAAGCGTAGCCGGGTTTTTGTCGTTCCTGCAGGTTACTTCGCGGATTGCTGAGCGTTCAGCGAGCTGAAGAACGATGTGATGTTACTGGCCGTCGCCTTCATCTGACCCACCAGCAAGTCCATGGCGTTGTACTTGGCAGTCAACGTCTTGGTCAGGTTGGCAACACGCAGATCCAGCGCCAATTGCTGGGAAGTCAGGTTACGCGTGTTGTTGTTCAGAATGGTCATGCGCTGATCAAGCAAACCTGTGGTGGTTTTACCATCAGGAGAAGCTTTCAGATACGGGTCCACCGCCTTGCTCATGCGCGCCAGCAGACCATTGGTGTCGTTGGTCCCGGTGAACATCTGCTGAACCTGGCCGGCCTTCCCGGGCTGACTCATGGTTTTGGTGAACGCAGCAGTATCAAACGTCAGGTTACCGGTGTTGCGATCGGTCATTACACCGATCTCCGACAGATAGGACAAAGCACCATCTGCCCCAGCACCAGGAGCAGTCAACTGGCCACGGATGTCGGCGATCAGCGAGCGCGGCAGAGAGTCACCGGTGAAAGCGGCCTGTACCGTCAGCTTGCCATCGGCATCCGGTGTCGCCTTGGACAGGGTGTCGACGGTGGTCTTCAGGGTGTTGTAGGCATCGACAAACGCCTGGACCGAAGCCTGCAGCCCCTTGGTGTTGGTATCGACACTGACAACGGTCGGCGTCGCAACGCCACCAACCACAGGGCTGACACTGGTCAGATTCAGGGTCAAGCCACTGATTGCCCCACTGACCGTGTTGCTCTTGCTGGACACCTGGAGACCGTCGACGGTCACCTTGGCATCTTGTGCAAGACCGTTGACGTTGCCCGAGGCACCCGCCGCCGGATTGCTGCCCATCGGCTGAGTGCCATCGATCTCCAGGCCGGCAATACCGCTGACGGTAAGGTCAGAACCTGCACCGGTCTTGCTCGAACTGATCACCAGACGCGAAGCACCGCTGCTGTCGGTCACGATGTTGGCAGAAATGCCATTGGAGCCCTGAGCCGTGTTTATCGCGTCACGCGTGCTCTGCAAAGTCGCATTGGCCGGGATCGTGACATTGTAATCAGTGCCATTCTGACTGATTTTCAGGGTACCACTCGGAATGGCACTGGCAGCACCGCCGGCGAAAGAAGCGCTGGCAACTTTCGAGCCAGTGGCCAACTGGTTGACAACAATGTTGTAAGTCCCCGAAACCGCGGTGTTATCGGAGGTGGCGCCCAGAATCGCTGTGTTGCTCGAGGTCGCCGTGAAGCCGGCAAACGCCGGGTTGGTCTTGCTGCCCAGGTTGGTCATCGCCGTCTGGTACGCGGTCAGCGCACTCTTCAACGTGCCGATACCGGAAATCTTCAGGGTATTGGTTTTGGTCGCGGAATCGATCTGCGTCTGCTTCGGCGACTTGTCGGCGTTGACCAGCGCGGTCACGATCGCGCCGATGTCCAGGCCGGAACCCAGTCCGGAACCCGGTAGAATTGGACTTGCCATGTGCATCTCCCTTCAGATTGTTGCCAGACTTTTGACCCTTCCAGGCGTCATTAAAGAAATGACAAACACTATTCATGCCAGCTATCAGACTTTGGCGTCGAACAACACATGGCTTGCGTTGGCGAGGCTGTCTGCCAGCTTGAGGGCTTCTGCGGAGGGGATCTGTCGAACAACCTCCCCCGTCTCGCTTGCGATCACCTTGACGATGACCTTTCCGGAATGCTCATCGATCGAAAACTCCAGATTGCGCTTGATCGATTGAACGAACTTCTCGATCTCCTGCACCGCCAGTTTCAACTTGGCGTCATCCGTTATCTGACTTTTCTTGTCAGCGACCGGAGCATCAGTCTGCGCAACTTTGTGCGTCTCTGACGGCTTGTCAGCAACAGGTGTTGCTGGCTTGGGAGCCGGATAAGACACGTTAAGCTTTACGCTCATGTCCATGCTCATCACCCTCTAACGTAAAAAGGCGAGAGAGCGCGACCAGCGCACTCCCCCGCCCAAACTCAATCCGAAATTACTGAAGCAGCTTCAGTACAGCGGAAGGCAGTTGGTTGGCTTGAGCCAGAACCGAAGTCGAAGCCTGTTGCAGGGTTTGCTGCTTGGTCAGGTTAGCAGTCTCTGCGGCGAAGTCGGTATCTTGTACGCGACCTTGTGCAGCAGTGGTGTTTTCAGTGATGTTTTGCAGGTTGGAGATGGTGCTGGTCAGACGGTTTTGCGAAGCACCCAGGCTGGCGCGCTGTGCACCGATCGCAGCGATTGCAGCGTCGATTGCGGTGATAGCGTTGTCAGCGTTAGCTGCAGCAGAACCAGCGGCAGTACCCGAAGTACCGGTCAGGGCCAGAGTACCGCTACCAACCGACAGGCTGGCGGCGTCGAACTTGGAGCTCAGTACCAGGTCGATGTGGTTAGCCGAACCGGTGTTTGCGCCCACTTGCAGGGTCACAGTACCAGCCGAACCGTCCAGCAGGTTTTTGCCGTTCAGGTTGGTCGAAGCCGAGATACGGGTGATCTCGTCGGACATCTGAGCGAATTCGGAGTTGGTAGCGGTCTGGTCAGCAGTGCCGTTGGTGCCGTTACGTGCTTTAACAGCCAGTTCACGCATACGCTGCAGGATGTCGGTAGTAGCTTGCAGAGCGCCTTCAGCGGTCTGGGCAACGGAGATACCGTCGTTGGCGTTCTGGATGGCTTGGGTGTTACCACGGATCTGCGAAGACATACGGTTCGAGATCTGCAGGCCAGCAGCGTCGTCTTTGGCGCTGTTGATTTTCAGGCCGGAAGACAGGCGCTGCATCGAAGTCGACAGGGCGCTGGAAGCGTTGTTCAGGTTCTTTTGAACGTTCAGCGACGTAGTGTTGGTGTTTACTGTTAAAGCCATGACGAATTCCTCGTTGGTTGGGTACTGCGGCTTCCGGCCCTGGCAACCGCCTGGAATGGCCTAGAGAACCTTCGTAATAGTTATCGTCGGATCGGCAGGTTGCTTGAGGGCTTTTTGAAAAAAATTTGCCATCACCCTGCCACCCCCGAGAAAACAAGGGCTTAGCGCCCTCCCACCTGCGAAAAAATGACGTCATAAAACCGACCCGCGCGTAAAGCCGCGGGCCAGTGCGCTCGCTCACTGTGCCGATCGTGCTTTTTGCAACACTTCGATCAGCTCGTACTCCATCCAGTCAGCCAGCCCCAACCAGTCCTGACGCTCCTGACAATCGAGCATGTGCGTGAGCACAAAGGACCAGTCCTGCTGAATCGGCGCAGACGCAGCTATCAGCAACTGCTGCGCGCCCTCGAACACATCGACCATATCCAGCGCCGCCTCGACATCACGCCCCAGACGAAACAGCCCGGCGCACTGACGGCATTCGTCGACGCAATGCTCAATCGTCGTCATTGCACAAACTCCTGATTGAACTGCGTCCCGGCAATCAATGCACCCGCCCGACTGCTGTTGAAGAATTGCACCTGCGGATGGGCGGCTATATAACGCTCCAGCACGCACAGGTAGCCGCGAAAATTCAGCTGCGTGCTGACTCGCTGGCCATGACCGTCCTGCACCCAATGCCGCGCCTGATCAACCCCAGGCCCCAGATCACCGTCATTCCAGCCTGCGTGGGTCTTGTTCATCGGGAACGCGAAGTCGGCGCCGAACAGGGTAATGCGCGATGCCCCCATCTTCACCGCCAGGTCCACCGCCGGATGAATCACGCTGCCGCCAACATGCAGTTGCCCGCGCGGGTATTGCTCGCGCAACGCGGCGTAAACCGGGCTGGCCGAGTAACCGCCGTAACGCTTGCCCTTCCAGGCGGTCAGCACCGCAGGATCACTCATGGGCAAATACACCAGCGGGATGTCGTCAGACGCTTCGAACGGCAAATGCCGAAAGCTGATGCGCTGATCGATGGTGATTACCAGATCCGGCACGACACCATGCTCGCGCAGTGGCCGGTAAGCGGTATCGACACACAGGAACAAGGGCCGCTCGGCCTGCGCGCGTATGTCCGCGAGGCGCTCGAAATGCCCCTCCAGCGTCGGCCCGGTGCCGATCACATAGATTTCTCGGCCACGGGTGCTGCCGAACAGTTGCGCCACATCATCATCGGCCAGCAACACCGGCAAGCAGTCCTGCAAACGCTGCTGAATGAACGGCAACTGCGGATCGAACTCACGATTGTTGAAATTCAGGTGCACTTCACTGACCAGCCGATCGCGGATCTTCGCATTGAAGTCATCGGCCAGCAGCATCTCGGCCGGCAAGGCAAAAAACGGCGTGCAAATGTCCGACAGATCACCGGCATAGAACAACTGCACTCGCGAGTCTTCCAGCCATTGGCGCTGATCGAGCAACTGCAGCACCAGAGCAAAGAGCGCGCCGTTAAGCACATGCACATACAGCCGCTCAAGCCCGGCACGCTCCAGCAGCACCGCTGGTAAATCGCCCAGCCCGGTGCCATAGACATGCAACTGCGCTTGTTCCGGCAAGCTGGCGGCCTGGATTCGGGCTTCGCGGACCCGGTCATGGCGGCTGGTCAACTGGACGCCATTGACGCTCAGCGTCGACCCCAGTCCCTGCACCAGCTCGGCCTGCACGACCGAGCTGTCTTCAGCCATCAGCCGCGTGAGCAA
Source organism: Pseudomonas sp. P8_229 (assembly GCF_034008635.1). Taxonomy (NCBI): domain Bacteria; kingdom Pseudomonadati; phylum Pseudomonadota; class Gammaproteobacteria; order Pseudomonadales; family Pseudomonadaceae; genus Pseudomonas; species Pseudomonas sp. P8_229. The sequence goes on along the minus strand of NZ_CP125378.1, from coordinate 4,721,273 downwards.
CGCCGGCCAGCGTTGCTGGATGACGTGGGCGTTGTTCTGGAAAAAATCGCTCATGCCGCCTAGCGCTCCATTCAGGCAAAAAAATAGCGTTCAAGGGTAACCTTGAACGCTATTTTTGTATCCGCCGTTTTTGACCGACTCAAGGACGATAGATGATCGCCGAGCCCCACGACAGACCGACACCAAAACCGCTCAGGGCAATGCGCTGCCAGTCGGAATCGAGGACGTGTTTTTCCAGCAGCAACGGAATGCTCGAAGACACCGTGTTGCCGGTCTCGACCATGTCCTTGATGAACTTCTCGGGCTCGCCTTCGAAACGACGTGCCACGGCATCGACGATCGCCGCACTGCCCTGGTGAATGCAGAAGGCGTCGATGTCGTCAGCCTTGAGGCCGGAGTCGTCGAGCAACTCGTGCAGGTGCGCCGGAACTTTGAGCAGCGCGAAGTTGAACACCTGACGTCCGTTCATGAAGAACACGCCATCGGTGACTTTCAGGTGCGGCGCGCCGGAACCGTCGGTGCCGAACTTGGCCTTGCCCAGCGCCCAGGAAGGATCTTCGCCCATCCAGGTGGCGGTGGCGGCGTCGCCGAAGAGCATGGTGGTGTTGCGGTCTTCCGGGTCGACGATTTTCGAATACGGGTCAGCGGTGATCAGCAGGCCATTCTTCAGGCCGGCGGCTTCCATGAAACCCTTGATCGCGTAGATGCCGTAGACGTAGCCGGAGCAGCCCAGGGAAATATCGAACGCCGCGACATTAGTCGGCAGACCGAGCTTGTCCTGGACGATCGCAGCGGTGTGCGGCAGACCTTCTTCGTCACCGTTCTGGGTGACGACGATCAGCGCGTCGATCGATTCACGTTTCAGTTCAGGGTTGCTGGCAAACAGCGCATTGGCCGCTTCCACGCACAGATCGGAGGTTTCCTGTTCAGCGTCTTTGCGCGGCAGGAAGGCCGAACCGATTTTACCGAGGATGAATTCTTCATCCTTCTCGAATTTTGCACCTTGTGCGTAATTGTCCACGCCGGCTACAGGAACGTAGCTCGCAATGCTTTTTATGCCAATCATTACGGCTTCCCAATAAAAAACAGCCCAAAACCACCGCTCGCAAGGATTCGAGGGGCGCCGACAAACAGAAAACGGCCGCCACGACGGGCAGCCACGGGGAGCACAAAGGACTATCACTGGAACCGATACACGGCCAGGCGCCATCTCCCCGGTCAATACAATACAGTGAAGATGCGCGTTATGACTCGCAGGTCACGCTATTTTGCCGAATCGGGTGCAGATCGGGTTATTCGACCAACGACCAGTCCAGCGGCGTGCCGCGTTTGATCGCCTGACGGGCGCGGCGACCGAGGACGGTGTCAGTGTGCTTGGGCGGCAAACCGAGACCGGGACGAATGGCGCGCAGATTGGCGACGGTGAAAGGCTCACCGGCGGCCATGTCGGCGGTGACGTACAGCGAGCGGCGATAGACCAGCGACTTGCGCTCGGCCTCCGTTACGCCGTAATGCACCTGCCCCATGGCCTGCCAGGCGCGCTCGGTTTCGACCACCAGACTGGCCAGCTCCGCAGGCTCCAGCGAGAAACTGGCATCCACGCCACCCGCCGAACGGTCGAGGGTGAAGTGCTTTTCCACCACCGTCGCCCCGAGGGCCACAGCGGCCACAGACACGCCAACCCCCATGGAGTGATCGGACAGTCCGACCTCGCAACCGAACAACTCACGCAGGTGCGGGATCGTGCGCACGTTGCTGTTGAGCGGCGTTGCCGGATAAGTGCTGGTGCATTTGAGCAGCACCAGATCCTTGCACCCCGACTCGCGCGCGGCGCGTACGCTTTCGTCGAGTTCGGCGATGCTGGCCATGCCGGTGGAGATGATCAGCGGTTTGCCGGTCGCGGCTACGCGACGGATCAACGGCAGATCGGTGTTTTCGAAACTGGCGATCTTGTACGCCGGGACGTCGAGGCTCTCGAGAAAATCCACCGCCGTGTCATCGAACGGCGTCGAGAACGCGAGCATGCCCAGCGCTTTGGCCCGGGCGAAAATCGGCGCATGCCATTCCCACGGCGTGTGGGCCTTCTCGTACAAGTCGTGCAGCGAAGTGCCGGCCCACAGGCTGTTCGGGTCCTTGATGAAAAACTCGCCCTCGGCCAGATCCAGGGTCATGGTCTGGGCGGTGTAGGTCTGCAATTTCAACGCATGGGCGCCCGCCTTGGCGGCGGCTTCGACGATCTGCAGGGCCACCTCCAGCGACTGGTTATGGTTGCCGCTCATTTCGGCAATGATGAACGGCGGCGCATCGGCGCCAATCAGACGTTCGCCAATCTTGAAACTACTCATCGCGGTGATCCTTCAAAACCTGGGTGAACGCGCAGGCACTCTGGGTGAATCCGGCGTCACGAAATACATTCAAAGAGGGACGATTGCCCGGCAGAACCTGAGCGGTGATGGCGGTCATCTGCGGCCAGTGCTCGCGGACGAACGCCTCGCCTCGCGCCAGCAGCGCCCTGCCCCAACCCAGACCGAAACGCCCGTGCAGCAGATACAGCGACACTTCAGCCTCGAATCCACGCAAGTCATAACGCAAGACGCCGACCGCGCCGTCATCGGCCTCGGCAATCAACAGCAGACGCTGCGGGTTGCGCAGGCTCGCATTCAGCCAGTTCAGATGCTGCGGCCACTCGATTGCAGCCGTGTCCAGTGACCAGCGCCGTACAGCCTCGGCATTGCGCCCGTCGAACAGCGATTGCGCGTCATCGAGGGTCGCCAGGCGCAGCTTGAGCACTGCACCGGCCAGTGCCGCCGCCACGCGCAACGCACCGCGCCCATCGACCAGTTGCCGTGAACGCTCGGCCAGACTCTGGCGCAGATAGAAATTGTCGACGACAAAACCGATGGCGTCGCGCAGTTGTTCGACGCTGACCTGCTCGCGGGCACCCATGAACACGTGCGCCCCCGCCGCCGCCATCACTTCGCCGTTGGCCTGCTGATTGTTCGATACCGCGATGCAGAGGGTCGGCAGGCCCAGGGCTGCGCGCTCCCAACTGGTGCCGCCACCCGCGCCGATGAACAGATCGGCGCCGGCCATGCATTGCTGGAAATCGCTGACGAAACTGTGCAGGCGCCAGTTCGGCCGCGTCTCGGCCATGGCTTGCATTTGCGCCCACGCCGGGTTGTCTGCACCGGCGACGAAATCCACCTCCAGATCAGTGAAATCCTGCAGTGCGAGCATCGCATGATGGGTCTGCATCGCCGCGTCGAAACCACCGAAATTCACCAGCACGCGGCGGGCCTTCGGTTTGATCTCGATGGCCGGGCACACGAACTCTTCGCGCAACATGGCGTAGCGCGGCCCGAGCAAGGTGCGACAGTCGGCAGGCAACAGCGGCACGTAGTTTGCGCTGAGACCGGACAGATTCTGATTGAGCAGCAAATCAACGCTGTAATGCCGGGTGGCGAGATCGTCCACCGCCGCGATCCGAGGCGCCCAACGCCGGGCAGCAGTCTGCCAGTGATGGTCGAGGCCGTAATGGTCGGCGATGATCCAGTCGAATGCGGCATGCCCCTCCAGCAACGATGCCAGAGCGTCGATATCGGCCTGCCACGGCAGCATCGATTCGATGGCCTGCTGCGGGTCTTCAGTGGGGTAACGTTCGGGCAAGGCGAAGGTCTCGAAACCGTCGGCACGCAACGCATCGAGCCGATGCCCTGGCAACCGCCGGCAGGCAAACGCGACATGACTGCCCTGCTCGCGCAGCACCCGCGCCAGCGTCAGGCAGCGGGCAATGTGGCCGCTGCCGATGGTCGGCGAGGCGTCAGCGCGGATCAACACTCTCATTACAGTTCTCCGCCAGCCTTCAGTGCGGCGTAAAGGTATTCGGCGCGCTTCCAGTCTTCAAGCGTATCAATGTCCTGTACCAGATGCCGTGGCAGAATCACCGGCAGGCTCGCGGGCGAATACAGCACCTCACCGCGCAGCCACGCCTCGCTACGACCCCAGTAAAACTGGCCAGCGTCCTGAAAGGCTTCGGGCAGATCCTGCGAACGAGTGTTGCGAAATTCGGGGTACAGCGCCGTGAGCGCGCCCTGCCCGTCCAGCGTCAACGCCCGCTGCACCGGGAAACCAAAGTTGCACACGGAGAACGCAAAGGCTTTGTCCGGGTGCCGCGCCAGCAACTCGAACCCCAGGCGCAGGTAACGGGCCTGCAACAACGGCGCCGTGGCGTACACGCAGCAGGCGTAATCGAAGGCCGGGAGCTGCTGCAAGGCATGCTCAATCACCGCTGCGGTGCCGGTGAAATCATCCGCCAGTTCAGCCGGGCGCAGGAACGGCACTTGCGCACCGTGGGCCAGCGCCAGCTCGGCAATTTCGGCATCATCGGTACTGACCACGACCTGTTCGAACAGGCCACTGTCGAGCGCCGTACGGATCGAGCGAACAATCATCGGCACGCCGTCGAACGGCAACAGATTCTTGCGCGGGATGCGCTTGCTGCCGCCACGGGCCGGGATGATTGCGACGCTGTTCAACGACGCTTTTCCAGCAGGAACCAGGTGATGTCGTCCACCGGAAATTGCGGATCACGGTGATAACCAAAGCCGTAATCGAGCAAGTGCAGATCGGCGTAACGATCGAGCATTTCCCCGGCGAAATCGCGCTTGAACAGCTTGCCGCTGTTGCCGCGATAGGACACTTCCACCGGCGCCGGATTGTAGTATTCGGCGATCAGGATGTAGCGCTGGCTCAACTCATACAACTGCGCATAGGCGGTCGGCAGCAGCTCCGGCGCCAGATGGATCAGCACGCCTTTACTCAGGGTCAGGTCGTAACTGCGCTCGCGCGGAAAGTCGAACAGCGAACCGTGCCAGATCTGCGCGATGCCCAGTGCCCGCGCCTGAGCACAGGCGCTTTCATTGATCTCGACGCCGAACAATTCACTTTGCGGCAGCAGTTGACGCAGCGCCTGCAGGTTGTTGCCGGCATTGGTGCCCAGCTCAACCACACTGCCGATGCGCCCGGCGCGGCTCAGGGCCTTGGCGAACAACGCCAGGTTGGCCGCGACCAGCGGCTGACCGACATTGCGATCCACGTACTGGTTGCCGAACTCGCCCTGCCAGAATTTTTCCTGCTCACTCAGATCACGCATTGCACAGTCTCATTCGCCGCCGCAGCGGGATTTATTCGGTCAGCCGGCGCAATTGCTCGACCACATGATCCTGCTGCTCGTCACTGAGCAACGGAAACAGCGGCAGGCTGATCGCCTCGGCGTAATAACGCTCGGCTTCGGGGAAGTCGCCTTCGGCAAAACCCAGGTCGCGATAGTACGGCTGCAAATGCACCGGAATATAGTGCAGGTTCACGCCGATGCCGGCGGCACGCAAGCCTTCGAACACCTGCCGGTGGGTCAGGCCGATGCGCTCGGTCTGCAGGCGCACCACGTACAGGTGCCACGCCGATTCTGCCTCCGGCTGCGCGCTGGGCAAAGTCAGCGGCAGGTACGCCAGCAAGCGGTCATAGCGCGCCGCCAGCTCACGGCGGCGGGCGATGAATTCATCCAGCTTGCCGAGTTGCGACAGACCCAGTGCGGCTTGCAGATCGGTGATCCGGTAATTGAAGCCCAGCTCGATCTGTTGGTAATACCACGGGCCGTGGCTGGGTTCGCTCATTTGCTGCGGATCGCGGGTCATGCCATGGCTGCGCAGGCGTTGCAGACGCTCGGCCAGTTGCGGGCGATTGGTCAGGACCATGCCGCCTTCGGCGCAGGTGATGATTTTCACCGGGTGGAAACTGAACACGGTCATCGCCGCAAATTCCCCGCAACCCACCGGGCGTCCGGCGTAGCTGGCGCCCACCGCGTGCGAGGCATCTTCGATCACGGTGAAGTTGTAGCGCTCGGCCAGTTCAGCAATCTTGCGCAGGTCGCAGCTCTGCCCGGAGAACGCCACCGCCACCAGCACTTTCGGCAAAGTACCGTCCTGCTCGGCCTGATCGAGTTTCGCGGCGAGAGCGAAAGCATCGAGGTTCCAGGTCAGCGGGTCGATGTCGACGAAATCGACGTCGGCGCCGCAATAGCGCCCGCAGTTGGCCGAGGCCAGAAAGGTGTTCGGCGTGGTCCACAAGCGATCGCCCGGGCCAAGGCCGGCAGCGAGGCAGGCGATGTGCAGCGCCGCCGTGGCGTTGCACACTGCTACCGCGAAGTCTGCCTGGCAGCGTTCGGCCATTGCCTGCTCGAAGCGCTCGATGCTCGGCCCCTGGGTCAGCCAGTCCGATTCCAGGACTTCGACTACGGCATCGATGTCCGCCTGATCGACGCTCTGCCGACCGTAGGGGATCATACCGAGAGCTTCGCGTGCAGGTGGGCGATCTGCCCGACCGAGAGGAAGTGCGGGTTGGTGTCGGAGCGGTACTCGAAGTCCTCCCCCACCGGCCGGCCGCATTCACCAAGCTTGTCGACGGCAAAATCGACATCGACGCTGGTGAAGCGGATCGACGGCTGAATGGTGTAGTGGTCTTCGAACTCCAGGGTCATCCGCGCATCATCCAGCGGCACCATCAGTTCATGCAGTTTTTCACCGGGACGAATACCGACGTTCTTGTGCGGCAGTTGCTCGGCCATGCCGCGCGCCAGATCGACGATACGGATCGACGGGATCTTCGGCACGAACACTTCGCCGCCATGCATCCGCGCGAAGCTGTCGAGGACAAACTGCACGCCGTGATCGAGGGTGATCCAGAAGCGCGTCATGCGCTCGTCGGTGATCGGCAACTCCTGCGCACCGTCGGCAATCAGCTTGCTGAAGAACGGCACCACCGAGCCGCGCGAGCCCGCCACGTTGCCGTAGCGCACCACGGCAAATCGGGTCTGCTGCTCGCCGGCAATGTTGTTGGCAGCGACGAACAGCTTGTCCGAGAGCAACTTGGTTGCGCCGTACAGGTTGATCGGGCTGGCCGCTTTGTCGGTGGACAGCGCCACAACCTTTTTCACGCCGTTGTCGATGGCGGCGGCGATGATGTTCTCCGCGCCATTGACGTTGGTGCGGATGCATTCAGTCGGGTTGTATTCCGCCGCCGGCACCTGTTTGAGCGCCGCCGCATGCACCACGTAGTCGATGCCACGCATGGCCTGACGCAGACGGTCGGCGTCGCGCACGTCGCCGAGGAAATACCGCATGCACGGCGCGTTGAACGTCTGCTGCATTTCGTACTGTTTGAGTTCATCGCGGGAGAACACCACCACGCGCTTGGGCTGGTATTGCTCAAGCAGACGGGCGATGAATTTACGCCCGAACGAGCCGGTGCCGCCGGAGATGAAAATCGATTTACCATTGAACATAGTTTGAATCCCGTTCTTTGTGCACCCGGCTCAGGCGAGCAACTGCGCCCAGTTCAGCGACGCGCTGTCATTCAGGCCATAGCCTTTGCCGGTCAGGCTCAGGTTGGCGTTGTACGCCTGATCCTGAGCAAACGCGGCGGCCCACTTTTCCTGCAAAGCAGCCAGTGACTGCGGCGCCTGGGCAATCTCGCCCTGATGCAGGACCTGCACCGTCGGCGTCCACACCGTCAGGTAGCCGGCCTGAGCAGCGCTCAGGCACAGATCGACATCGTTGAAGCCGTCGCTGAAAGTGCTGTCGTCCAGACCGCCCAGCGCATCGAACAGTTCTTTGCGCACCATCAGGCACACGTTCGATACCGCCGAGCAGTTCTGGTCCACCGACAACCGATGCAGGTAGCCGTCGGCGTCGTGTTTTTCACCGATGAACGCCGAGCCCACCCCGCCATTCATACCGAGGATCAAGCCGGCCTGACTGACTTTGCCGTCGCGGTCGACCAGTTTCGGCCCCACCACGCCGACTTCCGGACGCAAGGCATGATTGAGCAACGAATCCAGCCAGTTCGGGTTGACCACTTCCGCGTCGGCCGCGAGCAGTACCAGATACTCGCCCTGTGCCTGTCGGCTGGCGGCGTTGAGCAACGCCGCTGTGCTCAGCGATTGATCGGCGCGCAGCACCTGGACTTTCGGATGCTGGTGAGTACCGAGCCAGTCATTGACCTCGGCCGATTGCGTGACCGTGGTGGCGATCAGAATTTCGTAATGGTGATAACGAGTGCGCAGTTGCACCCCTTCCAGACAGCGTTGCAGGGCTGGCAGGTCGTTGCCGGCCGGAACCACGATCGACACCAGCGGACGATCGCTGTGGTGGTAATCGATCTGGTAAATGCCAGGCACCGCCGAGGTGACCTTGGCCTTGTAGCCGCGATTGCCCAGATGGCGCAGCAGCGCCAGGCGCTCATGAGCGTTTTCCTCCAGCGACGCGGCTTCGGTGATCAGCAGCGGCTCGTCGAGGTGGGCCAGGCTGTTCAGACCGTGCTCTTCGATGATGCGCAGCAGCACGTCAAATTCCAGGGCCTTGTTGAAGTCGGCGCGGTAGCCGCCAATATCGATCAGCGTGTCACGCCGCACCAGCCAGTGGCGCGCCATCAGGCCCGGCAGGCTCAGCAACAGGTCGAGGTTGAAGCCGGGACGGAACACATCCAGCAGCGCGCCCTTCTCCCCGCGCTGGATCTCGTCGGTGGAAACAGCGCGGCAATCGCCGGCAGCCATCAACTCCAGGCTGGCGCGCAACAAGCCACTGGCAGTGAACTCATCCCCCGCCTCGGCCAGCAGCAGCCAGTCGCAAGGCGACTGACTGGCGCTCTGATTGAGCTTGTCGACCAGGTTGGCCGGCGTCACCCGGACAAAGTGCAAAGTGTTCTGCGCGGTGGTGGCCGCCGGTGCTTCGCCGGTGGTGAACACGACAATCCTGAAGGCCTTGCATTGCCCTTCGAGCAGGCTGTCGAGGCTGACCTGCAACTTGTCGATATCGTTGTCCAGATCCAGCAGGAAGATGCCGAACTGCGGGCCACCGCCGTTGACCGCCAGGTGCTCGGCAATCGACGTCGCCTGACCGGCATCGGGCCGGCGCGAATCCAGCCACTTGAGCAGTCGGCCGGACTGCATCTGGTCAAATACCCGATGGTGGTCCTCCACCGTCAACGCATCAAGCCGGGCATTCCAGTCACGCATTTTCTGCGCCTCTTCGTCCTCGCCGGCCAGTTCCAGCTGCTGCGTCAGACACTTGACCACCGTGCGGTTGAACGCATTGAGGTCGTGCGCCTGCCACAAACGATCGAGGACGCTTTCCGGAGTGTCGTTGTTGCGCGCTTGCAGCAAGTGCGCCTGGCGGGTCCATACACCTTCCAGGCCCTGCAACTGAATGCGTCCGGCCGGCATGGCGTGCAGCATGAATTCGAATTGCGCGAGACGATCGAAAAATGGCTGGTTGTAAAATGGCATCTCGACGTATTGCAGAGGTCCGAACCGACGATCAGGTGCCTTGAGCGACTGATTCCAGGTGGACTGGAAAATCAGTTCCGCCGTCAGTGCCCGACCGCTTTGCAGGCTGTCGACCATTGCCTCGAAACTCTGCAAGGCAAACGCCTTGCCCTGTTGCGCATCGAGATCCTTGATACCGGTGGGCAGCGAGGCGAGGAACTCGGCAAACGCTTCACGCTCGGCGACCGATTTGGCATCAACGTAGGTCAGCGAGTGATACACCTCGGTACTGTGCTCGGAGTTGCCATAGTTGATCTCGCGTACCACGTAAGGCATTGGCAGGATCCGCGCCTTGGCGCTGGCCAACAAGAAGTACACGTGGCCGATTTCCTGCCACTGGAAATTGGTCCCCGCCGGCAATGCCGAGTGCCAGGTTTTCATCAGTTCGGTACGGGTCACCGCATAGAACGGCGGGATGTACTGCCCCATATAATCGATAACCCGATCCTGAGCCCGTTCGGACGCATAGTCCTCCTGGACTTTCTTGTCGCGGCGGTAATAGTTCACACCGCCGGAAAGCGTCAGGTACATCAGGCAATAGCCGTGGCACATGCCGTAGTCCTGGTTCGCTTGCAGGAAACCGACGGACTCGGCCAGCGAATCGTGCAGGATGAAGTCATCGTCGGCCGCCAGCACCATGTACGGCGTGGTCAGGCGCTCCACGCCATACGCCAGCTTGGCCTGCATGCCCCAATAGGCGAACTGCGGCACGTGGTGATAATCGACGGCAGAGAAATCCCCTTCCGGCCGCTCGGGTGTGGAGTCCAGCACCATGATCCGGCAGGGCAAGCTGCTGTAATACTTCACCGCCCGACGCAGGAACGCCGGCCGATTGTGAGTAATCAGCACCACGGTCAACAGCTCGTTGAGCGGTAGCGCCAGTTCAGAACTGTACTTGCCTTGCATAACTTCTCTCCACAACCGGCGACTCGCCGAAATAACGCTTTGGTGATGTTGCGAATTAACGAACGCGGCGCAGATAGCCGTCCGGCGCCACGGTGATCAGCAGCTTGTTCTGCAACTGCTGGTCGATCTCGAAGTCCTGGTTCTCTTCCAGGTACTTCCACACCGCGGTTTTTGGGTTATCACCCGGGCCCCATGGGCGATCAGGGAAGAAATCGGCCGGCATGTCCTCAACCACGGTGTCCATCACCACGCAGTAGCTGTCGACCGAGACCAGCGGCGCGTAAAGGCGCAGCTCTTCGAGTACGTGATCGTGGGTGTGGTTGGAGTCGAGGACCAGAATGACTTTCTTGCCTTTGGCGACTGCTTGCACTTGTGCGGCGATGGCCGGGTCGATGCTCGAGCCTTCGATCATCTTGATGCGCTTGGCCATCGGGTGGCTTTCGATCGCTTCACGGTTGTGCGGGCGGATGTCAAGGTCGATGCCCAGCACTTCGCCGTGACCTTGCAGTTCAAGCAACGAGGCGTAGTAGATGATCGAGCCGCCGTGGGCGATGCCGCACTCGATGACCAGATCCGGCTTGACCTGCCAGATGATCTCCTGCATCGCCATCATGTCTTGTGGCAACTGGATAATCGGGCGGCCCATCCACGAGAAGTGGTAGCTGTACTTGTGTTTGGCCGATTCGTTGAAGAAATCGCGGGCCAGGCCAGTCAGTTTCTGGTCGTCACCCTGCTGAGCGATCTGCTCGCGGCATTCAGCTTCGAAGGCTTGGTTGATGCTGTTGTCGGTCATGTTCAAAGTCTCAATGGTCACTGGAACGAAGCGCTATCGACGGCGTGATAGACGTAGCGTCCACCGGTCATCCGCTTGATTTCTTCGAGGTAATTGGAGTTCATCACAAACAGATTGGCACCTTCGGGCAAGGCGTCCATAGCCTCCTGCGGCGAGGACACTCGCGCGCCGCTCAGGGGCAGATAACGCCCCTGCTTGGCCGGGTTGATATCCACCACGCGATCCACCGCGACACCCGCGCGCTGCAGGAACAGCGAATAGATCACGCCTTTGGACGACGCGCCCCAGATCGCCGAACCCTGCTCGGGTGCGGACTGGATGATCTGCACCGCGCGCTCAAGGCTCGCGGTGAAATCGTCTGGCAACGTCAGGCGTGGCACCGGTTGCTGCGGAGTCAGGCGCAACGTCGACAGGTCGGCGACGATGTACAGGTACTGGCCGCCAAACAGGTTGCCGGCCTCGTGCACGGTGCCGAACATTCGGCGCAGGTCATCGAGGCGGAAATAATTGACGTGCTCGTAGAACAGATCGAACCAGGCCTTGTGCTCGAGGATCCAGTCGAAGCACGGCACTTCGATGTAGATCTGCCCGCCCTGATTGGCTTCGGCGATTACCGCCAGAAAGCTCACCGGGTCTTCGATGTGCTCCAGCACATGACGCAGGACGATGGCGTCCGCCGCCAGGCCGAGACCACGGGTGAACGGCGCCTTGATCACGTCGGCGTTGTCGCCTTCGTAGGCCGGGTCGATCCCGGTGATCGAATAACCGAGGCCCTTGAGCAACTCAAGAAAGTAGCCTTTGCCGCAGCCGACTTCGATCAGCTCCTGGCCCTTGAAGTGTTTGGCGATGATGCCTTCGACGTCGCTCAGGTGCTTCTGGAACTGGCCGGAGTGCGCCTGCTCGTTCTGATAGTCGGCGTCGTAGCTGAGCTTGTCGGCATCGAACGCGGCGTTGAAGATCAAGCCGCTGCGCTCATCCTGCACCAGCAGCATGTCGGCGCTGGCCGAAGCTTTTGCCGACTCGGGGTCGGCAAAGGTGCGGTTCTGCAACACCGGCAGGTCGGTGACCCGATACAACTCGTGCCTCATTGCGGCTCTCCCAGTAGCTGTTGCAAACGCTCGGTCACGGCCCAGAACGCCATCGGTTCATGGGTCGGATAAGGGTAATGGCCGAGGTTCAGATTCAGTGCCGCACCGCGCTCGCGCAGACGTTGTTCAACCAGTGCGCGCACCGATACCGGTTGGCCGCTGGCGCAATTGATCACGCCGTTGAAATCGCGCTGATGCATGATCGTGGCGAGGTAAGCGGCGGCGCTGGCGATCGGCAAAAAGTCCCGCAGCTGCTCGCCGCCAGACATGTTGAACGACGCCTCCCCGGCATCGATCGTCCGGTCCAGCGCCGCCAGCAGACTGTTGGGGTTCTGCCCTTCACCATGCAGGTAGAACAGACGCGCCCACTGCAAGGTGAACGGTTTTTCCTGCTGCAGATTTTGCAAGAACAGATGCAGCGTGTGTTTGGCCAGACCGTAAGGATTGCTCGGCTGCGGCTCGACGGTTTCGCTGAGCGGGCCGCTTTGCATGCCGTACTCGAAGCAGGTGCCGGTCACCAATACCTGCGGCACACCCGCTTCGACCGCGCCTTTGATAAAGCGGTAGTCGGCCATCAGGTTGTGCTCGAAATGGAACAGCGCCCGATAGTTCGGCAGGCCCGGCCAGGCCAGGTGCGCGAGGACGTCGATGCCGTCGGTGAGCGCCGCAATGTCCAGATCCGCCGCGTGAATATCCGCCGCGACGAATTCGACGTGGTCGATCCACGGCATAGTCGAGGCAGTATCTGTATTGCGCGCCACTGCGCGAACGGCGCAGCCACGCGCGAGCAACGCCGCGACCAGATGCCGACCGACGAAGCCCGTAGCCCCGGTTACCAGGACTTTCACAGGACTTTCAACTCAGGCACGGCGATCACGAAGCGCCCGTCCCACTGGCGCACCTGCGCCAGTTGCTGACTGACTTCGTGCAGCAGGTTCCACGGCAGCACCAGCACGTAATCCGGTTTTTCGATGTCGATCTGCGTCGGCGCGACAATCGGGATACGACTGCCCGGCAGGTACTTGCCCTGCTTGTGCGGGTTGGCATCGGCCACCCACGCCAGCAGGTCGGGTTTGACCCCGGCGTAGTTGAGCAAGGTGTTGCCCTTGGCCGCCGCGCCGTAACCGACCACACGCTTGCCGTCGGCCTTGGCCTGCAACAGGAAGCGCAGCAACTCATGCTTGATACGTTCGGCAGCCGGCGCGAGGGTCGCGTAGTACTCAGGGGTTTTCACCCCGGCATCCAGTTCGGCCTGCAGCTGTTGCTGCACCGCCGGCTGCACCGCACGACGCTCACCGTCCCGGCGTTGCACGAACACCCGCAGCGAACCGCCGTGAGTGCTCAACTGACTGACGTCGAACACTTCCAGGCCATTGCGCTCGCACAGGGTCTGCACGGCGGTCAGCGACAGGTAGGAATAGTGTTCGTGATACAGGGTGTCGAACTGCGCACCGGCCATCAGCGTCAGCAGTTGCGGGAATTCGAAAGTAGCAACGCCGGTCGGCTTGAGCAGCGTGGCGAAACCATTGAGGAAATCATTGATGTCCGGCACATGCGCGAGCACGTTGTTGGCGGCCATCAGGTCGGCGCCCCAGCCTTCGCCTTTCAACTGTGCTGCGCTGTCGCGACCGAAGAACAGTTCGCGGATTTCCAGGCCCTTGTCCCGCGCCGCTTGCGCGGTGCTGCGGGTTGGTTCGACGCCCAGGCACGGGATGCCGCGAGCGGCGACGTACTGCAGCAGATAACCGTCGTTGGCGGCGATTTCGACCACACGGCTGCCGGCGTTCAGGTCAAAGCGCTCGACCATCTCGGCCACATAACGCTCGGCATGGGACAGCCAGGTGCTGGAGAACGAACTGAAGTAGGCGTATTCGGCGTCGAACAGGCTGTCGGCGCGGGTGTAGTCCTCGGTCTGCACGAGCCAGCATTGCTGGCACACGGCAACCTTCAGCGGCACCCATTGCTCGGTCTGATCCAGGCGATCGGCGTGCACGTAGGCGTTGGACGGCGGCGAGGTGCCGAGGTCGATCAGCGGCAGGCTCAGCGGTGCGGCGCACCCACGACAGTTCATAGACGCACTCCAGCAAAGTGTTGATCGAGCGCGGGATGGCTGGAATCACGCGCTGACAAATTATTGACAGGCATCGGCCAGGCAATCGCCAGCCGTGGATCGTTCACCGACAGCCCGCCCTCATGCTCCGGCGCGTAATCGGCGCTGTGCAGGTAAAGCAGTTCGGCGTCGTCGGTCAGGGTCTGGAAGCCGTGAGCGAAGCCGGCCGGAATCAACAGGCTGCGACCGTCACCGGCCTTCAGATGCTCGGCGTGCCAGTGCAGAAAAGTCTCGGAATCAGGACGCAGATCCACCGCCACATCCCACACTTCACCGCGCAGGCAGGTGATCAGCTTGGCTTCCGGGGCGTTGGCGTTCTGGTAATGCAAACCGCGCACACTGCCCTTCTCGCGGGTGCAGGAATGGTTGATCTGGCGGATGTGAAATTCACGGCCGAACGCGCTCAGGCTGCCCTCGCAGAACAGCCGGGCGAAGTGCCCGCGCTGATCTTCGAAACGCTTGTGCTGGATGCTGAACAGTCCGGCCAGCGATAACTGTTTCAAGGAGAACTCGCTCACAGCGCGCCTCGGTACAGGTTCAGTTGGCCGAGAGTGACGTTGCGCATGTCATCGCCGTTCTGCCAGGCCAGATGCCAGTCGAGGGTCTGGGTCAGGCATTGCTGCAAGGTCCAGCGTGGCTGCCAGCCGAGTACTTGACGGGCGCGGCTGCTGTCCAGACGCAACAGACCGGCCTCGTGCAGTTCGCTTTTTTCGATGCGCAAACCGCGTGCCTGTGGCCAGCGACTGGCGAGCAACTCGACCACGTCGCCGACACTGCACATGTCTGCCTCGCCCGGGCCGAAGTTCCACGCCCCGGCGTATTCCGGGCCTTGTTCGTAGAGACCTGCAGCCAGTTGCAGGTAACCGGCCAGCGGTTCCAGCGCGTGCTGCCACGGGCGCACGGCTTGCGGGTAGCGCAGGGTCACCGGCTCGTCTGCGGTCCAGGCTTTGAGCACGTCGGGAATCAGGCGCTCAGGGGCAAAGTCACCGCCGCCCAGGACGTTGCCGGCGCGCGCGGTGGCCAGCGCCAGGCCGTGCTCGGCGTACTTGTCGGCCGGGAAGAACGAGGCCGCATACGACTGCGCCAACAGTTCGCAGCAAGCCTTGCTGCTGCTGTAAGGATCGTGCCCGCCAAGCGCTTCGTCCTCGCGGTATGGCCACAGCCATTCCTTGTTGGCGTAGACCTTGTCGGTGGTCACCAGCACGCAGGCGCGCACGCAGCCGACCTGACGAATCGCTTCGAGCAGGTTCAGCGTGCCCATGACGTTGCTGGAGTAAGTGCCCAGCGGGTCGCGATAGCCTTCACGCACCAGCGGCTGCGCGGCCAGGTGCAGGACGATCTCCGGCTCGGTGTCGGCGATGATCTCCAGGAGCGCGCCGAGATCGCGCAGATCACCGCGTTGATCGTTGATGCCTTCGTGAACCCGCGCCAGCTCATACAGGCTCGGCTCGGTCGACGGATCAAGGGAAAAGCCGCTGACTTGCGCACCGAGGCTTTGCAGCCACAGCGTCAGCCAACTGCCCTTGAAACCGGTGTGACCGGTGACCAGTACACGCTTGCCGCGCCAGAAATCCGCACTCAGGCCCATTGCTTCCATGGGGCCTCCCCACTCTGCCACAGCGCTTCGAGGTGGTTCTTGTCGCGCAGGGTGTCCATTGGATGCCAGAAGCCTTCATGTTCGAAGGCGTTCAGCTGTTCGTCCTCGGCCAGGCGCGCCAAGGGCTCGGCTTCCCAGGTGGTTTCGTCACCGGCGATATACGACAAGACCTTGGGTGACAACACGAAGAAACCGCCGTTGATCCAGCCACCGTCGCCGCGCGGTTTTTCGGTGAAACCGAGGACCTGATCGCCCTGACGCTCCAGCGCGCCGTAACGTCCCGGCGGCTGTACGGCCGTGACGGTCGCCAGGCGGCCGTGGGCTTTGTGGTAGTCCACCAGTTGCGCAATGTTGATGTCGGAAACGCCGTCGCCGTAGGTGAAGCAGAACGCCTCTTCATCCTTGAGGTAACGCCCGGCGCGCAGCAGACGGCCACCGGTCATGGTCTCCTCTCCGGTGTCGATCAGAGTGACGCTCCACGGCTCGCTGTAGTTCTGGTGCACGTCCATACGGTTGTTGCGCATGTCGAACGTGACGTCGGAGGTGTGCAGGAAGTAGTTGGCGAAGAAGTCCTTGATCGCGTAGCCCTTGTAGCCCAGGCAAATCACGAAGTCGTGGATTCCGTGAGCGGAATACTGCTTCATGATGTGCCAGAGAATTGGCTTGCCGCCGATCTCGATCATGGGCTTGGGCTTGAGGTGCGACTCTTCACTGATGCGTGTGCCGAGGCCACCCGCCAAAATAACTGCCTTCATCGTCTCCCCTCTCGTTCGTCACCGGGCTGCGCATGGCTTTCTTGAGCGATGCGGGCCGTCTGGCTAACCCTTTTGCCGCCTGCGGCGCCGCTGCGATGACCGCGAGCGCTCGTTTTATGGCGATTTAAGGGGGACTTGCAGGAAACGCGCCAGCTCCGCGAGCACTGCATCAGCTGCGCCGCGAGGCATGAAAAAAGGGATGAATCCAGCAGCGGATTCATCCCTTTCATTGCGTTGCATCAACAGTTTGAGCGATTAGCCAAACATGGCGAACCCATCGACAGTCGCAGGCAGGTCGTAGACCTGGCCATCGGCAGTCTGCAGGTGCTCGATGTTGTTGAACCCGGCATACCATCCCGCCAGTTTCACGCCGCTGTCAGGGACGCCGGTGCTGCCGTCGTTGGCGCTGTGCAGGTAGGCGTCGTCGCCGATGCGGGTGACGTTCATCTGACTGATATTGGCAAGGGTGTTCAGGATCAGGGTGTCGTTGAGATCCCAGCCCTCGTCCTGAATCGACACCAGGCCGCTGGCGTTCACGATATAGGTGTCATCCCCCATCCCCCCCAGTGCGACGCCGCCAGTGCCCGACTGCCCGGAGACGTTGAGATTCAGCACATCGTTGCCGCTGCCGCCGGACAACAGATAGTGATTACCGGTGCCGGTCAGCACGTCATTACCATCGTCTCCAAAGGCGCTGCCGCTGTTGACCCTGAGGGTGTCATTGCCTTGTCCACCGTAGGCCTCGGTGCCGAAGTCATGCGCAGCACTGACGATGACGTCATCGCCGTCGCCGCCGAACAATTTGTCAGCCTGTGCGGTATCGCCTTCGAGACCGGATTTCAGTCCGCCATAGAGGTGATCGTTGCCATCATTGCCATTGATGACATCGTCGCCGTTACCACCCTCCAGACTCGTGTCGTCCCGGCTGGCATCCAGCACATCGTTGAAACGGCTGCCACGCAAACCTTCGATGTCGTAATACATGTCACCTTCGGCCGTGCCGTTCTGGCCGATCTTCCACAACCCCGCTACCACGCCAGTATCGCTGTCGTCATAGCTGACAATGTCCGTCCCCTCGCCGCCGACGAAAACATCACGTCCGGCGCCACCGAAGAACAGATCATTGCCACTGCCGCCGAAGATGTGGTTGTCGGACTCGTTGCCATAACCGGTGAAATCAGCGGTACCGGTGTAAGTCATCTTCTCGATGAACGGATCCATCTTCATCACCGACAGGCTGGTGTACAGCTCGTCGTACCCCGGGCTCCCCCACTCCTCGACGATTGTCACACCCACGCTGTTGACCGTGTAGACATCGCTGCCCCAGCCACCTTCGAAGGTCACGCCAGTGCTATTGGCGGTGAAGTGATCGTCCAGGTTCGTCCCGACAACCTTCTCCACATTGATCAAGGTATCGCCCTCGGCGTAACCGCCGGAACCGAAGCCCTTGCCATCACGAAACTCGATGCTGACCGCATCGTTCGAACGGCTGTAATCGACGGCGTCAAAACCCTCGGCACCGTCCACCACCATCGCGCTTTCGCCAGCGAAGATCACGTCGTTGAAGTTCGAACCCTGCACGGCCTCGATGCTCGAGTAGGTATCGCCGAATGCAATACCGGTGGCGCCCCACGTGCTTGAGAGCTCGATGCTTACGCCTTCAAGGCTGTCGGTATAGCTGACAGTGTCGAAGCCCTCACCCCCCATGAACTGATCGCCGCCGTCGCCGCCCCACAGCACGTCATTGCCTGCACCGGCGACAATCACGTTCGCCTCCGCATTGCCGTAGCCCTTGAAGTCGCCGGTGCCGGTGAAGATCATTTTGTCCAGGAACGGATCCATCCTCTGGGTGTTGACGCTGGTGCGCAGCTCGTCGTAACCGCCGCGCTCCTCTTCGACGATGGTCACACCTTCGCTACCGACGATGTACACGTCATCGCCGTTATCACCTTCCAGCGTGATACCGCTGACCGAACTGACCAAGGTGTCATTGTCAAAGCTGCCGATGACTTTTTCGATGCCGACCAGGGTATCGACGGAGCCGTCCGCCTTGGTGACATTGGCCAACCCCTCACGGAAATCGACACTGACGCCCTTGGACATCATCTGATAACTCACCGAATCGAATCCTTCTCCGCCATTCAGCAAATCGGACCCCGTGGTCCCCCAGATCCGATCATCCGACTCCAGTCCGTAGAGTTCGTCATTGCCCTCGGTGCCCACCAGGTTATCCGCTTCACTCGTTCCATTCACTACTGCCATCTGCTTCTTCCTTGCGTTGTTGTCGGATCCGGAAATCGGTCACCTCAGACACTGGCCGGACAGATCTTCACTGACCATGCCAATTGAGCGCATGGAAAGGTATCGACAGAAAAATCCCAATGCTTGAGCCCACCGCCAAAAAAGTATCCGGCCTGATACAAAAACCTTTTTGCCACGCAAAAAAAAACAGGCGACTCGAAAGTCGCCTGTTTCTCATAGGGCCGTACGCAAATCGATCAATCCGCCAGCCAGCCGTTCTCCCAGTAACGCAAGTTATCGCCACGCAACACGTAGTCGCGCAGCACCACCTCACGCAGTTCGTCACCCATGCGGTAGCTGGCGTCCGGATCGGCCAGGTGCATGCGGATCGCCTGCAGCCACTCATCGGTAGTGTTGGTCTTGACCCGGGTACACGGCAGATAACCGCGATAGGCTTCGGTGTCGGTGCAGACAACCGGGTAGCCGCAAGCGCCGTACTCCAACAGCCGCAGGTTACTCTTGCAGTCGTTGAAGATGTGGAACTCCAGCGGTGCCAGCGCGAGGTCGAGGTTCAGGCTCGCCAGTTTCGCCGGATATACCTCCAACGGAATCACGCCGTGGAACTCATGCATGTAGGGACGCAGGTCATCCGGGCACATGCCGAAGAACACCCAGTCGACTTCATTGGCCAGCTCACGCACGACATCGGCAATCACCGCCAGGTCACCGTGGTGGCTGGTGCCACCGCCCCAGCCGACCCGCGGTTTTTTCGAGGTGCGGCGCTGGCCGCGCAGGCCGGTCCACAAGTTGCGGGCGAGCATATTAGGGACGACGCGAATGTCGTGATGCATGCCCGACAAAGCGTTGGCCAGTGGCTGGGTCGATACCACCACCCGATCACACAGACCGATCGCGCGGCGCACCATCCGCTCCATTTCCTGCTTGTTGGGCATGTTGCGGATATGTGCATTGCGGTGCGGAACGTCGACCACATAATCATCCAGTTCATAGATGCGCCGGGCATGGCAGAACTTCTTCAGCGGCGGAATTTCATCGATGGCACCTTGCGAATAACGCCCTTGCAGAACAATCACGTCCGGGGACTGACGCTCGATATCAATGATCGATGGCAGGCCATAGCAAATCCGCCCTTCGGCGCGGTTGGCCGCTTCCAGTTCGATCAGTGGCTGGCTCATGCGGTAATGACCGATGGCCGAAGCATTGATTGGCACGGCCAGCACGTTCGGCAACTGCGCCCGGGAAAATGCACTCCAGCCGGTACGCAAGCCCGGCTCCAGGCTGAAACTCGTCGCGCCAACACCCTGTAACGTCAGATTGACGTTGAACGCCGGGTCACGGGCAATGCGCGGCAACCAGCGTTTGTAGAAAGTTTCCTGCTCCTGGAGCTGCAATTGCTCCTCTTCTACCGTCGCCAGAGCGCCGGGGCGTGCGCCCAGCGCCAACAAGGCATAAGGAGTCCACACGACCAGGTAACCTTCCTGACCGATCCGCAGGCACAGATCCACGACATTCAGCGTCTGTTTCAGCGCTTGCTCATCAAGCCCGGCGACAGACTCATAAACCACCTTTCGCACCATCAGACAGTCGCCACCCACGGCACTCAGGTCATGGGCCGCCTGCAGCCGGAACATGTAGCCATCCGATTGCAGTGACTGACCATAGAACGGCAAACCCACCGCGCCCTGCAAGCCAAGAATCAGACCGGCGTGCAACACACATCCATCGGGATTGAAGAGCTTGGCACCGACCACGCCGACTTCCGGACGCTGCGCATGGTTGAGCAGTTCGTCGAGCCAGTCAGCCTGGGTGATTACCGCAAACGAATTGAGCAGCAGCACATATTCGCCACACGCCTGACCTACCGCAAAGTTATGCAGCGCCGCCGCGTTGCCCTGCTGCGGATAGCTCAGGACACGAATCCGCTCGCCGGCCAAGTGCGCCATGCCATCAAGCCATGCCCGCGCTTCAGCGCTTTCACTGCCGTTGTCGACCAGCAACAGCTCGTATTCGGAGTAAGCGGTCTTTTCCAGCAGCGTTTCGACGCAGCGCTGCAGGGCAGCCGTCTGGTCCTTGGTCACAATAATGATCGACACCAGGGGACGCCGGGCGTGCTGATAGTCAATGCGGTTGAGCAGTGCGGAACTGCCGCGGCGAATGCCATGGGCCACCCCCAGACGCTTGAGGTGAGCCTCGAGTAGCCGCGGGTTCTGTTCGATGACCGCTGGGGCGGCGAGCCAGGCGGACAGATCGAATGGCGATTGCAGCAGCACTTCGGCGACATGCCCGACCACCTGCGTACCGTCGCTTTCGACCATGCGCCACAGCATGTCATGCGGGGCCAGTTCGGCGAACGTCGCCTCGAACCCGCCCAGCGCCAGAAAACGTTCGCGCTTGAACGCCAGCGCTCGTCCGACATAGGGATAGCTGCGCATCAGGTCGAGGTTGAAATCCGGTTTGAATGCTGGCTCTACCGATTCGCCGTTGCGCAGACTGCCTTCATCGCTGTACAGACACGTCAGCGCCGGGCGATGGGCGATGCGCTCGGCCATGATCAATAACGCCGGCACCACAAGACGATCGCCAGCCTGCAACAGGTAGAACCAGTCAGCCCCTTCCAGTTGCGGCAACAACGCGTTGAGCTGCTCCAGCCCGTCGTCCTGCAACGGCATGCGGAACACCCGTCCGTCGAGCTCCGCCTCGGAACAGGCAGCCGACAACACGAGGATCAGTTCCGGCAGATAATCCTGTGCGGCAAGCGCCTCCAGCGTGCGCTCGACGCCGTCGCGACTGCCATCGCGATCGATGACGATCGGGACGATGCGCGGCTGATGCGACCAGGCGGCCAGGGTCTCCGGAAGCAACTTGCGCTGTCCCTCGGTGAGCACTCGGCACTCCAGCCATTGCGCATAGAGATCGGCAAAACTCCAGCTGTCGATACCGACACACCACTCCTGGCGACTCTGCTTGGTACCGAGCGTGCGGCTCAGAGGCAGCTCCTCCCAGACTCGCGGCATTTCGTCCGCCTTGCTCAGCGGGATGTAGCGGACCCAGCCCGGCGCAGGCGCAGATTCGCCGCTGCGCGCATTGAGCATTTGCAGAATCCACTCGCGCTCGACTTCAACCGCATCTTTCATCGATTGTTGGGCGCTCAGGCGCTCCGGGTAAAGTCGCTCGGCACTGAGCACATTGTTGGACACCGCCACATTGCCGCGTCGCATCAGGCAGACAAACAGCGCGAAATCCAGGCTCGCGACAAAACAGTGGCCTTCCTGGGTCAACGCCGGCAGCAACTCGACAAGATCTTCACGACGGAACAGCGCATTGGTGAAGCCACCCAGCACATTCACTGGAAACTTTTCAAAGATGCCCAGCAGGTCGTCGCCCTTGAAAAGGCCACTGACCGGAGACAGCGAAGTGTTTTCCAGACGCGCCGGAAGAATGATGTCGTCGGCGTCCCAGAACAGACGTTGAGCCAGCACCAGGCGGACTTCCTCGCGCGCCATTTCCTGCGCTTGCTGTTCGATACAGGCGGCGTAGAGATGGTCGTCGTCGCACACAAACTTGATGAGTTGGCCCTGCGCCTGTTCCAGGCAGGCCTTGAGATTGCCGACCATGCCCAAGGTCCGCGGATTACGCACGTAACGCACGGCAACGCCTGTCTGCCCGGTCACAGACACTACGATGTCTTCGATCTCGCTGCCGCGACTGTCATCGCACACAATGATTTCGAGTTGGCCATACGTCTGGCTCACCGCACTGTTCAAGGTCCGCTCGAAGAAGCGCGGATTGAAGGCGGGAATGAGCAGACTGACGAGAGGAAGTGGATTCACGGCGGGCTCACAGGCGGTACGAGCCCGCTCGGTAAAGCGAGCCCATGAAACCGCGAAAAAACATTAACTGAGTGACGAGACAAACGAGCGCCTGCGCGCCCGTCCAACGTCAGATCTTGTTGAACAGACCCAATTGACTGATCTTGCTGAAGGCCAGTTGCGAGGCTTGCAGCATGGTCTGCTGCAAAGTCAGGCGGGTCATCACCTCGGCCGGATCCGAATCACGGATCGAACCCTGGGTCGTGGTGTTGGCCTGGATCAGGCTCTGGTTGGTGGTGTTCTGGTCATCCAGCGACTGACCCCGCGCACCGATCGAGGTCACCGCAGCGCCAATCTGGTTGGACGCGCTGTCGATGTTGCCCAACGCCGACTCCATGGCTCCCTGGAATTTTTGCTTGACCACCGGATCACCATCGACCGGCAGGTTCAGCGCCGTGACCATCTGGCTCAGGGTGTCGAGCACGTTCTGGGTCTGGTGGTTGTTGGACTGGATCGAGAACTGATCGCCCGCGCCCGGCGTACCACCAATGGCGAAGGTCACACCGGCGGCCGTGGCGTTGGTGCCGACCATGGTGCCCGACGATACTGGCTTGCTGTCAGCGGTCACGGGCGCCGCGTACAGATCGAAATCGGTGGCGCTGGTGAACTTCAACACCGCGCCACCACCCGACGGGAAGGCCGCGCTGTAGGCTGCCTGGTTGGTCATGCTGGAGCCGGTGATGACGGCGGTCGACGGGTTGCCCGGGCTGCGCGCCGTGGTGAACGAGTCAGGCGTGGCCGACAGCTGGAAGCTGTGACCGGCGATGACCGCGTCCGGGTTGGTGTCGCCGGCCTTGAGGTTGATGTTCAACTTCATATCGACGCCACGGAAGCTGACGGTCTGGTTGGCACCGTTGCTGTTGCTGATCAAGCCGTTCTGGCTGGCCTCGGACGTCACGTCGTTGCCCAGGGCATCAGTGATTTTCAACTGAGTGCTGCTGAGAAAGCTGACCGTGTACGGCTGGCCGCCGGTGAACTTGGCGTTGTAGGTCGCCGCGGTGCCGACCGTACCGTTGGACAGCACCACACGACCGTCATCCACCGCCGGAGCGGTCATGGTGGTCTGGGTGCGGCTGGTGTTGATGGTCTGCTGGAAGGCGTCCCAACCGGTGGTATTGGTCGCGACCGACATGCCGTCGCCAATGCCCAGGTTGATCTGGGTCTGGTCACCGTTGTAGGTGTAGGTGCCGTCGACATTTTGCGAGTACGGCGCGGTATCGGTCTTGGAACCGGAGAACAGATAGTTGCCGTTGGCATCCTTGGAGTTCATCAGGCCCAGCACTTGCTGCTGGATCTGGCCCAGCTCCGCCGCGTAAGCCTTGCGGTTATCGTCAGTGGCGATGCCATTGTTGGCCGCCAGGCCGATTTCCTTGGCGCGCTGCAAAGCCGTGGTAATGGAGTTCAACGTAGACTCCTGCACGGTCAGGGCGCTCTTGGTGGTATCGATGTTGCCCTGATACTGATCGAGCATCGCACTTTGCTGACCCAGCTTGAGCAGACGGCCAGCGCCAACCGGATCGTCGGCGGCGGTATTGATGCGCTGCAGGCTGCTCGCTTCGTTGGCGGTCGCGACAGTCTTGCTGTAGTTGCGCTGATATTGAGCAGCTTGCGTCGCGTAATACTGGGCGGTGGAAATGCGCATGAATTACGACTCCTTAAAGACTGTTGATCAGCGTGGCGAATGTTTCCTGCGCAGCTTTGATGATCTGCGAAGACGCTGTGTAGTACTGCTGATACTTGACCAGGTTGCCGGTCTCTTCATCGAGGTTGACCTGGGACAACGAGTCGCGCGCGCCCTTGGCCTGATCCAGGATCACCGAGGTGGCGTCGTTGTCGGACTTGCTCTGCGCGGCCTTGGTACCGACGTTGGTCACCAGTTTGTTGTAAGCGTCAGTCAGACTGATGCCTTTGCTGCCGGTGCCGGTGTCCACGGTCTGTTTGGTCTGCAGGCCAACCAGCGCCTGTGCGTTGCGGTTGTCCGAAGAGGCCGCGCCGGTCAGGTTGATCGTGAAGGTTTCGCCGGACTTCGGCGTCGCGCCCACGGTGGTCTGCACGGTGAAAGTCTTCTGCACGTTCGGCGTGACAGTGGTGTCCATCACCGGAGCACCGGTGGAATCAACCATGCCGACCTTGAGGTTCAAGGTGTTGGCCTGCCCCGGCACGATGGTGCCCGAACCGATGGTGTTGCCCTTGGCGTCGACCATGTTGTACGACTGGCTGCCGCTGGCGACCGCACCGAACACCAGTTTGACCGGCGTCGAATACTTGAGCGCATTCTGCAGCTCGGCCTGGGACGCCGGGTTATAGATGTCGACGGTATCGGTCAGCGTCGGCTGGGTGTAAGTGCCGGAATTGTTGGCACTGGCCACGCCAGTCAACGGTGCTGCCGCCGCGACTTTCTTCGGATCGGTCAGTACGGTCTGAATCGAGGTTGCCGCGTTACGGGTCGGGGTCACCTTGAAGGTATCGCCAGCGCTGAGGGCGCCACCGTTGAGGGCCAGGGTGAAGCCGTCGATCACAGGCGGTGGCGTGGTCGTGGTGCTGAACGCCCCCATGTCGGTGCCATCGGAACGCTTGACCGAATAGTTGGTGGCACTGGTGAAGGTCACCTGGTAATCGCTGGTGGTCAGCTTGCCGGTGTCCTTGATGGTGACATCGAGGTTGCCCGAACCGGCGCTATTGGTCGACTGCGCAATACTGCGCTGGCTGACCAGCGCGGCACTGTTGATGTTGTTGAAGATTGCCGCGCCGAAGTCACCGTTCTTGTCGATACCCTGGGCTTGCTGGCTGTTGACCTGATCGGCCACCACCAGTGCGACACGCCCCAACTCATTGAGCGAAGGGTCGAGCACTTCCTTGCGGTAGGTCAGCAGGCCACCGATTTCGCCACCGCTCATGGCCGACGTGATGTCGATCACGCTTGAGCCTCGGTCCAACTGAATGGCCATGCGCGTCGGATCGTCCTTGCTCGGCACGGTGCTCAGGGTGTTGGTGGTGTTGCCGATCACCAGCGGCTGGCCGGTACCGATATACACATCAAAACTGCTGCCACGTTCAACGACCTGCGCACCGGTCAGCTCGGAGAGCTGGCGCACCGCTTCGTTACGGCTGTCGAGCAGATCGTTCGGCTGGCCGCCGCTGGTGGAAATCTCGCCGATCTTCTGGTTGAGCGTGGCGATCGAGGTGGCCAGCTTGTTCACTTGGGACGTCATGTCGCCAAGGTTGCCGTTGATCGTCGTGTTCTGATCGTTCAGCTGTTTGGCCAGTGCATTGAAACGGCTGGTCAGGGCCTGCGCACCGGTCAACACCGACTGACGGGAGGTGTCGTCGGTCGCCGACGTCGCCACACCTTGCATCGAGGTGAAGAACTTCTGCAGCACACCGGTCAGGCCGGTGTTGGAATCGGACAGCGAGGCATCCAGCGCGGTCGCCTGGGTACCGTACGCAGCCGCTTCGCTATTGAGCGAGGTGGCGGTGTGCAGCTGGGTTTCGAGGTAGGAGTTGTAGACCCGGCGCACGTCAGCCAGAGTCGTCCCCGTACCGATGAAGACGTTGCCGAATTGCTGCGAGGACTTGGTGCCCTGCACGGTTTGCTGGCGTGAATAACCGGCGGTGTCGACGTTGGCAATGTTGTTACCTGTCGTCGCCAGAGAGGAAGAGCTCGCGGCCAACCCCGACATCCCGATATTGAGCAAACTCATGATTCAAACCTTACCGTATGTTTATAGAGGCGTCGTTGAAACGCCGGCCGCAGCGTAGTTTTCGAAACTGTTCATCTGCTTGGCAATCTGCGAAATCTTCGTCGCGTAGTGCGGGTCGGTTGCGTAACCGGCCTTTTGCAACTCGCGTACAAACTGTTCTGGGTTATCGGCCGACTTCACAACATCTTGATAGCGATTGTTGGTCTGCAGCAAAGTCACCAGATCGTGGAAACTGTCTTTGTACGAGGCGTAGGAACGGAACTGCGCCGTCTCCTTGACCATCTGCC
Source organism: Pseudomonas sp. P8_229 (assembly GCF_034008635.1). Classification (NCBI taxonomy): domain Bacteria; kingdom Pseudomonadati; phylum Pseudomonadota; class Gammaproteobacteria; order Pseudomonadales; family Pseudomonadaceae; genus Pseudomonas; species Pseudomonas sp. P8_229. The sequence continues at coordinate 4,694,526 of NZ_CP125378.1, read as the reverse complement.
CATTGCGGAATTCGCTGGTGATCGCCCGCGCCGAATCGCCGGTCCAGTTGCTGCTGGCCTTGATGCCGAACAGGTTGTGGCTGCAGCTGCCGTCCTGGGCGCGCATGACCGATTTGCCCCAGCCGGTTTCCAGCGCGGCTTGCGCCACCAGATAACGCGGATCGACGCCAATTCTGGCGGCGGCCTCTTTGGCCATCGGCAGCATGGTGTTGACGAATTCGTCGGCGGAGCTGAAGGCGCGCTTGGCCGGAGCCAGCGGAATCTGCGCCATCGCCCGACCGTAAATCTGCATCTGCCCGCCGGACGCTTTGGCGTCTTCGGCACGGGTCAGCCAGTCGCCGTTGTACAGCGGGCCGGCGCCGGTGGCGGTCGCGGTCGCGGTGCGTTGCGGCAAGGCATTGGCGGCAGTCGGTGTAGCGGAAGGCACCAGACCGGCGAGCAAACGATCGGCCAGTTTCGGCGGCAGTGCCAGACGACGCTTGTTGATCATTTCCATGTCGTTGGCGTGCGCCAACTGAGTGTTCGGCGCATGCAGCGAACGCGATGCCCACAACGGGCGCTCGCCATTGAGCCGCGACAGCGGGCCGGTGCCCGTGGTGCCAGCAGCAATCGGCGTCTGCACCGCAGCGGCTTTCGCGGCTTCCTGCTTGGCGGCGGACGCGGCCGCAGCCTCACCCGGCGCTAGCGGTTTGTTCCTCGACATCTGCTTCATCAGCACGTCGGCGAGGCCAATACCACCACCCTCGCGGGACAGCGACACCGCCAGTTGCTGGTCGTACATTTCCTGATACTGCTTGGCGGCCGGGGTGTTCATCGGGTTGTCTTTACCCAACGCCTCGGTGGCCGAACGCATCGACTTGAGCATTTCGCCAAGGAACAGCGATTCGAATTCCTGCGCCACCTTGCGCATGTTCGCATCGCTGTTCTTGTCGCCGACCTTGAGCTGGTTCAGACGATTGAGGTCGGAGTAGGAACCCGAATCGCCGGTGCCCACCAGACTGCCTTTGCGCATATCCATGGTCGCCGTCCTCAGATCACGATCAGGTCGGCTTGCAACGCGCCGGCCTGCTTCAGTGCTTCGAGAATCGCCATCAGGTCACCTGGTGCCGCGCCGACCTGGTTCACCGCCCGTACGATTTCGTCGAGAGTGGTACCCGGGCCGAACTTGAACATCGGTTTGGCTTCCTGCTGAGCATTGACCCGCGAACGCGGCACAACAGCGGTCTGCCCGTTGGACAGCGGACCCGGCTGACTGACGATCGGGTCTTCGGTGATGGTCACGGTCAGGCTGCCGTGGGTCACGGCGGCCGGCGAGACTTTCACGTTCTGGCCGATGACGATGGTGCCAGTGCGCGAGTTGATGATGACTTTCGCCACCGCCTGCCCCGGGTCAACTTCGAGGTTTTCCAGGATCGACAGATAGTCGACACGCTGGCTCGGATCGAGCGGCGCCGTCACACGGATCGAACCGCCGTCGATGGCTTGCGCCACGCCAGGGCCGAGCATGTCATTGATCTTGTCGACGATGCGCTTGGCCGTGGTGAAGTCGGAACGGTTGAGGTTCAGCGTCAGGCTGTTGCCCTGGTTGAAACCGCTCGGCACCGAACGCTCCACCGAAGCACCACCGGGGATCCGACCGGCCGAGGGAACGTTGACGGTGATCTTCGAACCGTCGCGCCCTTCGGCATCGAAACCACCCACCACCAGGTTGCCCTGGGCGATGGCGTAGACGTTGCCGTCGATCCCCTTGAGCGGGGTCAGCAACAGGGTGCCGCCGCGCAGGCTCTTGGAGTTACCGATCGAAGACACGGTGATGTCGACCTGCTGACCCGGTTTGGCGAACGCTGGCAGATCGGCACTGACCGACACCGCCGCGACGTTTTTCAACTGCACGTTGCCCGATCCAGGCGGCACCTTGATGCCGAACTGCGAGAGCATGTTGTTGAAGGTCTGCAGGGTGAACGGGGTTTGCGTCGTCTGGTCGCCGGTGCCGTTAAGCCCGACCACCAGGCCGTAACCGATCAACTGGTTGGAGCGCACGCCGGAAATACTGGCGATATCTTTCAGTCGCTCGGCGTGGGCACCAAAGGCTGCGGACAACAGGGCCGCAGCCAGCATGAGGCTCTTGAAATTCAAAGTCGCCACCTAGAAAGGGAACAGCGGGCTGAGGAAGAAACGGTCGAACCAGCCTGGCTGACTCGCATCGGCAAACGAACCGGTGCCCGAGTAGGTGATGCGCGCATCGGCGACACGGGTCGACGACACGGTGTTGTCGGTCGCGATGTCATCGGCGCGCACCAGACCGGCTATCCGCACCAGTTCGTCGCCGGTGTTGAGGGTCATCCACTTCTCGCCGCGCACAGCGATGATGCCGTTGGGCAGCACGTCGGCCACGGTCACGGTGATCGAACCGGTCAGGGTGTTGCCCTGCGCAGCCTTGCTGTCGCCCTTGGTCGCGCGGTCGCCGCTGTAGCCAACGTCCAGGCTCAGGTCGTTACCGCCCAACGGGTTGTTGGTGGTACCGCTGCCGCCGAACAGCGAGGTCAGGCCGATGCCGGTCTTGCTGTTCTTGGCCACTTGCGAGTTGGCGTTCTTGCTCGCCTGGGTCTTCTCGTTCAGGGTGATGGTGATGATGTCACCGACCCGGAACGCCTTGCGGTCGCTGTACAGGTTCTGCTCGAAGCCGGCCTGATAGATCGAGCCGTTATTGGCCGCAGCCGGTAATGGCGTGCGCGGCAACACCGGGGCGTAGTAAGGGTCATTGGGCTTGGGCGTCGGTGCGACGCAGCCCGCGAGCGAGACGACCCCACCCAATGCCAGAACAGATACGAAGCGTTTCATGACCCTACCTCACGGTGTTGCTGGCGGCCTCATGGCCGCCCCATAGACTTGATTACAGATTCTGCGTTACGAACGAGAGCATCTGGTCGGCGGTGGAGATCACCTTGGAGTTCATCTCGTAGGCGCGTTGAGTGGTGATCATGTTGACCATCTCTTCAACGGTGCTGACGTTGGAACCTTCCAGGGTGTTCTGCAGCGTGGTACCGAAACCGTTCAGGCCCGGGGTGCCGATTTGCGGCGCGCCCGAAGCAGCGGTCTCCAGGAACAGGTTGTTGCCCACCGCTTGCAGACCGGCCGGGTTGATGAAGTCAGCGGTTTGCAGGTTGCCGATCACCTGAGCGGCAGGGTTGCCTGGCACAGTGATCGACACGGTGCCGTCGGTGCCGACGGTGAAGCTCTGCGCGTTGTTCGGGATGACGATGGCCGGCTCCAGGGCGAAACCGCTGGCGTTGACGATCTGGCCATTGGAGTCGAGATGGAAAGTACCGTCACGGGTATAGGACGTGGTGCCGTCCGGCTGCAGGATCTGGAAGAAACCGCGGCCGTCGATGGCCATGTCCAGCGGCTGCTCGGTGGTTTGCAGGCTGCCGGCGGTGAAGTTTTTCTGGGTGCCGACGATGCGCACACCGGTACCCAGTTGCAGACCCGACGGCAGTTCGCTGTCCTGGGTCGACTGGGCACCTGGCTGACGCTTGATCTGATACAGCAGGTCCTGGAACTCGGCACGATCACGTTTGAAACCCGTGGTCGAAACGTTCGCCAGGTTGTTGGAAATGGTGGTCAGGTTGGTGTCCTGGGCGGACAGACCGGTTTTGGCAACCCATAGAGCCGGAAGCATTCGATTCTCCTCGTGCGCCTGTTTTACGGCGCGACGTTCTGATAATTAGCTGATCTGCAAGACCCGAGCCATGGCCTGGTCGTCGTCTTTGGCGGTGTTCATCATCTTGACGTGCAACTCGAACTGCTTGGCCAGGGCCAGCACCGAGGTCATTTCTTCCACGGCGTTGACGTTGCTCGACTCAAGGAAACCCGACACCAGCTTGACGTTGGCATCGGCCGGCGCAGGCTGGCCGTCCTTGGTGTAGATCGAACCGTCGAGGCCCTTGTTCATGTTCTTGATGTCCGGGTTGACCAGTTTGATCCGGTCGACTTCCGCCATGACGCGCGGGCCTTCACCCATCGCACGAATACTGATGGTGCCGTCTTCACCGACTTCGACCTGCTGCTCTGGCGGCACGGCAATCGGCCCGCCGTTGCCCATCACGGCCATGCCGTTGCCGGCACGCAGTACGCCGAGGGCGTCGATGTTGAGGCTGCCGGTGCGCACGTAGCTTTCACCGCCATTAGGGTTTTGCACGGCAATAAAACCGTTGCCGGTCACCGCGACGTCGAGGTCACGGCCGGTCTGCACCAGCGAGCCAGGCGAGAAGTCAGTGGCAGGCCGTTCGCTCATGGCAAACGCACGCGCCGGAAAGCTGTCACCGAACACCGGCATCGAACGCGCCTGCTCCAGGTCGCGTTGAAAACCATTGGTGGAGATGTTCGCCAGGTTGTTGGCATGCGCCTTTTGCGCCAGTGCGTTCTGACTGGCGCCGGTCATTGCCACATAAAGGTACTTGTCCACACTCTTTCCTCTGCATGCCGGACGTTTGCCGCCCACCGCTGTACTGCTGAGCCATAAGCAATTTGCAGACCAACTTTTTTCTGGCGGCTTGCGGCCCGGTAAACAAAGGACTTGAGGGCAAGCGAGGGGAAATTTGAAATGTATCGAAGTCGAAAAACCGGCGGTGTTATGCCGCTTCGCGGCAATCCCGGCTAATGATCGTTCCCACGCTCTGCGTGGGAATGCCTCAATGGACGCTCTGCGTCCGCTTTGGGACGCGGAGCGCCCCGGGCTGCATTCCCACGCAGAGCGTGGGAACGATCACGCATTGTTACTCGGCAGGGTCTTTGCCGACTTCATACTCGCGCAGCTTGTTGGCAATCGTGGTATGCGAAACCCCCAACCGCTTGCCCAATTGCCGACTACTCGGATGCTCGGAATACAGCCGCTCCAGCACGGCTTTCTCAAAGCGCCCGACAATTTCATCCAGCCCACCTTCCAGCGAGAAATCGCCAAGCGGCTGACGCACGCCGTAATCCGGCAAGCGAATATGCTCGGCCTTGACCGTGCCGCCGTCGCACAGGGAAACCGCCTGAAACAGCACGTTCTCCAACTGCCGCACGTTGCCCGGCCAGTGATAGTGGCTGAGGCGATCCATCGCCGCCGGCGCCAGTTTTGGCAGTGAGCAGCCAATCTGCCGACTGGCCTGATCGAGAAAGTGCTCGACCAGCGGCGTCAATCCATCGAGGCATTCGCGCAGCGGCGGAATGTGCAACGAAAGCACATTTAAACGGTGATACAGGTCCTGGCGAAACTCACCGCGCGCGCACAGTTCGGACAAGTCGACCTGGGTCGCGCAGATCACCCGCACATCCAGATAAACCTCTTCATCACTGCCGACCCGGCGGAAGCAGCCATCCTGCAAAAAGCGCAGCAGCTTCACTTGAAGGCGTGGGCTCATCTCGCCGACACCGTCAAGAAACAGCGTGCCGCCCGCGGTCAATTCCAGCAGTCCTAGTTTGCCCTCGGCGCGTGCACCTTCGAAGGCTCCCGGGCCATAGCCGAACAACTCGGTCTCGGCCATCGACTCCGGCAGCCCCGCGCAGTTGAGCGCCATCAACGGCGACTGCCCGCGCGGGCTGGCGAGGTGGCAGGCACGCGCCAGCAATTCTTTGCCGGTGCCGGTTTCGCCTTCTATCAATAGCGGTGCATCCAGCGGCGCCATGCGTCGTGCTTCGCGCACCACCGCCGCCATGACTTTGGAACTCTGGAAGATGCTGTCGAAACCACGCAGCTCCTGCTTGCGCACGTTATAGATGCGTTCGCCGACGCGGTCGGCGCGGTGCAAGGTCAGTACCGCACCGGCCATGGCTTCGCTGTCGTCATGCTCCGATTGCAGCGGCGCGATGTCGGCGAGAAAGATGTCGCCCCTGACCTTGACGCGCATGCCGTTGATCCGCGATTTGTTGGCGCGCACCAGTTCCGGCAGGTCGAAATCCTCGGCATACCGTGACAACGGAATCCCCGGCACCTCGTCCACGCGCACCCCGAGCAACTGCGCCGCCGCACGGTTGGCGGCAACGATCGAGCCGCCCATGTCGATCGACAGTACCGGGAACTCCAGTGCGCCGAGCAACGCGTTCAATTCCATGTGCCGGCGCTCGCTGGGCATCAACCCGACGCGCTTGACGCCAAACACCCCGGCAATCGCCTCGAACTTCGGCCGCAGCGCCTGGAACTGAATGTTGATCAGGTTCGGGCAGTGCAGGTAGATCGCGTTGCCGTGCTCGCCACCGACCTCGCCGCGCGCGACGTTGATCCCGTACTCCACCAGCAGGTTGAGGATGTCGCGCAGGATGCCGATGCGGTTCTGGCAGTGGACTTTGATACGCATAGGAACGCCCCGTGAAGACAGTAATACCTGTAGGAGTGAGCCTGCTCGCGATAGCGGTGGGTCAATTGATATTAATACTGACTGATACACCGCTATCGCGAGCAGGCTCACTCCTACAAGGGAACGGCGCCAGATGTTTCTGTCGAGGCGCGCAGATAGTTGTCAAGATTATGTGACAGTCACAGCGATTTTCAAACCTGCCAGTCACCGTAAATGCGAGATACCAGCCAAAGCGTAACGAATAGTTTACGAAATCCACCGATTTTTCCTACGCGTGCGCGTCGCCACCTACTGCACACCACCCCACTCTCAGGTAATTCTGAGTCCATCGCTGGACATAACAAGAACGAATTCCCCTAGCAGGAGAGCAGTATGAAGCAGACGCAATACGTGGCCCGCGAGCCCGATGCGCAAGGTTTTATCGACTACCCCGCCGAAGAACACGCGGTGTGGAACACGCTGATCACCCGCCAGTTGAAAGTGATCGAGGGTCGCGCGTGCCAGGAATACCTGGACGGTATCGAAAAACTCGGTCTGCCCCACGACCGCATTCCGCAACTGGGCGAGATCAACAAGGTGCTCGGCGAAACCACCGGCTGGCAGGTTGCTCGTGTCCCGGCGCTGATCCCCTTCCAGACCTTCTTCGAATTGCTCGCCAGCAAACAGTTTCCGGTGGCCACGTTCATTCGTACCCGCGAAGAGCTGGACTACCTGCAAGAGCCGGACATTTTCCACGAGATCTTCGGCCACTGCCCGCTGCTGACCAACCCCTGGTTCGCCGAATTCACCCACACCTACGGCAAGCTCGGCCTGCAGGCCACCAAGGAAGAACGCGTGTATCTGGCGCGTCTGTACTGGATGACCATCGAGTTCGGTCTGGTCGACACCCCGCAAGGCCAACGCATCTATGGCGGCGGCATTCTGTCCTCGCCAAAAGAAACCGTTTACTCACTGTCGGACGAACCCGAGCATCAGGCCTTCGATCCGCTGGAAGCCATGCGCACTCCGTACCGCATCGACATCCTGCAGCCGCTGTACTTTGTCCTGCCGAACCTCAAGCGCCTGTTCGACCTGGCCCACGAAGACATCATGGGTATGGTCAAGCAAGGCATGCAGCTGGGGTTGCACGCTCCGAAGTTTCCGCCAAAACCGAAAGCCGCGTGATCCGCGACTTTTGCTGACAATTGAGTCTGTCAGTCGCCGCCACTTTGGTTTAGCGTGACGGCACTGACGGCCCAAACGCTTTAATAAAAAAAACACACTCGATTTCAGGAATCACACCATGTCCACTTTGAACCAAGCCCACTGCGAAGCCTGCCGTGCCGATGCGCCACAAGTCAGCGACGAAGAACTGCCGATCCTGATCAAGCAGATCCCTGACTGGAACATCGAAGTACGCGACAGCATCATGCAGCTGGAGAAAGTCTTCCTGTTCAAGAACTTCAAACACGCGCTGGCCTTCACCAATGCGGTCGGCGAGATCTCCGAGGCCGAAGGTCACCACCCGGGCCTGCTGACCGAGTGGGGCAAAGTCACCGTGACCTGGTGGAGCCACTCGATCAAGGGCCTGCACCGCAACGACTTCATCATGGCCGCGCGCACTGACGAAGTGGCCAAGACCGCAGAAGGACGCAAGTAATGCACTTCGACGCCATCGGCCGGGTACCCGGCGACCCGATCCTCGGTTTGATGGAGGCCTATGCGCAGGACAGCAACCCGCGCAAGTTCGACCTCGGCGTTGGCGTCTACAAGGATGCCCAAGGCCTGACGCCGATCCCCGAAGCGGTGAAAATCGCCGAGGCGCGACTAGTCGAAAGCCAGGACACCAAGACCTACATCGGTGGTCACGGTAATCCGTTGTTCGGCAAGGTCATCAACGAGTTGGTGCTCGGCACCGACTCGAAACTGATCGCCGAACAACGTGCTGGCGCTACCCAGACCCCGGGCGGTACCGGTGCTCTGCGTCTGGCCGCTGACTTCATTGCCCAATGCCTGCCGGGCAAGGGCGTGTGGCTGAGCAACCCGACCTGGCCGATTCACGAAACCATCTTCGCGGCGGCCGGGGTCAAGGTCAGTCACTACCCGTACGTGGGCAGCGACAACCGCCTCGACGTCGATGCGATGCTCGCCGTACTCAACGAAGTACCGAAAGGCGATGTGGTGCTGCTGCATGCGTGCTGCCACAACCCGACCGGTTTCGACCTGAGCCACGACGACTGGCAGCGCGTGCTGGACGTGGTGCGCAGCCGCAATCTGCTGCCGCTGATCGACTTTGCCTACCAGGGCTTTGGCGACGGGCTGGAGCAGGATGCGTGGTCGACCCGACTGTTCGCCGCCGAATTGCCGGAAGTGCTGATCACCAGCTCCTGCTCGAAGAACTTCGGCCTGTATCGCGACCGTACTGGCGCGCTGATCGTCTGCGCAAAAACCGCTGACAAGCTCATCGACATCCGCAGCCAACTGGCCAACATCGCCCGCAACCTGTGGTCGACGCCACCGGATCACGGCGCGGCAGTAGTCGCCACCATCCTCGCCGATCCGGAGCTGAAAAGCCGCTGGGCCGACGAAGTGGAAGCCATGCGCTTGCGTATTGCCCAGTTGCGCAGCGGTCTGGTCGAAGCGCTGGAGCCGCATGGCTTGCGTGAGCGCTTTGCGCACATTGGCGTGCAACGCGGGATGTTTTCCTACACCGGCCTGTCGCCGGAGCAGGTCAAACAACTGCGCGAGCATCACAGCGTGTACATGGTCAGCTCGGGCCGGGCCAACGTCGCCGGTATAGATGCAACGCGCCTCGCATTGCTGGCCGAAGCCATCGCCAGCGTCTGCAAATAATCCCTCCCATTGCTCGTTCCCACGCTCCGCGTGGGAATGCAGCCCGGGACGCTCTGCGTCCCAACAGCGGACGCAGAGCGTCCATTGAGGCGTTCCCACGCAGAGCGAGGGAACGATCAATCACCACAGTTTTGCGCTCCCCTGCGGCCATCTGTCGCATTAATTTCAATTAAAAGTCTGATTGTCATTTTTCCTGCTGTATCCTGCGCAGGCTTTCAAGAAGCGCGGATCTACCAGATCTATCAACAGACTTAGCGAGGAGCGCAACCATGCACGAGATTCCTAATCTCCCCTTCCCAAGCCTGCACGTACCTGAGCAGACGACCACGCAACAAGCCGGCGCGGGGCAACCCGAGCCGAAAGAAGCCGTTGAGAGCCGCAAGGCCGACAGCGAAGAGTAAAACCCGCCGTACAGACCGTGTGGAAAGCGCTAAGATGCGCTTTCCACACTGCCTGAAACCGAGCCCGCCATGACCGACGAATTCTCTGAAAGCCAAGCCGCCGTCCTGATCGGCGCGACCGAGAAAATGATCGAGATCTGGAACCGTCTCTCCCCGGAAAAACAGGCCGCCCTGCTCGCCCGTTTCGGCAGCGAAGAAAACGCCCTCGCCGCCCTCGTCACCACACAACTGGTCGCCCCGGCCAAGCCATGAATCGGCCTTGCGGCAAATAGTTTTACTTTTCCCCGCCCCTGACACGTTCGCGCCGGTATCATAAGCAGCCTATCTAATCCTGCTTTCCCGTGGATCGTTCCCATGTCGTCCTCTATGTCAGAGCCGCAGCGCCCCCTTGCGGTCACGCTGCAAGTCGTGTCCATCGTCCTCTTCACCTTCATCGGCTACCTGAACATCGGCATACCGCTCGCTGTGCTGCCAGGCTATGTCCACAGTGATCTGGGCTTCGGCGCGGTGATTGCGGGGCTGGTGATCAGCGTGCAATACCTCGCTACCCTGCTCAGCCGTCCGTACGCCGGCAAGATCATCGACAATCAGGGCAGCAAACGCGCGGTGATGATCGGTCTGGCCGGTTGTGGCTTGAGCGGTGTGTTCATGCTGATCTCGGCGTGGACACCGAACCTGCCGATGCTCAGCCTGATCAGCCTGTTGATCGGTCGACTGGTATTGGGCAGCGCGGAAAGCCTGGTCGGCTCCGGATCGATCGGCTGGGGCATCGGCCGGGTCGGCGCGGCTAACACCGCCAAAGTGATCTCGTGGAACGGCATCGCCAGTTACGGCGCGCTGGCGGTCGGCGCACCGTTCGGGGTGTGGCTGGTCGGCCAGTTGGGCCTGTGGAGCATGGGCGTCAGCATCATCCTGCTGGCGGCGCTGGGCTTGCTGCTGGCGTGGCCGAAAACCGCCGCGCCGATTGTCGCCGGCGAGCGCCTGCCGTTCATGCATGTGTTGGGGCGGGTGTTCCCGCACGGCTGCGGGCTGGCGCTGGGCTCGATCGGTTTCGGCACCATCGCCACCTTCATCACCCTGTATTACGCCACCCAGCACTGGGACAACGCGGTGCTGTGCCTGAGCCTGTTCGGCGCCAGCTTCATCGGCGCGCGACTGCTGTTCGGCAACCTGATCAACCGTCTCGGCGGCTTTCGCGTGGCGATTGCCTGCCTGTCGGTGGAGACCCTGGGCCTGTTGCTGTTGTGGCTGGCACCGGACGCGCATTGGGCGCTGGCGGGTGCGGCGTTGAGCGGTTTCGGTTTCTCGCTGGTGTTCCCGGCGCTGGGCGTGGAAGCGGTGAACCTGGTGCCGGCCTCCAGCCGTGGCGCAGCGGTCGGCGCTTATTCACTGTTCATCGATTTGTCACTGGGGATCACCGGGCCATTGGCCGGGGCGATTGCGGCGGGGTTTGGTTTTGCCTCGATCTTCCTGTTCGCCGCCCTCGCCGCGCTGAGCGGTCTGATCCTGAGTGTGTATTTGTACCGAATTGCGCCAAAACATCATTAATCGCGCACGATTGGCCATTCAGACGATTGCGAATGGCCAATATACAACTCAAGTTTTTATACTTTAACCATGCCAACGAACGATAGCGAAGCTGTCGGGATCCCTGTCTCGACTGGAAACAAAGACAATCTTTCGATCTTTCTGAATCACCAGATCATGAATGATCTCCTCCTTGGGAAATAACACCTTCCCGTCATCAGCAAATCCCAAATCCCAGCCCATGTCCTGTTCAATGCTGGCAATAAATGCCTGGCTGTCCGGCCCCCCACGTAAATGAGCATAACCCGCCACTACAACGGTTGACGCCGCGTCATAAAGGGCCGCCTTCACCACATAAATATCATTGAATGCCAAACTAATATCGGCCCCCCATCCCTGCGGGCCAAAATGAGCATCCTCCTCACCATTCAACCCACGACGTTGAAGCTGGAGATACAGATACTGCGGAACCCCATTATCCGAAGTACCCACGATATAAAACTGAGAACGATCGTCCCGTTTCAAAATGACGTTTTTTAACCGAAGGGGCTCCATCAAAATAACCTTTTATCGATAAATCAGGATCAAGATTACCTTGGGCATCATATCTGCCAACAAACCAGCTCTTCTCACGAAGACCCTCAGAAGCCGCGACAAGATAGTTATCACCTTATCGAAGCAAACTCTCTCCTCTGACTACAATACTCGAACCTCGACGAACTATTTCCCATCCTCCCTCACCGAACTCCTCGTTCAACATTCCGTCGCTTTTTACTTTGACCACAAACGCACCGTCGGAATAAACCCTGTTTTCAATCGTGGTCAGAAGCAACACGCCGCCGTCGTCCAATAACTCCATAGACCCATGGTAGTCGCGGCCTTTATCAGTCAGAAGTTGCTCCACCTTCTGGTCATCCGAACTGACAGGAGCCGCCTCTTTTACCTTTGGGATCCACAACATGACGCCTTTGCGGCCAAACCCTTCATCGAGCTTCCCACTCAAGTCAAATCGAGCCAATCCGGTAGCACTGTTAAAGCCGTTTTTTCGAACAAAGAACCCCACGACATACTTATGATGAGCCCTATCAAATTTTACGCTGTATGGCTGCGCCAGCCCCCAACCCGGGAAGAACTCCGACAGTTTGAAAACAGCAGCACCGCCATCACCGAAACTTTCATCAATCCCCCCACGCTCATCAAGCATCGACAAGTAGGTTTGTTGCAGGTCTTCTTGGGTTGCGCCGCAAAGAATCCTGTGCGGATCAGCAAGAACCGTTACGACCCGTGCTTGCAGACGCCGACCTGATCCATATAGATGCACCTGACTGCGCACACCAAAAGAATTATCGGGCGTGCCACGCTGGTTAATTGAGCTTGTCATCTGCTTTGCTCGATTAGGAAACCAGAACTCAGTGAACCGCTTAAAGCAATCCTACACACCTGTCAGATATGACAGTCATCTAGACCGATGAGCTATAAGAAATTAGAAATTACAGCTACAGGTTTTCTCGCTCGCTCGTGTACTTCAATTCCGGAGCTGTTCATCTGAGCGGGGAGTGTGCAATGTATAACCCCCCCTTCCTGATGAAATGGAATAATTCCAAGACGCCAGATTCTAAAAGTCCACCTTGCCGCGCCCGGCCTTTATGCTGCCGCGCTTGGTTTTCGACTCAAGCCGACGCTTCTTTGAGCCGAGGGTCGGTTTGGTCGGGCGACGCTTCTTTTCGACTTTGGTGGCGCTGAGAATCAGCTCGACCAGACGCTCCAGCGCATCCGCACGGTTGGCTTCCTGCGTGCGATATTGCTGGGCCTTGATGATCAACACGCCATCGCTGGTGATGCGACTGTCGCGCAACGCCAGCAGCCGCTCCTTGTAGAACTCGGGCAAGGACGAGGCCGGAATGTCGAAGCGCAGGTGCACGGCGCTGGACACCTTGTTGACGTTCTGCCCACCGGCGCCTTGCGCGCGGATGGCGGTCAATTCGATCTCGGCATCCGGCAGATGCACGTTGTTGGAAATCACCAGCATGGAAAAGCGTCCGTAATCAGAGGGTGCAGGATACCGCGAAACTGTCCGAACCTCCGATCCCCCCTGTAGGAGTGAGCCTGCTCGCGATAGCGGTAAGTCAGATAAATATTCGTCGACTGATACACCGCTATCGCGAGCAGGCTCACTCCTACAAGGGATTGTGTAAACCCCAGAAACGACAAACCCGGCACACAGGCCGGGTTTGTCGTTTTTGCGTCAGCGCTTACTTCGAAGCACTGGCCGCGTGGAGCGCCTGCTGCGCCCCACGCTTGTTCTTGATCACGTAGCAGACCCACATGAACACGACCCACACCGGAATCGCGTACACCGAGATCTGGATGCCCGGGATCAACAGCATCACGCAGAGGATGAACGCCACGAACGCCAGGCAGACGTAGTTGCCGTACGGATACCACAGGGCCTTGAACAGCGGCGTCTGCTTCGTCTTGTTCATGTGCTGGCGGAACTTGAAGTGCGAGAAACTGATCATCGCCCAGTTGATCACCAGCGTCGCAACCACCAGCGACATCAGCAGTTCCAGCGCGTGTTGCGGAATCAGGTAGTTGAGCAGCACCGCCACCAGCGTGACTGCTGCGGAGGCGAGGATCGAACGCACCGGCACACCGCGTTTGTCGATTTTCGCCAGACCTTTCGGCGCATCGCCCTGCTCGGCCATGCCCAGCAGCATGCGGCTGTTGCAGTAGGTGCCGCTGTTGTACACCGACAGTGCTGCGGTCAGAACTACAAAGTTGAGGATGTGCGCGGCGGTGTTGCTGCCCAGCATCGAGAACACCTGCACGAACGGGCTGCCGCTGTACGAGTCACCGGATGCATTGAGGGTGGCCAGCAAGCTGTCCCACGGGGTCAGCGACAGCAGGATCACCAGCGCGCCGATGTAAAAAATCAGGATCCGGTAGATCACCTGATTGATCGCTTTCGGGATCACGGTCTTCGGCTTGTCGGCTTCAGCTGCGGTGAAACCGAGCATTTCCAGACCGCCGAAAGAGAACATGATGATCGCCATGGCCATCACCAGACCATTGACGCCGTTGGGGAAGAACCCACCGTGCGACCACAGGTTGCTCACCGAGGCTTGCGGGCCGCCGTTGCCGCTGACCAGCAGGTAGCTGCCCAGGGCGATCATGCCGACGATGGCCACGACCTTGATGATCGCGAACCAGAACTCGGCTTCACCGAAGACTTTGACGTTGGCCAGGTTGATCGCGTTGATCAGTACGAAGAAGGCCGCTGCAGACACCCAGGTCGGAATGTCCGGCGCCCAATAGTGAATGTACTTGCCGACCGCAGTCAGTTCCGACATGCCCACCAGAATGTACAGAATCCAGCAGTTCCAGCCCGACAGGAAGCCGGCAAAGCCGCCCCAGTACTTGTGCGCAAAATGGCTGAAGGAGCCGGCCACCGGCTCTTCGACGATCATCTCACCGAGCTGGCGCATGATCATGAAGGCGATGAAGCCGCAGATGGCGTAGCCGAGGATCATCGACGGGCCGGCGGATTTCAGGACCCCGGCAGAGCCCAGGAACAATCCGGTACCGATCGCGCCACCGAGGGCGATCAATTGAATATGGCGATTTTTCAGGCCGCGTTTCAGCTCGCCTGATTGCGAGTTTTGTCCACTCATGAAAAAGGTCCCACGCAAGGTTTGATGATGTTCAGTAGACGTTGCTGCAAGGTTGCGATTTCAGACAACCCCGATCAAACCCCAGCGCAAGCACCAGGAATTCAGCGTTTTTACAACGGTCATGCGTCACCTGTTTGTTTTTATCTGTGACGAAATCGAACCCGACACGCTTGTGACGCGGCGGAGTGAACAAGGCGGATAGCCTTGAGGTTTGCGCGATTACGCAGGGAGTCACAGTAAAACGCGGCGCATTGTACACCGCTAACCCCCTGCTGCCAGACCCCGCTGGATCAGCGTGGCGCTTGCCGGGATTGCGTGGGTCCGCCTCGAGATAATCGGGCGGCTGCAAAAATTGAGTCAGGCCTTTGCAGGCCATCGACGGGGACGAGCGAAAAACCGCCCCACGGAGAGAAGTGAAGATCCATCACGGCGTTCATTGCGCCTCCTTCTTGTTATGCACCTGCACGACAGGCATGAGGCGCATCTCACCCTTCAAACGTTGCTGAAACAAGCGCGCCAGAGCCTTGCGCAGTGCCCGGCTGATCGGGCTTCGGCAGCTTTTCCTTACAGCACCGAAAGCGGTGCTCATCCACTGGGTTTTAACGTGCTTTTCGTAAATATTTCTTTACGATCCGTAACGCAAATTTTCCATTTCAGAAAAATCCGTAGGACGTCTGCAAATTGACGGTAGCTAGCTTGCTAATCAAAGTGACCACTTAGTTTTTTGTTTTCAAATAAGAAAACGCTCGGTAAAAAACAGAATAAAAAGTCTATTTAAATTTTAAATAAATAATTTTTTGCATTACAAAACACCCTGAACTAGGTTCTTCACGTCTTGCCGGCCACCTCGACCGGCCAGTCACAACCGTGAAAGTCATCTAGGAGATCGACCATGCAAGCACTGGAAAAAGACTTGGATACCGAACTGCAACTGGACGAATGGTTTGAAGCACCGACCCATGAGGCCGCCGTGGAAATGATGCAAGCCGACGCGGTGGTTCCGTTCGGCACGGCGATGTGGCCTCTGTAAGACATCCCGGGCGGGCACGATCCGGCCGGTCGTGCCTGCCGCTTTCTTCACGTTCAGTCAGGGAGGACACATGGATAAGCCACGCGCGATCTCGCATTTCCTTTACTACCTCGAACATCACCCGGCCCTTGTCGGCCTTGAGTCGGCGAAGGTATTGCTCGGCCACACGGCTGATTACGAAGCGCTGACCGGGGCCATCGCCGAACAGGCCGGCGATCATCCGCGTTTCACCTTCAGCGCCCGACGGCTGGATCTGGAAAGCACCGCAACGCTGACCTCGGCGATTACCGACAGCGATCTGTACATTTTCTTCTACGACTCTTCCACCCTGCCCAACCCGCGCCCCGACGGCCCGGAATTTGTCCGCGCGCTGCAAGGCGTGATGGCGGAAAACTGGAAGAAGTCGCTGCTGTTCAAGGATTACGGCGACTATTTCTACGACACCTTCAGCGTCACCCCGCAACGTATCGCGGGACTCAACAGCCACTTGATCCAGCGCATGTCTCAGGCAACGACACTGAGTTTCAAGGACGACCACGGCTCATGGTTCGAAACGCCGCTGAGCAGCATCAAGAAGTGGACCGACATCAACGGCGTCGGCAACTTCGACCTGGCCCCCGGCGAAATCGCCACCCACAGCGAAGCCATCAACGGTCATGTGAAATTCAAGGGCACGTTTCTCAGCACCATCCCGTTTGCGCGCAAGTACGGCGTGCTCGAGTCGCCGCTGGAACTGTGGATCGAGAACTCGACCATCAGCCGCATCGCCACTGACGTGCCGGGGCTGGAGCACGATTTCAACAAGTATCTGGACGCCAATCCGTCGAATCGACGGATTGAAGAGTTGGGGATCGGCACCAACGAAGGCGTGAAGGATTTGTATGCGCGCAATGCCGGATTTGAGGAGCGCCATTGTGGTTTGCATCTTGGGCTTGGCGGTGGGGCCAAGGGCAGCCATCACCTGGACCTGATTTTCTCCGGTGGGGTGTTGGCACTGGATGACAAACCTGTATTTGATGGCCGCTTCGTCTTTTAAGGCTGGCACCTGATCGTTCCCACGCTCCGCGTGGGAATGCAGCCTGGGACGCTCCGCGTCCCTCTAGAGCCGAACGCGGAGCGTCCGTTGAGGCATTCCCACGCAGAGCGAGGGAACGATCGGTGTGCGCCAGACGAAAAAAAACGCCAACCCTGCGGTTGGCGTTTTTTCATTTGGCGCTAAACCCGATCACTCAGGCTTCTTGCGGCCAAACCCCGGACGCTGGCCGGAACCGGCCGGTGCGCCGCGGCGCTTGCCCGACGGCTTGTCACCGTCGACCAGTTTGATCCCAGGACGCTTCGGCGCAGGCTTGGCCGGACGCTTGTTGGTAGTGTCCGCAGGACGATCCGCCACTGGCGTGCCGCGACCGGCAGGGGCACCACGTTCGCCACGCTCAGTGCGGCCGTTAGCCGGACGCGGAGCGCGCTCGCCGTCACGGGCAACTGGCTTGCGACCTGGGCGCTCGCCTTCGATCTGCGGCTCACGGCTCGGGCGTGGGCCAGTCGGCGCGCCAGCAGCCGGACGCAGCGTGCGCACGCGCTCGGTCTTGGCCATCGGCCGCGACGATTTGCGCTGCATACGCTCAAGCTTGTCTTTGCTCTTGGCGTTCAGTTGCGGCATCGCCACTGGGGTCAGGCCGACTTCAGCACTGAGAATGTCGACTTCGTACTGGCTCATTTCGCGCCAGCGGCCCATCGGCAGGTCGGAGTTGAGGAACACCGGACCGAAACGCACGCGCTTCAGACGGCTGACCACCAGACCTTGCGATTCCCACAGACGACGAACCTCACGGTTACGCCCTTCCATCACCACGCAGTGATACCAGTGGTTGAAGCCTTCGCCGCCCGGTGCCTGCTTGATGTCAGTGAACTTGGCCGGGCCGTCTTCCAGCACGACGCCGGCCTTCAGGCGCTCGATCATTTCATCGTCGACTTCACCGCGTACACGCACGGCGTACTCACGGTCCATCTCGTAAGACGGGTGCATCAGGCGGTTGGCCAGTTCACCGTCGGTGGTGAACATCAGCAGACCGGTGGTGTTGATGTCGAGACGACCGATGTTGATCCAGCGGCCTTCTTTCGGACGCGGCAGCTTGTCGAACACGGTCGGACGGCCTTCCGGGTCGTCACGGGTGCAGATCTCGCCATCGGGCTTGTTGTACATGATCACGCGGCGGACCGACTCGGCAGCCTCTTCGCGCTTGATCACCTTGCCATCGATGGTGATGGCGTCATGCATGTCGACGCGCAGACCGAGGGTGGCGTCTTTGCCATTGACCTTGATCCGGCCCTGGCTGATCCAGGACTCCACGTCACGGCGCGAGCCGACGCCGATACGGGCGAGGACTTTCTGCAGTTTTTCGCCTGCTGGGCCGATTTCCTGGTCGTCTTTCTGATTGATGTCACTCATCTGGGCACCTCCCGGTGTGGTCTGTTCAGGCGGCGCCTGAAGCTTTGAAAACGGGTATTCGGGCGAAGGGATCGCCGAAGGGTCGCGAATCATACGCGGATGTGCGCCATCGCGCATCAGAGACTAGCTGATCGATCGACAGTTATTTCTTTTTCCGCCGACCGGCACGGCCGAGTTTGATCAGGCGCAGTGCGGCTTCGGCCAGTACGGTGCGCTTGTCGTCGTTGTCGAGTTTCTTCCAGGCGCGGATCTCGCGCTTGCTGCGGCCACAGCCGAGGCAGATGTCGTCGGTGAATTTGCAGAGGCTGATGCAGGGGTCTTTGGTGGAACTCATCAACATCTCCGGAAAAAACACAAATCCCTTGTAGGAGTGAGCCTGCTCGCGATGGCGGTGTGTCAGGCAAGAAAATGTGACTGATACACCGCTATCGCGAGCAGGCTCACTCCTACAGGGGGGATGGCGGTGTTCAGGGGATCGGGGTCAGTCCTCGAACTCGCGGCGTTCGGCTTCGATGGCTTCGGCCAATGCGCGGGCTTCGGCCTCTTCTTCACTCAGTTCTGGTTCTGGCGCCGGCTGCTCGAGGGCGGCGACAGCAGCCAGGAGTTTTTCCCGAGCTTGTGCAACGCCAAGCACGTCTTCTTCCGGTTCGACTTCAGGCTCAATTTCAACTTCAATTGCCGGCCCGGCCATCTCGGCATCAGGTTCAGGCGTCGACACTTCGCCGTCAGCCGCATCACGCAGCAAATCATCGAAGTCGGTCTTGATCCCCTCCTCCATGCTGTCCAGTTCCAGCAACAACGTATGGAAACTGGTCTCTTCCTTCTCCTCCTCCGGCTCGGCGCTGGCATCGGCCAACTCTTGCAGGCCGGCGGGCACCGGCGCGTCGTCGAAGTCGAGCACGGGTTCGGTTTCCATCTCGCGCAGTTCGGCCAGCGGTGGCAGGTCTTCGAGGTTCTTCAGGTTGAAGTGATCGAGAAACGCCTTGGTGGTAGCGAACATCGCCGGTTTGCCCGGGACGTCGCGGTAACCGACGATGCGGATCCACTCACGCTCGATCAACGTCTTGACGATGTTGGTGTTGACCGCCACGCCACGCACGTCTTCGATCTCGCCCCGGGTGATCGG
Organism: Pseudomonas sp. P8_229; assembly: GCF_034008635.1. Classification (NCBI taxonomy): domain Bacteria; kingdom Pseudomonadati; phylum Pseudomonadota; class Gammaproteobacteria; order Pseudomonadales; family Pseudomonadaceae; genus Pseudomonas; species Pseudomonas sp. P8_229. Next base: position 4,675,155 of record NZ_CP125378.1, on the reverse strand, counting down.
CTGGCGATAGGCAATCAGCGCCATGGTTTCCAGCAGCGCACGGGAATAGCGCTGTGGGCGCTCTTCCCACAAACGGCCGACCCACGGCGAAAACTTCTCGCGGATCTGCAAGCGGTAGCCGGAGGCGACTTCCTTGAGCTCGAACGCACGCCCCTCGCAGGACTTGGCCAGCAGTCTCAGGGCTTTCTTGAAGACCGCAGGTTCCGGCCGTTCGCCCTCTTCGAACAGTTCGAAAAGGCGTTCAAGCGATTGCGGCTTTCCCGAGGCCAACAGAAAGGCTTCAAGCAGGGGCGCCAGCTCGCGGGGTTCAGTCAGGTTCATGTTTCGACTCGTTATTCGGCTCGGGCTCGCACGTGGATCGCGGCGAACGGCTCATTCTGCACCAGCTCGACCAAGGATTCCTTGACCAGTTCAAGGATCGCCATAAAGGTCACCACCACGCCGAGGCGGCCTTCCTCGGCGGTGAACAGCTCGACGAACGGCACAAAGCCGCCGCCCTTGAGCCGTTCCAGCACATCGCTCATGCGCTCGCGGGTCGACAGCGCCTCGCGGCTGACCTGATGGCTCTCGAACATGTCGCCACGGCGCAGTACCTCGGCCATGGACATCAGAATCTCTTCCAGCGCGACATCCGGCAACAGCTTGCGCGCCCTTGCCTCAGGGGCGTCGAGCTTGGGCACCACCACGTCGCGACCGACCCGGCTGAGGCCGTCGATACCTTCGGCGGCGGCCTTGAAGCGCTCGTATTCCTGCAAGCGGCGGATCAGCTCGGCGCGCGGGTCGTCTTCCTCGTCTTCGACGGTTTCGGCCCGGGGCAGGAGCATGCGGGACTTGATCTCGGCGAGCATCGCGGCCATCACCAGGTACTCGGCGGCCAGCTCCAGACGCACCGACTGCATCAACTCGACATAGCCCATGTACTGGCGGGTGATTTCCGCCACCGGAATGTCGAGGATGTTGATGTTCTGCTTGCGGATCAGGTACAGCAGCAGGTCGAGTGGGCCTTCGAAGGCGTCAAGGAACACTTCCAGCGCATCCGGCGGGATGTACAGGTCCAGCGGCATTTCCATGACGGCCTGGCCGTAGACCATGGCAAACGGCAGTTCCTGCTGGGCGCCGGCCTGGGGATCGACAACGGTTTCCACTGCGGACATTCAGGCCTCGACCATGAACGGCGCGGGGTCGCCGCAACCGACGCGGATCACTTCCGGGTCGTCGCCGGTCAGGTCGATCACGGTGGACGCCTTGATTCCGCCGAAACCGCCGTCGATGATCAAGTCCACCTGATGCTCAAGCAATTGGCGCATTTCGTACGGATCGCTCAACGGATCATCGTCGCCCGGCATGATCAGGGTCACACTCATCAGCGGCTCGCCGAGCTCGGCCAGCAAGGCCAACGCGATTGGATGACTCGGCACCCGCAGGCCGATGGTGCGCTTCTTCGCATGCAGCAGCAGGCGCGGCACTTCGCGGGTGGCGTTGAGGATAAAGGTGTAAGGCCCCGGCAGATGGGCCTTGAGAATGCGGAAGGTGCCGGTGTCGATCTTGGCGTAGTTGCCCAGTTGCGACAGGTCGCTGCAGATCAACGCGAAGTTATGCTTTTCATCGAGCTGACGCAGGCGTCGTACACGCTCGATGGCCGTCTTGTCGCCGATCTGGCAACCGATCGCGTAGGAAGAATCCGTGGGATAAATCACCACACCGCCCTTGCGGATGATCTCGACGGCCTGTTTGATCAGGCGCGCTTGCGGGTTTTCCGGATGGATCTGGAAAAATTGACTCACATTTTCTACCTGTTCAGACGGCGGCAATAACTGTGTCATGTTTGAACCGACACCACAGGGGTGGAAGGTCCTCGGGAACCGGCCGGTACTGGCCGATCTCGGACCAGCCGCCAGGGCCATGGAAGTCACTGCCGGCGCTGACCAGCAGACCGAACTCACGGGCAAGGATTGCCAGGCTGCCCACCTGTTCTGCGGGCTGAAAGCCATTGACCACTTCAATCGCATGCCCGCCCGCTTGAATATAGTCGGCAATCAGCTTTCGGCGCTTGCTGCGGGTGAAATCATAGTGCCAGGGATGCGCCAGACTGACCCAGGCACCGGCCGCGCGCAACGTGGCGACGGTGTCTTCGAGGGTTGGCCAGTGCAACTTGACGTCACCCAGCTTGCCGGCGCCGAGCCATTTGCGGAACGCCTCGGCGCGATCCTTTACAAAGCCTTCACGCACCATCCAGTCGGCGAAATGCGGACGGGCCGGGGCGTTGCCGCTGTCGCCCAGTTCCTGCTGAATTTTCCGCGCGCCGTCGAGGGCGCCGGGCATGCCTTTGAGGGCGAGCTTGCGGCTTATTTCTTCCGACCGCAGCCAGCGCCCATCGTGCAATTTGGCGATGGCCTCGACCAACGGAGCGGCGTTGACGTCGAAACCGTAGCCCAGCACATGAATGGTCGCGCCGCCCCAGGTGCAGGACAATTCGACGCCGTTGACCAGTTGCATGCCCAACTCTTTGGCGGTCGCGCGCGCTTCGGCGAGGCCTTCAAGGGTGTCGTGGTCGGTCAACGCCAGGACTCGCACGCCGTTTTCGAACGCACGCGCAACCAGAACCGCAGGCGCCAGGGCGCCATCGGAGGCCGTGCTGTGGCAGTGCAAATCAACATTCACGGTGAGTTGTAACCTCAAATCAGCTGGCGCTATCGCGCGCCCATATGTTTGTTATTATGCCGCCACATCCAGCTTCTGGCTCTTACTGTGAAACAATTCATCGATTTCATCCCGCTTCTGCTGTTTTTCATCGTTTACAAACTTGATCCACAGGTGGTCGATGTCGCGGGCCATGAAGTCACTGTAGGCGGTATTTACAGCGCCACCGCGATGCTGATCATCAGCTCCCTGGTGGTGTACGGCGCGCTTTTCATCAAACAGCGCAAGCTGGAAAAGAGCCAATGGCTGACCCTGATCGCGTGTCTGGTGTTCGGTAGCCTGACGCTGGCTTTCCACAGCGAAACCTTCCTCAAGTGGAAAGCCCCGGTGGTCAACTGGCTGTTCGCCGTCGCATTCATTGGTAGCCACTTCATCGGCGACCGCCTGCTGATCAAACGCATCATGGGCCACGCGCTGACCCTGCCGGATCCGGTCTGGACCCGTCTGAACATCGCCTGGATCGCCTTTTTCCTGTTCTGCGGGGCCGCCAACCTGTTCGTCGCCTTCACCTTCCAGAGCTACTGGGTGGACTTCAAGGTGTTCGGCAGCCTGGGCATGACCCTGATATTCCTGGTCGCACAGGGCATCTACCTGTCGCGCCATCTGCACGATGCCGATACCACAACAACACCAAAAACCGAGGACTGACATGCTCTACGCAATCATTGCCACCGACGTCGCCAACTCGCTGGAAGCCCGCCTGGCCGCGCGCCCTGCGCATCTGGAACGCCTGCAAGCGCTCAAGGGCGAAGGCCGCATCGTGCTGGCCGGCCCGCATCCGGCGGTCGACAGCAATGATCCGGGCGCGGCAGGTTTCACCGGCAGCCTGATCGTTGCCGAGTTCGATTCGCTGAGCGCCGCGCAAGCGTGGGCCGATGCCGATCCGTACATTGCCGCTGGCGTGTATGCCAACGTGGTGGTCAAGCCGTTCAAGCAAGTCCTGCCATAAGGCTTGAATCAAGGCTAAATGGGATTTCTGTGGTGAGGGGATTCATCCCCGATGGGTTGCGCAGCAACCCAAAAACCATCCAGTGCCGTATGCCTGGTACTCCGCATGCTCTGGTTTTGGGACAGCTGCGCTGGCCATCGGGGATGAATCCCCTCACCACAAAAATCATCAACCGCAATATCACCTTCGCCCGCACTGAACCTTCCTGGTTCTAACCGCTCTCAATCGCTCATTATTCTCGTTTGCCTGCCGACAACCTGCCCAATATCCATTTGCTAGCAGGAATCGCAATGCGCAAAGGTCCGTTGTGTCTGATGTGGGTCACGTTGACGATCATGGCGCCCGCCCATGGTGAGGAAACCACCGAAAGCGGCAGCTCCACGCCATTGTCGTTGAGTGCCGGCAGCCAGATTACCGAGTTGCAGCAGCGCCTTAAGGCCAGCGAGCAGCAACGGGAAGAACTGAACAAACAACTGCAAAATGCCGACAACACCCGTGAAAGCGCCCAGCTTGCCCGATTGCGCCAGGAGAACCAGCGCCTGAAGCTGCAACTCAAGGAAGCCCAGGCCAGCCCGTTGCCGCGTCTGTTGACCGAACAGCAGCAATGGTTCGTCACGGGCGCCGGAGTAGCGCTATTGGCGCTGCTCTGCGGTATCTTTGCCAGTGGAGCAAGCCGAAAACGTCGGCAATGGCTAAATTGAGTGAGTCATGAGCGAGCTGTTACTGATTGATGATGACCAGGAGTTGTGCGAACTCCTGAGTAGCTGGCTGAGCCAGGAAGGCTTCCAGGTGCGCGCCTGTCACGATGGCCAGAGCGCCCGCAAAGCTTTGGCCGAATCGGCCCCGGCGGCGGTGGTGCTGGACGTGATGCTGCCCGATGGCAGCGGCCTGGAACTGCTCAAGCAACTGCGCAGCGAACACGCCGATCTGCCGGTGTTGATGCTCTCGGCCCGTGGTGAACCACTGGACCGCATTCTCGGTCTGGAGCTGGGCGCTGACGACTATCTGGCCAAGCCCTGCGACCCACGCGAGCTCACCGCCCGCCTGCGCGCCGTGCTGCGCCGCAGTCATCCGGCCGCGGTGTCGACCCAGCTCGAACTCGGCGACCTGAGCTTCAGCCCGGTGCGCGGCGTGGTCAGCATCGACGAGAAAGAACTGACCCTCACCGTTTCCGAAAGCCGTCTGCTCGAAGCCCTGCTCAAGCAGCCCGGCGAGCCGCTGGACAAACAGGAACTGGCGCAACTGGCCCTCGGCCGCAAGCTGACCCTGTACGACCGCAGCCTCGACATGCACGTCAGCAACCTGCGCAAGAAGATCGGCCCGCACCCCGATGGCCGCCCGCGCATCGTCGCCCTGCGCAGCCGTGGTTACTACTACAGCCTCTGAACCTGCCCCCCCAGCAGGAGTGAACCTGCTCGCGATGGCAGTGTGTCAGTCGAGACTTTCTTGCCAGATACACCACTATCGCGACCAGGCTCACTCCTGCTGGGGTGTGTTTGTAAGGTTGGGAACAAAACGTCTTTACCCAAGCTTTACGCAGCGCTGACCGCCGCTGACCTTGATCTCCGTAATCTGTACTCATCCGGAACGTACCGGGAACGAGACAAGGAGATACACCATGCGCAAGACTCTTATCGCTCTGATGTTCGCTGCCGCTCTGCCAACCGTCGCCATGGCCATGCCACAGGATGGCGGCCCGATGGGTGGCCCGATGGACGGTGCACGCCACGGCGGTCAGATGCACGGCGAGCACGGCAAAGGCCCGTACAGCCAACTCGACCTGTCCCGCGAACAGCGCGATCAGATCCGCAAGATCATGGGCGAGCAGATGCACGAGCGTCGTCAGGTGGTCGAGAAGTACCTGGAAAAACTCTCGCCGGCTGACCAGAAAGCCATGAAGGACGAGATGGCGGCCAACCACAAGAAAGCCGAAGCCGACGTGCGCAACCTGCTGAAACCGGATCAACAGAAGAAATTCGACGAGATCCAGAAGAAACAGGCTGAACGCCGCGCCGAATGGGCCGAGTTCAAGGCGTGGAAAGCGCAACAGCCGCAAAAAACGCAATAATGTTCTGACCCGGATCCGACGGTTAATCCCGTCGGGCCTGTTGCCACTCAATCCAAATGTGGGAGCGGGCTTGCTCGCTCCCACATTGTTGAGTTTTTGTTTGATTGAGGATTTTCTGTGCGTTCATTGTTCTGGCGTATTCTCGCGAGCTTCTGGCTGGCCATTGCACTGGTTGCCGGCCTGTCCATTCTGCTCGGGCACATGCTCAACCAGGACGCGTGGATCCTCAGCCGCCATCCGGGCCTCAACACCCTGGCCGCCGAATGGACGCAAACCTACGAAGCCCAAGGCGAAGACGCTGCGCAGGAAATTCTTCAACAGCGCAAGCGCCAATACCACATCGACGTCCAGGTACTGAACGAGAGCGGCGACCCGGTGGTGCGCGGCACCTTCCCGCGCCGCGCCGCAGCATTCGAAGCCCGGCAAAACAACGATGACCGACGCCTGCCATGGCGGCGCCTGACCGACGAGTTCACCAGCGAAAAAACCGGCGATACCTACCTGTTCATCTTCCGCATCCCGCACCCGGAACTCGACGCCTGGCACCGCGAAAGCCTGCTCTGGCCACTGAGTGCGCTGGGCATCGCGCTGGTGGTGCTGACCCTGTTCAGCCTGCTGGTGACCCTCTCCATCACCCGCCCGCTCAGCCGTTTGCGCGGCGCGGTGCATGATCTGGGGCAAACCACCTATCAGCAGAACAGCCTGGCGAAACTGGCCAACCGCCGCGACGAGTTCGGCGTGCTCGCCACTGACTTCAACCGCATGGGCGCACGCCTGCAAAGTTTGATCGGCAGCCAGCGCCAGTTGCTGCGCGACGTCTCCCACGAACTGCGCTCACCGCTGGCACGGCTGCGCATCGCCTTGGCGCTGGCGGAGCGCGCGAGCCCTGAAGAACGGGAAAAACTCTGGCCGCGCCTGACCCGCGAGTGCGATCGGCTGGAAGCGTTGATCAGCGAAATTCTGGTGCTGGCGCGAGTCGATGCCGACAACGCCAGCGCCGAAGCCGTGGATTTGAACTCATTACTCGGCACGTTGCAGAAAGACGCGCAACTCGGCTCGCCAGAACAGACCGTGCGCCTGATCGCCGAGCCGCACCTGAACCTGACCGGCTGGCCGACCATGATCGAGCGCGCCGTCGATAACCTGCTGCGTAACGCCCAACGCTTCAACCCCGAGGGGCAGGCGATCGAAATGCACGCAGCGCATCAGGGCGAACGGATTGTGGTGAGCGTCCGCGACCACGGGTCGGGCGTGCAGGATGAGCATCTGAGCCAGCTGGGTGAACCGTTCTATCGGGCGCCGGGGCAGACGGCGGCAGGACATGGTCTGGGGTTGGCGATTGCCAAGCGCGCGGCGGAGCGCCACGGCGGGAGTCTGGTGCTGGCCAATCACCCTGAGGGCGGGTTTGTTGCCAGTCTGGAGTTGCCGTTGGTGCCGGGAGCGGTGGTTCAACCCTGATCAAAACAGTAGGAGTGAGCCTGCTCGCGATAGCGGTGGATCAGACAAAAATTCATTGACTGATACACCGCTATCGCGAGCAGGCTCACTCCTACATTTGATCAGTGGTGTGTCAGGCCTTGGACGGCCAGGCGCTGACGAACTCGGCCAGATCAACCTTCTCCGCCACTCGTGGCTCTTTCTGCGGCGTGCCGAGGTACAGGAAGGCAATCACTTGTTCGCCTTCAGCCAGGCCCAGCCCCTTGGCCACGTGCGCCGAATACGCCAGATCACCGGTGCGCCACACCGCACCAATCCCCTGCGCATACGCCGCCAGCAAAATCCCGTGCGCTGCACAGCCAGCCGCCAGCAATTGCTCGGCCTTCGGATACTTGACATGTTCCTGCAGTTTCGCGATCACCACGACCACCAGCGGCGCCCGCAGCGGGCCGTTACGCGCCTTGTCGATCATCGCTTCGGTGACTTCGCCGTCCTGCATCTGCGCTGCTTCGGCGAGCAACTCGCCCATTTGCTCGCGTGCCGCACCTTCGACAGTCAGGAAACGATACGGCTGCAGGTGGCCGTGATCCGGCGCACGCAGAGCTGCACCGAACAAGGCTTCGCGCTGCTGCACGGTGGGGGCCGGTTCGACCAGTCGTGGAACGGAAACACGGTTGAGCAACGCGTCGAGAGCCTGCATCGGCCACCTCCTGAGAAAAATGTGCGGCTATTCTAGCGGTATCTGCCAACCGGGTGCCGGTTTACATGCCTGCCCCCACGGGTAGAATGGCGCCCTTCCCACTTCAGCCCGAGCGGACTTCATGGCGTTGCCGACCTTACGGATCATTGGTTTCATCATCGGCATCTTCCTGATTACCCTGGCCGTCGCCATGGTCGTGCCCATGGCCACTCTGGTGATTTTCGAGCGCACCAGCGACCTGCCGTCGTTCCTCTGGGCGAGCATGATCACCTTCGTCGCCGGCCTTGCCCTGGTAATCCCCGGTCGCCCCGAACACATTCATCTGCGCCCGCGCGACATGTATCTGCTGACCGTCAGCAGCTGGCTGGTGGTGTGCATTTTCGCCGCGCTGCCGTTTTTGCTGACCCAGCACATCAGCTACACCGACTCGTTCTTCGAAAGCATGTCCGGCATCACCGCCACCGGCTCGACCGTGCTCAGCGGGCTGGACACCATGTCGCCGGGGATCCTGATGTGGCGCTCGCTGCTGCACTGGCTCGGCGGCATCGGCTTCATCGGTATGGCGGTGGCGATTCTGCCGTTGCTGCGCATCGGTGGCATGCGCCTGTTCCAGACCGAATCGTCCGACCGTTCGGAAAAGGTCATGCCGCGCTCGCACATGGTGGCGCGCCTGATCGTGGCGGCCTACGTCGGCATCACCATCCTCGGCAGCCTGGCGTTCTGGTGGGCGGGGATGAGCCCGTTCGATGCGATCAACCACGCGATGTCGGCGATTTCCACTGGTGGATTCTCGACCTCCGACCAGTCATTGGCGAAGTGGACGCAACCGGCAGTGCACTGGGTCGCGGTGGTGATCATGATCCTCGGCAGCCTGCCGTTCACCCTGTATGTGGCGACCATGCGCGGTAACCGCAAGGCGTTGATCCGCGATCAGCAGGTGCAGGGTTTGCTCGGCATGTTGCTGGTGACCTGGCTGGTGCTCGGCACCTGGTACTGGTGGACCACCAACCTGCATTGGCTGGATGCATTGCGGCATGTGGCGCTGAACGTCACGTCGGTGGTCACCACCACCGGTTTTGCCCTCGGCGACTACAGCCTGTGGGGCAACTTCTCGCTGATGCTGTTTTTCTATCTGGGCTTTGTCGGCGGCTGCTCCGGCTCGACCGCGGGCGGGATCAAGATCTTCCGATTCCAGGTCGCCTACATCCTGCTCAAGGCCAACCTTAACCAGTTGATTCACCCGCGTGCAGTGATCAAACAGAAGTACAACGGCCACCGTCTCGACGAAGAAATCGTGCGCTCGATTCTGACCTTTTCGTTCTTCTTCGCCATCACCATCTGCGTGATCGCCCTGCTGCTGTCGCTGCTCGGCGTCGACTGGATGACTGCACTGACCGGCGCCGCCAGCACCGTCTCCGGTGTCGGCCCGGGCCTGGGCGAGACCATCGGCCCGGCGGGCAACTTCGCCACCCTGCCGGATGCAGCCAAGTGGATCCTGTCGTTCGGCATGCTGCTCGGCCGACTGGAGATCATTACGGTGTTTGTGCTGTGTATTCCGGCCTTTTGGCGTCACTGATCGGCGTCTGCAACAGCCGCGCCCGGTAATCGCCGGGCGTGGTGTCGAACCAGCGGCGGAAGGCGCGGAAGAAGTTGCTCGGATCGGCAAACCCCAACAGATAGGCAATCTCCAGCAGGGTCATGCTTGGCTGCGCCAGGTACTGCTCGGCCAGTTCACGGCGGGTGTCATCGAGCAACTGCTGAAAACTCGTGCCCTCCTCCTGCAATCGCCGCTGCAGGGTGCGCTGCGAAAGATGCAGGGTCTGCGCCACCGTATCGCGCTTGGGTTCACCCTGGGGCAATAAACGACACAGCACCTGCCGTGCCTTGTGGGTCACGCGGCTTTCGGAAAACCGCGCCAGGTATTCCCCGGCAAACCGGTCGTGCAGCAGCGCCATGGCTTCGTTGGCGGTGGGCAGCGGTGCCTCCATGTCGGTGCGTTCGAAGATCAACGCATCGTACGGCGCGTTGAACATCAGCGGCGCATGGAAGGCTTGTTTGTAGGGTTGCAGGTCATCGGGCTCGTCGCCCTGAAACAACACTTTGACCGGGTGCAGCGTGCGCCCGGTGAGCCAGCCGCACAGGCCCAGCGCACAGGCCAGCGAGGCTTCGGCGCTCTGTCGGGTCGGCGGCAGGTGATCGCCATGCACCGTCAGAATCAGCGCATAACCTTCTTCAATCAGACGAAAACTCAAGTCGGCGCTTTCGGCGATGATCCGCTGATAACGCACCAGGCGCTGAAAGCCTTCGGCCAGGGTGTTGCTCGACATCAAGGCGTAGCCGGCGACATGGAACGAGGCCGGTCGCACCACCTTGCCCATGTTCAGGCCGATCGCCGGGTTGCCGGACAGCTCGACCGCCCGTTGCCAGAGTCGGGTCATGGAATCTTGCGGGAAGCGCGCATCCGGATCATTCAGGGCCGCGTAATCGAGCCCCAGTTGCTTGAACAGTACCCGGCAATCCAGGCCGTCCATCTCCAATGCTTTGACAATCCCCATCGCCCAGCTTGCAGAAGTCGTTCGTTCGCTCATGGCGTTATTCTTTTACATGATGGATCGCATGCTACGACCCGATTTGCGAAGGATACTAAAGTGGCGCCCATTGTCACTGGCTGATGACTCTGTTCACTCTAGACTCAAATAAGCTACCCGCCGAACAACTTGCCGTCAGAACAATAACCACAGAGATCGCGGTCGTGGAAAACATCAAGCAGTTCAATAGCTTCGCTGAGTTCTACCCGTATTACCTCAGCGAGCACAGCAACAGTACCTGCCGGCGATTGCATTTCATCGGCACTACGCTGGTGATATTCATTCTGGCCATGACCATCGCCAAAGGCGCCTGGCTGTTGTTACTCGCCTTGCCGCTGGCCGGTTACAGCTTCGCCTGGGTCGGGCACTTTTTCTTCGAGAAAAACCGCCCGGCAACCTTCCAGCACCCGCTGTACAGCCTGCTCGGCGACTTCGTCATGTACCGCGACATGATCCTCGGCCGCGTGGCGTTCTGAAACCCGACACACCAGGAGGCTTGCCGATGAACGCCAATGCCCGCTTCACCCACATGAAGGACGGCACGCAGGAAGACTGGGCGATCATCGCTGCAGATTTCAGCGCCTACGCCCGGCAACTGCCGTCCCGGATCGTCGCGCACCTGAAATTGCTCGAAGGCGATTTCGGCGGCTTCCCGGTGGATCGCCTGACCCACTCGCTGCAAACCGCGACCCGCGCCTATCGCGATGGACGTGATGAGGAATACGTGGTGTGCGCGCTGCTGCATGACATCGGTGACACCCTCGGTTCCTACAACCATCCGGACATCGCTGCAGCGATACTCAAGCCGTTCGTCAGTGCCGAGAACCTGTGGATGGTCGAGAAACACGGCATCTTTCAGGGCTACTACTTCTTCCATCACCTGGGCATGGATCGGCACCTGCGCGAGCAATTCGCCGCGCATCCGCAGTATCAGGCCACGGCGCAGTTCTGCGCCAAGTACGATGCGGCGGCGTTCGACCCGGCGTATGACACCCTGCCGCTGAGCTTCTTCGAGCCGATGATGGCGCGGCTGTTTGCGCAGCCCAGACATTCGATCTACAAGGCGGCGATGGAAGAACACAACCCGGCTTGATGACTGCCACCATTCAAAAATGTGGGAGGGGGCTCGCTCCCGAAGACGGTGTGTCAGATAAACATGTAATGACTGATACACCGCCTTCGGGAGCAAGCCCCCTCCCACAGGGGATCTCTGGTGTCTAGGCGATCTCTGCCACTTTGGCAGCCTTGAGTTCTGCCTCCCGCGCCTGCGCATCCGCCAGACGATACAACTCGATCGTGCCGTCCCAGTGCTCGATCAACGCCGTGCAAGACTCCACCCAATCGCCGCAATTGAGATAGTCCACCTCGCCGACCTTGCGGATCTCGGCATGGTGAATGTGCCCGCAGACCACGCCGTGCAACTCGCGTTTGACGCACTCGTGGGCAATGGCTTCTTCGAAGTCGCTGATGAAACTCACCGCGGTCTTGACCTTGTGCTTGAGGTACGCCGACAGCGACCAGTAACCGTAGCCATACCGGGCCCGCCAGTGGTTGAGCCAGCGATTGAGGGTCAGGGTGAACTCGTAGGCCGAGTCGCCGAGAAAGGCCAGCCAGCGGTGATAACGGGTGATCACATCGAACTGATCGCCGTGAATCACCAGCAGGTGCCGACCATCCGCCGTGACGTGCACCGCCTCGTCAACCAACTGAATGTTGCCCAAGATCAGCTTCGAATAACGACGCAAAAACTCGTCGTGGTTGCCGGTGACGTAGATCACCTCGGTGCCGCGTTTGCTCATGGTCAGCAGGCGGCGGATCACGTTGGTGTGCGCCTGCGGCCAATACATGCCGCCGCGCAGCTTCCAGCCGTCGATGATGTCACCGACCAGGTAGATCTTGTCGGCGTGGTAGCCCTTGAGAAATTGCGACAAGTGCTCGGCCTGGCAATCACGCGTGCCCAAATGCACGTCGGAAATCCACAGGGTACGCACCCGTTGTTTACGGCTGGGTCTGGCGAGCTCGGCGCTGGTCATGGGCAACCCTCTGCGATGTTTTCGCCACTCTGCGCTTGTCCGGTTAATCGACCATGACAAGCGTGAGTCAGTCGTGTGACAACGCATCCGGCGTGGGTCGGTGTAGACTGGCGATCACTTCGGAGACGACCCTGCCATGCGACCGATCCTCACCCTGCGTCAGTACACCCACGACTTGATCGTCCACAGCCACGACCACGCGCAACTGGTGTTCGGGTTGTCCGGTGCGTTGGATTTCGAGGTCGAGGGTTGTGGCAGCCAGGTTCGTCAGCAGAGCTTCGTGGTGATCCCTTCCGGCGCTCATCATGCCTGCGGCAGTCCCGATGGCAGCCGCTGTCTGGTGATGGATATTCCTGACGGGCAATGGCTGGTCGACTCGCTGGGCGATCATGCCGACGCCAGCCGCCGCTTGCTTGATCAGCCCGCGCGCCTGTCGCTGGATTCCGGGCAGAGTCAGTTGGTCAGTTGGCTGGCGAACAGCCCGGTCAGCGATCCGTTGATCGCGCAGCAAGGTTCAGTGTTGCTCCTGGCCAGCCTCAATCAGGCGCGGCCGGCCGAGCTGGCGGCCCGACGCCTGCCCTATGCGGCGCTGGATGCGCACATCGAGCAAAACGCCGCTTATCCGCTGCAGGTTGCCGATCTGGCGCGGGTTGCCGGGCTCTCAAGCGCGCGCCTGCATGCACGCTTCATGGCCGAATGCGGGCAGACGCCGATGGATTACATCCGCAGCCGACGTCTGCATCTTGCGGTGCAAATGCTGCGCGACACCGCACTGCCGATTGGCGAGATTGCCAGTCGCGTCGGCTACAGCTCGCAGAGTGCCTTCTCGGCCGCCGTGCTGCGCGAGTTCGGCGCATCACCCGGCCAGCTTCGTCGCGACTCCTGCGACAAACGACGATAGTCCGCCGACAGACTTTCGACCTTCCCCGGCTCATTATGTGTCCGCTGCTGATCGTTCCCACGCTCCGCGTGGGAATGCAGCCCGTGACGCTCCGCGTCACTGGACGCAGAGCGTCCCCAGAGGCGTTACCACGCAGAGCGTGGGATCGATCAAGAATTGTGTTTGAGATAGAAGGATTTCGATGACTCCGCGTACCGCCCTCGGCGCTCTGCATATCGGTGCTTTGATGTTTGGCCTGACCGGTGTGTTCGGCAAACTCGCTGCTGCGTCCCCCGCCGTGATCGTCTTCGGTCGCGCTGCTTTCGCCGTGCTCGCCTTGGCATTTTTCGCCCGTTTTGCCAGTCAGCACGGCTGGCAGAAACTTCAGGCCGTGGATTGGCGGCGCCTGGCCCTCAGCGGCGTATTGCTGGCCGGGCACTGGGTGAGTTTCTTCCTGTCGGTGAAGATCGCCGGTGTCGCCATCGCAACATTGGGCTTCGCCAGTTTCCCGGCCTTCACGGTGATTCTCGAAGGGCTGATCTTCCGAGAACGCATCCGTGCCAATGAAATTGTGCTGGTGGTGCTGGTCAGCATCGGCCTGATTCTGGTGACCCCGGCCTTCGACCTGGGCAGCGGCGCGACCATCGGTTTGCTTTGGTCGGTGCTGTCGGGACTGCTGTTCTCGCTGTTGTCACTGACCAACCGCGCCAGCTCCGGGCGTATTCCGGCGGTGCAAGCGGCGCTGTGCCAAAACGTCGTGGTGGCGCTGTGTCTACTCCCAGTTGCAGCACCGCAACTGAGCGAAGTGCGCGCACTCGACTGGCTGTGGATTGCGCTGCTCGGGGTGTTCTGTACCGGCGTCGCGCACAGCCTGTTTGTGGCAAGTCTGGCGGTGATCAAGGCGCGTACGGCGGCAGTAGTGTTTGCGCTGGAGCCGGTCTACGGCATCACCGTCGCCTGGCTGTTGTTCAATGAAAACCCGACGTCGAAGATGTTGATCGGCGGTGCGTTGATCATTGTTGCCATCGTCGTGTCAGCGCGGATGTCCGGCCATGCCGACAAGAAAACCGTCGCCGCCGAGGCTGCGTCTCACTGAGTGCGGTCGTTGTGACCGAGATCGCGGTCAGGATCAATCTGATCGCGAACCCGCTGCTTCAACACCTTGGCCTCGGGAAAACCGCCGTCGGCCTTGCGTTCCCAGATCTGCACGCCGGCGCAGGTGATGTGAAATACCCCGCCGGTGCCTGGCACCAGTGACACTTTGCCGAGGTCGTCAGCGAAGGTGCTGAGCAGTTCCTGCGCCAGCCACGCGGCGCGCAGCAGCCACTGGCATTGGGTGCAATAGGTGATGACAACTTCTGCTTTTGCGACAGTCATGTTCGCTGAAACTCCTGAGACAGAGGGCGCCGCTATAATAGCCGGCTTTATCGCTTGCCCCGAGACTCACCATGCGCCGTTTGCTGTTTTGCCTGTTGCTTGGCTTTCTTCCTTTGCTCGTTCACGCCAGTGAGGCATCGCGCCCGAAAGTCGGCCTGGTGCTGTCCGGTGGTGCCGCCCGTGGACTGGCGCACATCGGCGTGCTCAAGGCCCTTGAGGAACAAGGCATCAAGATCGATGCGATTGCCGGCACCAGCATGGGCGCGGTGGTCGGCGGCCTGTATGCCTCGGGCTACAAGATCGATGAACTGGAAAAACTCGCGCTGAACATCGACTGGCAGCAGGCACTGTCCGACGCTCCGCCACGCGAAGACGTGCCGTTTCGACGCAAGCAGGACGACCGCGATTTTCTGGTGAAACAGCAACTGAGCTTTCGCGATGACGGCAGCCTCGGCCTTCCATTGGGGGTGATTCAGGGCCAGAACCTGGCGCTGATGCTCGAAAGCCTGCTGGCGCACACCAGCGACACCCGGGACTTCGACAAACTGCCGATCCCGTTCCGCGCCGTCGCCACCGACATCGCCAACGGCGAAAAAGTGGTGTTCCGCAAAGGCCATCTGCCCCAAGTGATCCGCGCCAGCATGTCGATCCCGGCGGTATTTGCTCCGGTCGAGCTGGACGGCCGACTGCTGGTGGACGGCGGCATGACCGACAACATCCCGCTCGACGTCGCCCGGGAAATGGGCGTCGACGTGGCCATCGTGGTCGACATCGGCACCCCGCTGCGCAACCGCAAGCAACTGACCACCGTGGTCGATGTGCTGAATCAGTCGATCACCCTGATGACCCGGCGCAACTCCGAAGAACAACTGGCCGCCCTCAAGCCCTCCGACGTGCTGATCCAGCCGGCGCTGGCGGCGTTCGGCGTGACTGATTTCGGCAAGGCCCAGGAGATGATCGACGCCGGTTACCGCGCCACGAAGATTCTCGACGCGCGCCTCGCAGTGCTCAAACCCCGCGAATCCCAGGACGCCGAACTCAATGCTGCCCGCGCCCCGGGCCAGCGCACGCCGATCATCACCGCGATCAAAGTCGAGAACGACTCGAAAGTCGGCGACGACGTGATCCGCTACTACATCCGCCAGCCCATCGGCGAACCGCTGGACCTCGGCCGACTGCACTCGGACATGGGCACACTGTACGGCCTCGACTACTTCGAACAGGTGCAGTACCGCGTGGTGCACAAGGGCCAGGATCACACCCTGGTGATCAGTGCCCGGGGCAAACGCAGCGGCACCGATTACCTGCGGGTTGGCCTGAACCTGTCGGACGACATGCGCGGTGACAGCGCCTTCAACCTCGGCGCCAGTTACCGCATCAACGGCATCAACCGCCTCGGCGCCGAATGGCTGACCCGGGCGCAGATCGGCGACAAACAGGAGCTCTACACCGAGTTCTATCAGCCGCTGGACGTCGGCTCGCGCTATTTCGTCGCGCCTTATGCAGCGTTTGAAGCGCAGAACGTCGATGCCGTGCTCGACAACGACCCGATCGCCCAATACCGCGTCGAACGCTACGGATTCGGCCTCAACTTTGGCCGACAGATCGGCAACAACGGCGAAATCCGCTTCGGCGTCGGTGAAGCCTGGGGCAAAGCGGATGTGCGGATCGGCGATCAGGATCTGCCGAGCGAAAACTTCAAGGAAGGTTTCTATTCGCTGAAGTACTCATTCGACTCGCTGGACAACGTCTACTTCCCCCACGAAGGCAAGGACGTCAGCCTGACCCTGCAGCAATTCGAACCGAGCCTGGGTTCGGACACGCGCTATCGCCAGTGGGAATTCAAACTCGACAAAGCCATGAGCCATGGCCCGGACACGCTGATTCTCGGCGGGCGCTATGCCCGCACGCTGGACGATGCCAACGTGGTGACCTCAAGCTTCCTGCTCGGCGGCGCGCGGCAGTTGTCGGGGTTCCGTGAGGACTCGATCTCCGGGCAGAACATCAGCCTGATGCGCGCCGTGTATTACCGTCGACTGACGCCGCGTTCGTACCTGCCGCTGGACTTCCCGCTGTACGCCGGCGCCTCGCTGGAACGGGGCCGGGCATGGAACAACAACAATGAATTCGACAGCGGCTATATCAATGCCGCCAGCGTGTTCATCGGTTTCGATACGCCGCTGGGGCCGTTGAATTTCACGTATGGCTTGAATGATGCGAACGAGCAGGCGGTTTATCTGAATCTGGGGCAGACGTTCTAAGCACTCAGGAGGATTGATGTTGCCTGGCAGGCCGCCTTCGCGAGCAAGCCCGCTCCCACAGTTTCGGAGGTGTTCACAATATCTCTGATCGACACAAAAACCTGTGGGAGCGGGCTTGCTCGCGAAGGCGATTGTTCAGTCACCCAACAATCCCGGTAACTCAACCATCAGCGAATCCCCGCCAATAACGTCCGCGCGGTCTGTTTGAGCGGCTCGTCCCCTTCCTTGAGCAACTCATTGAGCAACGCAATCGCGCTGTCGATATCCCCGTCATCAATGCAGGTCTGCGCCTGTTCGAGTTTCACTGATCCAGCGGCTGGTTCCGGTTCCTGCCACGCCAGCGGCTCCAGCCCCAGTGATGGCTGCGGATCGCCAAACTCATTGAGAAAATCGTCATCCAGCGGCTGCGCGTCTGGCTCGGGGATCCATTCCAGCTCCGTCTCATGGTTCACTGCGGCTTCAGGCAATTCAAAGTCCGTCGGCAACATCTCAAGGCGCGAACCCGACACGGAGACGGCTGCTGACGGCCGATCGGCTGCCGCACGGCCATCCTCCAGATCCCAGCTGGACGCCATCGACAACTCGCCCAGGTTCAATTCGAAATCATCCTCTGGCGCCGGTTGTGCCGCAGCCACCGGTGCGGCAACGACGACAGGCACTACCGGTGCCATTGGCGCAGCACTGTTGAGCTTTGGATGACGTGCACGGATAGCCTCCAGTTGCTGCGGATCGACTCCTGCCCCGCGCAACTGGGTTTCCTGTTGCTCATAGGCCGCGCTGTCACCCTGGCGCCCCAGCACTTCGAGCAATTGCAGCCCCAGATCGATGCGCTTCGGCTCCTTGTCCAAGGCATTGCGTAGCATCCCGGCAGCCTCGTTCAGGCGTCCGTAGGCCAGGTAAATCCCCACCGCTTCCAGCACGTCGCCCGCCGCCGGCTCTTCACGATGCTCGGTGGTTGCTTTGATGCTGGTGGAAGCTGTGGTGGGGGTCTCATCCAGATCCGGTTCATGGCCTGCCGGGACAATCGCCAGCGGCGCAACATCCTGGGCCAATTGACGGCGACGGCGCACGAATAGCCCGCCCCCCAACACGCCCAGCAACAGCAGCAAACCGCCGAGCAGCGGCCAGTTCAGGCCGTCGTCTTCGGCTTGCGGCGGTGCGGGCGCAGGCTCGGGTGCCGTTGGTGATATGACCGGTGCCGGTGGCTTTTGCAGCTCGGTCAACCGCGTTTGCAGATCACTGACCTGCTTTTTGCCATCGGCAATCTGCGCATCCTGCGCCTGCAGTTTCGCGTTCAGTTCGTCGACGGTCTTTTGCAGCTGCTGGTTCTGCAGCACGCTGGCCGCCAGTTGCTCGGTCAGCGCCGCGTTGGCCGGTGCAGCCACCGCAGGTGGCACCGACGCTGAAGGGGCAACGTCGCGTTTGCCCTGGGCAGCCTGAGGCGCCGCCGTGGCGGGTTCGACGGTAGGGAATTCAGAGGATTGCGGGCGTGGGTCGGGTTCATCCGTGGCCGGCACGATGCTCGGAGAACCCGGCGGATCGATCAGCAGCGTGTACTCGCGCAGCAAACGGCCATTGGGCTGATTGAGCTGCAGCAGAAAATTAAGGAAAGGTTCTTTGACCGGTTTGCGCGAGGTCACCCGGATCATCTGGCGATTGCCATGCAGGATCGGGGTGAACCGCAGGTCATTGAGGAAGAACACCCGCTCGACCCCGGCCCGGCCGAATTCCTCCGCCGTGGCCAGACTGACCGAGAGGTCGCTGGCACTGAGGCCACTGGCATCGACCAGCGCGATGTCGGCCTTGAGCGGCTGATTGAGGCCTGAGTGAACAGTGATGTCCCCCAGACCCAGAGCCATCGACCAGGTCGAATAGCTGAATACGCCAGCGACCAGCAGCCATTTGGCGCCACCGCGCAGTACCACGTGCCGACTTGCGAGCATGAGCATCCCTTAAATAAGCAAAACCGACTTCTATGCGTTCGCACATCCGGTACGAACACGATATTGCCCAGTAGTTCTTATAGTCTGCTCTGCGCGATCCCTCAAAGAACCGGCGTGCGGTTATGCCTCAAGATTTTTCCAGGTTGGCCAGAATGTGCCCGTGAACCCGCATGCAGACCTTCATGTCCGCCTCGTCGATACCGACGAACAGCTCGCTGCGTAGTTGCGTGGCAATGGTTTCGATTTGTTCGATCAGTGGCAGCGCCGGGGCGCAGAGAACGATTTTTTTCGCCCGACGGTCTTCCATCACGGACTGGCGTTGCACCAGGCCCTGGCTTTCCAGGCTATCGAGCAAGCGGGCCAGGGTAGGCCCTTCGACGCCGACACTTTGCGCCAGCTCGCGTTGGGTCGGCGCGTCTTCAAATCGCGCCAGATGCAGCAGCACCAGCCAGCGGGCCTGGGACAGACCCAGACCAGCCAGGCGGCGATCCAGTTCGGCACGCCAGCCACGGGACATCTGGGCCAGTTGCATGCCAAAGCGGTGTTGATCGGTTAACGGCATAAAACACTCATGAGTAGACTGACAAATAGAGAAAAACTAATTATTAGTCAGCTAAGCATGACATTTGGCTATAGGCAAGAGCCGACCTGTACTGAATCGTTACAACTGCCTGACGGTTGGCGCAAACGCCGTCTTACATTTCGAATTCCGATTGCAGCGCAGCCCTTACGCAATAGAGCACACCCTCCGGAACACGACCCGCAAACAGCTCGGCCACTTCAGCGACCGACGGCAATTCGCCCTCGCCGTCGAGGAACGCGTCCTGCACTTCCCCCATCAGCTCTTCCGGTAAGTCCAGCGCCTGCTCCAGCGACAACTGCTGCTTGCCGATGGCCTCGGCGAGCATCGTGTAGACGTTCTTCTCCGAGCACTGCAACTGCCCGGCGATCTGCATCGGAGTCATGCCGGCGCGGGCCAGGGTGATCAGTTCGTGACGCACGTCGGCCACCACTTTCGGCGCCTCGGCCTCGCCGCCGAGCACTTCGAGGAAGGCCTCGCCGTAACGCTCCAGTTTGCGCGCACCGACACCACTGACCCGAGCCATGTCTGCCAGCGAGGTCGGCTGGCTGCGGAGCATTTCCAGCAACGTCGAGTCGGGGAAGATGACGTACGGCGGCACGCCATGTTCTTCGGCGAGTTTGCGCCGCAGCGCGCGCAGGGCTTCCCACTGTTCGCGCTCTTCGCCACGCACCAGTTGGCTGGCCGGGCTCTTGCTGTTGCTCTTGGCAGCGACTTGCGGCTTGAGATCGCGGCGCAGCTCCAGGCTCACTTCGCCCTTGAGCAATGGCCGGCAACTGTCGTTGAGGCGCAGACCGCCATAACCTTCGTGATCGACATCCGCCAACCCTCGCGCCACCAACTGGCGGAACAGCGAGCGCCATTCGCTCTCGCTCAGCGCCTTGCCGACACCCCACACCGACAGGTGCTGATGGCCGAAACTGCGAATTTTCTCGTTGTCCTTGCCCAGCAGCACGTCGACCAGATGACCGACGCCATACCGCTGCCCCGTGCGGAAAATCGCCGACAACGCCTGACGCGCAGGTTCAGTGGCGTCCCAGGTCTGCACGCCATCGACACAGTTGTCGCAATGGCCGCACGGCTCGGGCATGTCTTCATCGAAATACGCCAGCAGGGTCTGACGACGGCAACGGGTTTCTTCGCAGAGCGACAGCATGGCGTCGAGCTTGTGCTGCTCCAGACGCTTGTGGCGCTCATCGCCTTCGGAGTTCTGCAGCATTTGCTTGAGCATCACCACGTCTTGCAGACCGTAGGCCATCCACGCATCTGCCGGCAGACCGTCACGGCCGCCGCGACCGGTTTCCTGGTAATAGGCTTCAAGGGATTTCGGCAGATCGAGGTGCGCGACAAAACGCACGTTGGGTTTGTCGATGCCCATGCCGAACGCCACGGTGGCGACCATGATCAGGCCTTCCTCGTTGAGGAAGCGCTTCTGGTTGAACGCCCGCAGATCGTTGGGCAGACCGGCGTGATACGGCAGCGCCGGGAAACCCTGCTCACTGAGGAACGTCGCCACTTCCTCGACTTTCTTGCGCGACAGGCAGTAGACGATGCCGGCATCGCTGCGCCGCTCGGCGAGGAACGCCAGCAACTGCTTGCGCGGCTGCTCCTTGGGCACGATGCGGTAGAAGATGTTCGGGCGATCGAAGCTCGAGAGGAAGCGCTCGGCATTCTGCAGATGCAGCCGGGTGACGATTTCTTCGCGGGTGCGCTTGTCGGCGGTGGCGGTCAGGGCGATGCGCGGCACGTCGGGGAACATTTCCGCCAACTGGCCCAGTTGCAGGTATTCCGGACGGAAATCGTGGCCCCATTGCGATACACAATGCGCCTCGTCGATGGCGAACAGCGCAATGTTCAAGCCTTGCAGGAACGACAGCATGCGCGGCTGTACCAGGCGCTCGGGGGCCAGATAGAGCATTTTCACTTCGCCGCGCTTGATCCGCGTCGCCAGATCACGCTGCTGTTCGGCACTCAGCGTGGAGTTCAGCGCCGCAGCGGCCACGCCCAGCTCTTCGAGGGTGGCGACCTGATCGTCCATCAGGGCGATCAACGGTGAGACCACCACCGCCAGGCCCTCGCGCAACAGCGCCGGCACCTGGAAGCACAGCGATTTGCCACCACCGGTAGGCATCAGCACCAGCGCATCACCGCCGCTGGCCACGCGCTCAATGATTGCACCCTGACGGCCACGGAAACTGTCGTAGCCGAAGATGTCCTTGAGGACGCGTTGAGCCTGTTCGAGCATAAAAACTCCAAAAATCTACCGAAACATCCCTGCACAGGCTGGTTCAGGACAGCCATGGCTGCTTAAACAAAACGTAAGAGCGCATTGCAATGACAGCCGCAATACGGGCAGGGAGCGCAAAACGCGGCAGTATACCCGAGCCCTCCCCGGCAGGGGGTGCCGCTGAGAAGACACTGATTAATCTGCCACACATAACTCCCTGTAGGAGTGAGCCTGCTCGCGATGACGGCGGCACTTCCAGCATCAAAGTGACTGACACACCGCTATCGCGAGCAGGCTCACTCCTACAGGTTTTGTGTTGTAGCCGGCAAATCTGCCGTGCGGCTGGCTTGAGCGCTCAAGAAGGCCTAGAATTCCCGCATTGTTTATTCCCCCAAGGTAGCCCCGTAATGTCCTTCGCTGAGCAACTAACCCGCCTGCAAGTCTTTCTCGACGCCGACGAGCTGCACGAAGAGGCGCTGGATTACGTGGCCGCCCACGGTTACCTGACCGCGTTGTCGATCTGTGCCGAAGACGTACCGGAGCGTGAGTGGATCGACGCCCTGTTCGCTGAAGAACCGCATTACGCCGATGACGCCCAGCGCGCAGAAATCGAAGCCACGCTGATCGGCCTCAAGGCGCACATCGCCCGTCAACTGGCCTCCGATGAAGAATTCGAGCTGCCATGTGACCTGGATCTCGGCGAAGAGCCGGACGATTCCGAACTGCGCGGCTGGTGCATCGGTTTCATGGAAGGCGTATTCCTGCGTGAAGCCGCCTGGTTCGAGACCGCCGAAGAGGAAGTCAGCGAAATGCTCCTGCCGATCATGGTCGGTTCGGGCCTGTTCGACGAACAGCCAGAGTTCGAAGACATCGCCAAGGACGCCAACCTGATGGACGACATGATCGTGCAGATCCCGGAAGCCCTGACCGCGCTGTACCTGCTGTGCCAGGCGCCAGACGAAAAACCGGCGATCCTCAAGCCACGTCACCACTAAGAACCAGCCTATGGACAACCCCATAGGCAACCGTCCCCTGATGTTGCGCTACTTGCTGCTGGCCATCGGCTGGCTCAGCGTGGCATTGGGGGTGATCGGGATTTTCCTGCCCGTCCTGCCCACCACGCCCTTCCTCCTGCTCGCAGCGGCCTGCTTCGCGCGCAGCTCTCCGCGTTTCTATCAATGGCTGGTCGAGCACCCGAAGCTCGGGCCATGGATCCGTGACTACCTCAATGGCAACGGCATTCCGCTCAAGGGCAAGGTCTATGCGATCGGCCTGATGTGGGCGAGCATTGTGTTTTCGTGTTACCTGGTGCCACTGCCGTGGGCGCGGGGGTTCATGTTGACGAGTGCGGTTTTGGTGACGGTTTATATTTTGCGGCAGAAGACACTGCGCAAATCCTGAAACACGCCGTTAGCAGTGAGCATGTATTCACCTGTATTCATTCACAGTAGAATTTGCACCACATCGGTCCCCGCCAATATAGCCACTGCCGTAGCCTGGAATCGGTTCACATGGAGGAAAGTCTTTGAAACTGATCAGGCTCGATCTGGAAAACTACCGCTGCTTCCCCGCGCTGACACTGGAACTCAATGAACAGCTGACGCTGCTGGTTGCGCGCAACGGTCAGGGCAAGACAAGTTTGCTGGACGCTATCAAAGTGGCGTTGTGGCCCTTTGTTCGCGGATTTGATTTGGGTAACGCTCCTTTGACGGGCATTCAGCCTGACGATGTTTTTTTACGCCCCGTCGAGGCGCATCAAATGGAACCCTCTCTTCCAGTTCGCCTGACGGCTCATGCTGATTTTCAGAGTGCTGCCATTTCCTGGTCACGCAGTCGAATCAGTATTCGCAAAGGAACGAAAACCCGCAGCGACCAAGGTGCAAGGGCTTTGGAGAACAAAGCTCGTGATTTGCAAGGCTGGATCTTTCATAACGTATTAATGGACGTTACCAAACCGATCGATTTACCTGTGCTGGCCTATTACGGTACGAGTCGCCTATGGAGGGATAACACGCCTACCTCTGAACCCATCGATAACGCCGAACTTTCCAGAACCTATGGTTATCGAGACAGCCTTGACCCTGCCTCCAACTACAAGCAGTTCAGCAAATGGTACACACGAATTTTTCGTACCTATCGTGAAGAACAAATTCGCAGTCTTGAACGAGGACAAACAACGTTCGATGTTAAAGACGAGTTTTTGAATCCAGTCAAAGCAGTTCAGAACACAGTCAACTCGATGCTTGAATCACAAACTGGATGGAGAAATCTTGCCTACAGTAGTGAGTTCGCAGATTTGGTGTTGGAGCATCCAATACATGGCGTGCTGAAAGTCAGCCAACTCAGCGACGGTATTCGCAACATAGTTGCCTTGGCAGCCGATATTGCCTATCGCTGCGTAAAGCTGAATCCTCACTTCGGCAGCACCGCGCCACGCCAATGCATGGGAGTGGTGCTGATCGATGAAGTCGATATGCACCTTCATCCTGCTTGGCAGCAAACGGTCATACCCGATCTGCTCGGCGCCTTTCCGAACATCCAGTTCGTCGTCACCACACATAGCCCGCAAGTAATTACCTCCGTTCAGGCAACGTGTATCCGTGTGCTGCATACAGTGACTGACGACAATTGCCGTCACGTTAGAATAAGTAATGTCGATCAACAAACTCAGGGCGTCACCAGTTCTCAGGTTCTGGCATACATCATGGGTATTGACCCCACACCAGACAATGAACCCTCTCGCAAATTGAGCGAATATAAAGCCTTGATTCAGCAAGATCTGCATGAGTCGGACCAAGGACTGTCATTGCGAAAATATCTGGACACGCACTTTGAGACACAACACCCCGTCATGCTTGATTGTGATCGGTTGATTCGCCTTGAAACATTCAAACGCAAACAACTGACACAACAAAAATAAGGAAGTCGGGCGAATGCGAAAACTGATTCGAACTGCTACTCCAAACTGTCTTGCTGGATATAGGCATGGATTACATCGATGGGTTGATGTGACACACGCAGATAGAGACCAAATCCGCCAGTGCCTTCAAGCGATGCAAGATACTCGTTGCGCCTACTGTGAAGCGGATATCAGCGTGCCAGGACTTTCGCATATCGAGCACTTTCGACAAAGACGCAGTTATCCGCAGGGCACCTTCGAATGGACCAATCTATTCCACTCATGTTGTAGGGAGGAAGCCTGCGGAAATTTCAAAGACAATTGCCCGCCCTATGATCACAGAGACCTGCTCAAACCTGACGAAGATGATCCGGATGGCTATTTACTTTTTGTCAGCGACGGCACAATCAGCCCTCTTGCCAACCTCGATGTTCGAGCACGGACGCGTGCCGTCGAGACGTTACGTTTATTCAATCTTGACGCACAAAACGGCGCCCTGCGTGCCATAAGACGAGAGGCTATTCGCCCGCATCTGCAGACTGTCCAGGAGCTGATGGCTATAGCCGATGATTTTTCGCCGGACGACTTTCTAGCGTTTCTGGAAGGCGAAATTCAGAACACCGCACATCTGCCATTCTCTACAGCTATCCGACACACCCTGTCGAAATCTCAGGCTGTTTAAAAGACACCTCCAGACACGCCTTACAGGCTACACACCCTTGCGCCTTTGCCTACAGCTACGCCAGAATCCGCCG
The DNA here is from genome assembly GCF_034008635.1 of Pseudomonas sp. P8_229. Taxonomy (NCBI): domain Bacteria; kingdom Pseudomonadati; phylum Pseudomonadota; class Gammaproteobacteria; order Pseudomonadales; family Pseudomonadaceae; genus Pseudomonas; species Pseudomonas sp. P8_229. The sequence continues at coordinate 4,649,758 of NZ_CP125378.1, read as the reverse complement.
GCTTGTGCGCCTTGGGCTCGGGTTTTATTGTGGGTTGGTCGCTGACGAATCAGCGATCGGGTTTAGCGATCCGATACCCTACAGACGCTCAATCCCCAGTCTCAATTGCAGCTTTGTCTATCTGCACTTGGCGTCATGGTGGCTGTGCGTGGGAGACCTTCGGGTCTACCCGGGGTTTCTGTGACCCGGATCGCTAACCTGCGTACAGCCGCCACCTTTACTTGTTTAGCGATGAGCCGTGGCGGCCAAATCGACCACGGAGTATCACCATGATCAAACCAACACCCAACCCGCCCGAAACCGATCTCGCCTCACCCTACGAATCCCTCGATTCAAAAAAGCTCAACGACGCCGCCGAGCGCGCCCTCGACCACTATCTCTGCCCACCCGGCTCCCCCCCACCGCCCCGAAAAACCCGCCGGATGTACGCCGTGACCGCAGACTTCAAAAACGAAGAACTGCTGGCCGATGCCAGCGAAACACTCGCCTCAGCCAGAACCATCGCTCATGACTTCGCCCACCTCATACCCGCGTCGCAGCGCAGGACGCTGTTGGGGATTGCGCAACTGATCATGCTCGGGGAGTTGGCGGTGAATCGGGTGATGGATAATCTGGAGTTGCCGCAGTAGGCCAGACAACCGATCGTTCCCACGCTCTGCGTGGGAATGCCTCTTCGGACGCTCTGCGTTCGGCTCTGGAGAGGACGCGGAGCGTCCCGGCTGCATTCCCACGCAGAGCGTAGGAACGATCACGAATGAGCAACGCCATACCATCAGACAGACAAAACCCGCCGCCCCATAACCGGGGCGGCGGGTTTTGTCGTTTCAGGCCCGAATCAAAAGCCGCTTACACCGTATCCACCTTCAACGAATGATCATTCAACATCCCGCTGATGATCGTCGCCGTGTCATGCCCGCTGGCAATCACCCCGCCCGCCCCCGGGGTCACGCCGTAGTGGCTGGCGAGGTTGACGCCGGCCAGGTCGATGGTCTGGTTCGGCGTGGCGCCGGCCAGGGCACTGACGTCGATGCTGGTGAGCACCGAGGCGCCGCTGCCGGTGACGGTGAAGTGCAGGTAGTCGTCGAGCGACGCCGTGGTGCCGTTTTCACCTTGCAGCAGTTGCGACAGGTCGAGCTTGTCGGTGCCCGGGGTAAAGTCGGTGATGGTGTCGTGGCCGGTGTTGCCCTTCAGGTACTGGAAGGTGTCGGCGCCCGGGCCGCCGGTCAGGGTGTTGTTGCCCATGCCGCCGATCAGCAGGTCGTCACCGCCGCCACCGTTGAGGATGTCGTTGCCGAGGCCGCCGTTGATCACGTTGTTATTGTTGTCGCCGGTCAGGGTGTCGTTGAAGTTCGAACCGACCAGGTTTTCGATATTGCTGAGGGTGTCGGTGCCGGCGCCAATGGTGTTTTGCGCACCGAGCAGGCCGAGGTTGACCGTAACCCCGGCGGTGGCATGAGCATAGCTGACCGTATCGATGCCGGTGCCGCCGTCGAGAATGTCGTTGCCCGGGCCGCTGTAGAGCAAGTCGTTGCCGGCGCCGCCGTGCATCTCGTTATTGCCGGAGCCGGCGGTCAGCACGTCATTGCCGTCGCCGCCGTTGAGGATGTTGTTGCCAGTGCCGGCTACCAGGATGTCGTCGCCTGCGGTACCGGTGAGGGTATGACCATCCTGATAGGTGATGCTGACGTTGGCCGTGTCGCTGCCGCCGTGGTTGTCGTTGGCGGTGTAGGTACCGTTGAAGTCCGGCGTCACGTCGTGGGCGCCGGCGTAGTTGACCGTCATGGTCAGTTGGTAGTTTTCCGCTGCCGTCGGGTTACTGCCGCTGGTGTTGCTGATGTTGGTCACATGGATCTGATAAGTGCCATCGGCGCTGGCGGTGATGGTGCCGCCGTCGGCGATGCTGGTGAACGCGCCGCCGTTGACCGAGTACTCCATCGTGACGTGGCCGGCCGCCAGGTTGTGATCCAGGTTCAGGGTTTCGCCCTGTTTCAGTTTGACGGTGATCAGGTCTTCATCGTTGGCATTGGCGTTGGTCACCGCGCCGAGGTAGCCGCTGACCACCAGTACTGCCGTCATCGCTGCGGTATTGGCCGCAAACGCGTTGCGCACATCGGCCAGGCTCTGGTTGGCGGCTGTGTTGCCGGTGCCGGCGAAGTTGATCGCACCGGTGCCGGTGAAGTCCGCGCCCTTGGCCACCCAACCAGTGTTGAACGCGGTAGGCGAAGCGTTGAGCGTGTCGCCGTCGGGATCGGTGTCGTTGGCCAGCAACAGTTCGCCCGGCACTGTGACGCTGCTCGACAGCACGTTGGTGATGACGTGATCGTCCGCCGCCACCGGTGGCGAGTTGGGGATCACTTTCACGGTCAGCGTCGAGCTGGCGAGGTCGCCGTCGTTGTCGCTGAGGGTGAAACCGATGTTCTCGGTGATCACCGTGGTGGTGGTTTTCTGCGAGGTGTAGCTGTAATCGCCAGTGTCGAGGTTGATCACCAGTGTGCCGCTGTTGTTGGTGGCGATGCTCAGCGTGTTGTTCACCGTGTTGAACGTGCCGTGGTTGGTGCCGCCGCTTGGGGTCAACGAACCCTGGCCGCTGTTGGCGCGCGGGTCATAGGTATAGGTGGTGCCGTCGATCACGATGGATTTGATGAAACCGCCATCGGCACCGAACGTACCGCCCTCGCCCAGCAGCGAACCGGTGACCGGCGCCCCTTCCACGGTGCCCGACAGCACCGAGTTGAGTTGATTGAGGTCGGTGACCACCACTGCGTTGGTGTTGGTGTGGCTGATGCCGTCATAGGCCAGCGGGTCGAGGTTGGCGTTGCTCACGCCGCTGCCCAGGCCAATCGCGTAGTTCTTGATGTTGTTGGCATCGAGGAAGTTTTTCAGCGCGGTCTCGTCGGCGGTACCGATCTCCTGGCCGGTGGTCGGTTTGCCGTCGGAGAAGAAGTAGCCGACGTTCTGCGCCCCGGTGAGTTTGCCCGAGGTGTTGAAGGCGTTTTGCATCATCGCCACAGCCGCGTCGTAGTTGGTGCCACCACCCGCCGTGAGGCCGGCGAGAATCGATTTGGCGGTTGCCACGTCAACCCACACCGACGTTCTGTCGGTGGCACTGCTGCTGAAGGTGACGAGTTGCACCTTCACATCACCAAGGTCGTCATATTTGTCGAGCAAGGCACTGATGGCCTGTTTCGCCAGATCCAGCCGCGACAGCCCCGGCACGCCTGACGGATCGACCATGCTGCCGGAGATGTCGAGGACGATCAGCAGGTTCGAATCGATCTCCACCGCCGCCACCGAACGATCCGAAGGTACAGCTTTTGGCACGTCGTCGACGATGTTGACCACGAGCGTACTGGTGGTGCTGTTGCCCAGCGCATCAGTGGCTTTGTAGGTGAAACTTTCGCTCAGGGTGTTGGCGCCGTCGTTGGCGTTCGGCGTGGTTTTCGGCGCCGAGGTCAGGGTGTAGGTGTAGGTGCCGTCGGCGTTGAGCTGGATCTGCCCGTAAGTGCCGGTGGCGCTGCCGACCAGGGTGTAAGTGATCGCCCCGCTGCCGCCAGTGACCGCGCCGACCAGCGTGCCGGTGGCGGTTTCGCCGGTATTGCTCGGATCACTGCCGGTCACCGTTCCGGGGGCCAGATCCTGGCCGTCCTTGGTCAGGTCGAGAGCTTTTTCATAGACCGTCACATCCTGATCGACCGAGGCTACGAGTTTGCTGTCGGCCACATTGATGGTGATGGTGGTGGTGCTTTCGTCGCCGTCACCGTCGCGGATGGTGTAGGTGAAGGTGTCGGTGGCACCCGGTGGGCTCACCGAGTTCGGGTTGCTGTGGTAAATGGCGGTGCCCGCCGCATCCAGAGTCAGGTAGCCGTAGGTGCCGTTGATGTTGCTGTTGAGGCCACCGATCGCCGAGCTTGAAGTGTCGCCGCCGGCGCGCACGCCGACCACTGCACCGCCCGCCGCTGCGCCGTCCGCACCGGTAACGTCATTGCCCAGCACGCTGACATTGACCGTACCGCCCTCCACCACCGAGCCGGTGTCGGCTTTCGCGGTCGGCAGGTCATCGATGATATTGACGTTGATCTGCCCGGAGGCGGTGCTGCCATCGCCGTCGGTGGCGACCACGTTGAAGTTCTCGGTGAGGCTGTTGGCGCCGTTACCGGTCGGGTGAGCCTCGTTGTCCACCAGCGTGTAGCTGTAACTCACCACGCCCGTGGCCGGGTTGTAACCGGTGATGGTCAGCGTGCTGCCGAGCGGTGTAGTGACCGATTGCGGGAAGCCTGCAGCGACACCATTGGTGACCACGGCGATGCCGCCGACGGTGAGGGTTTGCAGACCATCGAGCGCGGTCACGGTGAAGGTGCCGCTCTGGGTCAGGGCCGGGGTGTTGGGGCTGCTGCCGTCGCTGAGGTTTTTTTCGTAGACCGTGAGTTCGCCACCATTGACGTCGAGGCCGTTGAGGATCACCGGGTCGTCGTTGTTGTGGATCTGCAGGACCAGGTTGGCGGTGCTGGTATCGCCGTCCGAGTCGGTGATGGTGTAGGTGAAGGTTTCCGTGCCGTTGCCTCCGCCGTGCAGGTTTTTGAAGTCGGCATCGGTTGGGTTCAGCGTGTAGGTGTAGGTGCCGTCGGTGTGCAGTTCCAGGGTGCCGTAGGTACCGGTGAAAGTGCCTGCTGTGACTGGGCCGGTGGGCACACGGTCGGCGCCCTGCACATCGTTGGTCAGGACGTTGCCGGTCAGGGTCAGGTTGGTTTCTGACGCAGTGCCGGTGTTGCTGTCATTAACCGCTTTGGGCAGGTCGTCGATGATGTTCACATCAAGGGTTGCGTTGGCAGTGGTGCCGTTGTCATCCACCACCGTGACGCCGAACTGCTCAGGCAGGTTGTTTGCGCCGTTGGCGGTTGGGTGGGCATCGTTGTGATCCAACGTGTAGCTGTAGCTGACTACGCCGGTGGCGGCGTTGAAACCGGTGATCGTCAGCGTGCTGCCGAGCGGCGTGGTGACCGATTGTGGGAAGCCTGCGGCCACGCCGTTGGTGACCACGGCGATGCCGCCGACAGTCAGCGTGGTGACGCCATCCTGCGCGGTGATGGTGAAGGTGCCACTTTGGGTCAGCGCATTGGCATCCGGAGCGCTACCGGTGCTGAGGTTTTTCTCGTAAACCGTCAGTTCGCCGCCGTTGACGTCCAGGCCACTGATCACCACGGGATCGTCGTTGTTGTGGATCTGCAGGACTAGGTTGGCGGTGTTGGTATCGCCGTCCGAGTCGGTGATGGTGTAGGTGAACGTCTCGGTGCCGTTGCCACCGCCGTGCAGGTTTTTGAAGTCGGCGTCGGTGGGGTTCAGCGTGTAGGTGTAGGTGCCGTCGGTGTGCAGTTCCAGCGTGCCGTAGGTACCAGTGAAAGTGCCGGCGGTGACTGGGCCAGTCGGCACGCGGTCGGCGCCCTGAACGTCGTTGGTCAGGACGTTGCCGGTCAGGATCAGGTTGGTTTCCGAGGCGGTGCCGGTGTTGCTGTCATTAACCGCTTTAGGCAGATCGTCGATCACGTTCACATCAAGGGTTGCGTTGGCAGTGGTGCCGTTGTCATCGACCACCGTGACGCCGAACTGTTCCGAAAGCGAGTTGGCACCATTGGCGGTCGGATGCGCATCGTTGTGATCGAGGGTGTAGCTGTAACTCACAACACCGGTTGTGGCGTTGAAGCCGGTGATGGTGAGCGTGCTGCCCAGCGGCGTGGTAACCGATTGCGGGAAGCCTGCGGCCACGCCGTTGGTGACCACGGCAATCCCCCCCACGGTCAGCGTCGTAACGCCGTCCAGTGCGGTAATGGTGAAAGTACCGCTTTGCGTCAATGCAGTGGAATCCGGGGCGCTGCCGGTGCCGAGGTTTTTCTCAAAGACTGTTAGCTCCCCCCCATCAACGTTCAAGCCATTGATGATCACAGGGTCATCGTTGTTATGGATCTGCAGGACGAGATTCGCGGTGCTGGCATCACCGTCCGAATCGGTGATGGTGTAGGTGAAGGTTTCCGTGCCATTGCCACCGCCATGCAGGTTTTTGAAGTCCGCATCGGTTGGGTTGAGCGTGTAGGTGTAGGTGCCGTCGGTGTGCAGTTCCAGAGTGCCGTAAGTGCCGGTGAAAGTGCCGGCGGTGACTGGGCCAGTCGGCACGCGGTCGGCGCCCTGAACGTCGTTGGTCAGGACGTTGCCGGTCAGGATCAGGTTGGTTTCTGATGCAGTGCCTGTATTGCTGTCGTTCACTGCTTTTGGCAGGTCGTCGATGATGTTCACATCGAGCGTTGCGTTGGCGGTCGTGCCGTTGTCGTCGACTACGGTGACGGCGAACTGCTCGGGCAGGTTGTTTGCGCCGTTGGCCGTTGGGTGAGCGTCGTTGTGGTCGAGGGTGTAGCTGTAACTCACAACACCAGTAGCTGCGTTGAAGCCGGTGATGGTCAGTGTGCTGCCGAGCGGTGTGGTAACCGATTGCGGGAAGCCTGCAGCGACGCCATTGGTGACCACGGAGATACCACCGACAGTCAGCGTGGTGACGCCATCCTGCGCGGTGATGGTGAACGTGCCACTTTGGGTCAGGGCATTGGCGTCAGGCGCGCTGCCGGTGCTGAGGTTTTTCTCGTAAACCGTCAGTTCGCCGCCGTTGACGTCCAGGCCACTGATCACCACGGGATCGTCGTTGTTGTGGATCTGCAGGACCAGGTTGGCGGTGCTGGTATCGCCGTCCGAGTCGGTGATGGTGTAGGTGAACGTCTCGGTGCCGTTGCCACCGCCGTGCAGGTTTTTGAAGTCGGCATCGGTTGGGTTGAGCGTGTAGGTGTAGGTGCCGTCGGTGTGCAATTCCAGGGTGCCGTAGGTACCGGTGAAAGTGCCTGCGGTGACTGGGCCGGTGGGCACACGGTCGGCGCCCTGAACGTCGTTGGTCAGGACGTTGCCGGTCAGGGTCAGGTTGGTTTCTGACGCAGTGCCGGTGTTGCTGTCATTAACCGCTTTGGGCAGGTCGTCGATGATGTTGACGTCGAGGGTTGCGTTGGCGGTGGTGCCGTTGTCGTCGACCACGGTGACGGCGAACTGCTCGGGCAGGTTGTTTGCGCCGTTGGCGGTCGGATGCGCATCGTTGTGATCCAACGTGTAGCTGTAGCTGACTACGCCGGTGGCGGCGTTGAAACCGGTGATGGTCAGGGTGCTACCCAACGGTGTGGTGACCGATTGTGGGAAGCCTGCGGCCACGCCGTTGGTGACCACGGCGATGCCGCCGACAGTCAGCGTGGTGACGCCATCCTGCGCGGTGATGGTGAAGGTGCCACTTTGGGTCAGGGCATTGGCGTCAGGCGCGCTGCCGGTGCTGAGGTTTTTCTCGTAAACCGTCAGTTCGCCGCCGTTGACGTCCAGGCCACTGATCACCACAGGATCGTCGTTGTTGTGGATCTGCAGGACCAGGTTGGCGGTGCTGGTATCGCCGTCCGAGTCGGTGATGGTGTAGGTGAACGTCTCGGTGCCGTTGCCACCGCCATGCAGGTTTTTGAAGTCGGCATCGGTTGGGTTGAGCGTGTAGGTGTAAGTGCCGTCGGTGTGCAATTCCAGGGTGCCGTAGGTACCGGTGAAAGTGCCTGCGGTGACTGGGCCGGTGGGCACGCGGTCGGCGCCCTGGACGTCGTTGGTCAGAACGTTGCCGGTCAGCGTGAGGGTTGTTTCCGAGGCGGTGCCATTGTTGCTGTCATTAACCGCTTTAGGCAGATCGTCGATCACGTTCACATCAAGGGTTGCGTTGGCAGTGGTGCCGTTGTCATCCACCACCGTGACGCCGAACTGTTCCGAAAGCGAGTTGGCACCATTGGCGGTCGGATGCGCATCGTTGTGATCGAGGGTGTAGCTGTAACTCACAACACCGGTTGTGGCGTTGAAGCCGGTGATGGTGAGCGTGCTGCCCAGCGGCGTGGTAACCGATTGCGGGAAGCCTGCGGCCACGCCGTTGGTGACCACGGCAATCCCCCCCACGGTCAGCGTCGTAACGCCGTCCAGTGCGGTAATGGTGAAAGTACCGCTTTGCGTCAATGCAGTGGAATCCGGGGCGCTGCCGGTGCCGAGGTCTTTCTCAAAGACTGTTAGCTCCCCCCCATCAACGTTCAAGCCATTGATGATCACAGGGTCATCGTTGTTATGGATTTGCAGGACGAGGTTCGCGGTGCTGGTATCACCATCCGAATCGGTGATGGTGTAGGTGAAGTTCTCCGTGCCATTGCCACCGCCATGCAGGTTTTTGAAGTCCGCATCGGTTGGGTTGAGCGTGTAGGTGTAAGTGCCGTCGGTGTGCAATTCCAGGGTGCCGTAGGTACCGGTGAAAGTGCCTGCGGTGACTGGGCCGGTGGGCACACGGTCGGCGCCCTGGACGTCGTTGGTCAGGACGTTGCCGGTCAGCGTGAGGTTGGTTTCCGAGGCGGTGCCGGTGTTGCTGTCGTTCAGCGCTTTGGGCAGGTCGTCGACCACGTTCACATCAAGGGTCGCATTGGCAGTCGTGCCGTTGTCGTCGACCACGGTGACGGCGAATTGCTCAGGCAATGAGTTGGCGCCATTGCCGGTCGGATGCGCGTCGTTGTGATCGAGGGTGTAGCTGTAGCTGACCACTCCGGTGGCGGCGTTGAAACCGGTGATCGTGAACGTGCTGCCCAGTGGTGTGGTGATCGATTGCGGGAAGCCTGCGGCCACGCCATTGGTAACGACAGCGATGCCGCCGACGGTCAGCGTGGTGACGCCATCCAGCGCCGTGATGCTGAAGGTGCCGCTTTGGGTCAGCGCGGTGGAATCCGGCTCGCTGCCAGTGCTGAGGTTTTTTTCGTAAACCGTCAGCTCGCCACCTTCAACGCTTAACCCGTTGATCACCACCGGATCGTCGTTGTTGTGGATCTGCAGCACCAGGTTGGCGGTGCTGATATCACCATCGGAATCGGTGATGGTGTAGGTGAAGGTTTCAGTGCCATTGCCACCGCCGTGCAGGGCTTTGAAATCGGCGTCACTGGTGTTCAGGGTGTAGGTGTAAGTGCCATTGGCATTTAACACCAGGGTACCGAACGTCCCGGTAAATGTACCGGCGGTGACGGGGCCGGTGGGCACGCGGTCAGCGCCTTGCACATCATTGGTCAGGACGTTGCCGGTCAGGGTCAACAGGGTTTCCGAGGCGGTGTTGGCGTTGCTGTCATTCGCCGCTTTGGGCACATCGTCGATGATGTTGACGTCGAGCGAGCCGGTGGCGCTGTCGCCATTGCTGTCGCCGGCGGTCACGGTGAAATGTTCGCTGAGGCTATTGGCGCCGTCACCGGCCGGGTGCGCGTCATTGCCGTTGAGGGTGTAGCTGTAGCTGACAACTCCAGTCGCGGCGTTGTAGCCGGTGATGGTCAGGGTATTGCCCAGTTGCGTGGTGATCGACTGTGGAAATCCGCCCGCCACGCCGCCGCTGATCACGTTGATGCCGCCGATGTTCAGGCTGCTCAGACCGTCCGGCGCCGAGACCGTGAAGCTGCCGCTCTGAGTCAGCGCGCCGGGATTGGCCGAGGAGCCGTCAGGCAGATTGGCTTCGTTGAGGGTCAACTCGCCCCCGGGTACCGCGAGGCCGCTGAGCGTCACCAGATTGTTCACCGGCGGCGGCACGATTGGCGTGTTGTCGCCATTGTCGATGACGACGTTATGGCGCTCTTCGGGAAACTCGGGAATGCCATTGAAACCGGCGGTCGGGAAGCCAATGACCGGATCCACCCGCCCGCCTACTTCGGTCAGCAATACAAAGCTGTGGCCGCCACCCGCCTCGCCTGGTACCCCAGTCGGTGCGTTTGGACCGGCAGCGGTCGCTTCCGCGGCTTTGGTCGGATCTTCACCGGCGGCGATGGCTTTCTGGATCTGCTCGACATCGGTCAGTTGCGCTTCGCTCGGCGTCAGCGCTTCAGGGGAATCGACGTGCACCGCCTGGTTGGCCAGCAGTTGCCCGGACATGGTCATGCTGCTGTCGCGGCCCAGGGTCAACTCATGGCCGTTTTGCAGATGAACGGCGACGGCGCCTTCTGCGCCGGTGATCACTTGATCGCCGGCAAACAGGCGGTCGCCTTTGACCAAGGCGCGGCGCGTGCCGTCGGTGCCCTGCGCAAAAACCTGACCAATGACTTTAGTGACGATCCCGATGAGCGTTGCCATGTGAAATTCCTCCGCTGCCGACCACCGTCGGCACTGGTTCGCGAAGCAGCCCATGGCTCAATCGGGTTGCCGGGGTGACGCTCGCACCTCGACAGTTCGTTTCGCAGGTTTGCGCAAACAAGGAAACTTCAGTGCTTTCAAGCACTTCAGAATCCTGATCGATGCAGCAGGCCCACTAACGCTACGTAACGGTGGTGAATCACCCGAGTGACAAAAATCTGTCGCTCATCTGCCGCTACGCGTCCCTCCCCTTCAGCATTACTTCGCCGTATGTCGCAAAGTGAGTGGAACTTTCCTCAAGCCTTTTTGTGCTCCCTAAAGCGCATGAAACAAAGGCTTTCGTCCTGAACAATGTGCCGGATTTTGCCAAGCGCATAAGTTTTTTTCGGCATAAGACTTATGAAAATTTTTTCTTAGCTACGCTTCAGGATGTTCTTAGCTCTGTTGTTACAAGAGTGAAACGCTTACACCTCAAAATATCGTCAAATATTTGGCGACAGTAACGCACCATCAGGACCAGGGAGATGCACCCCATGCGCGTTTTAACCCCCCTCTGCAGCGCGGTTTTGCTGGCCATGGCTTGCACTTCCCAAGCCCAGGCCATGAACCTGACCGAAGCGATTCAAAGCACCATTGCCACCCACCCGGAACTCGCTTCGCGCGTGGATGCCAAACTGTCGGCCGATGAACAAGTGAAAGTCGCCAAGGGCGGCTTCTATCCGTCCGTCGATCTGAACGCCGCCTACGGGCGTGGCTACAGCGACAACACCAACACCCGGGCCCTCGGTAATCATCACACCGAAATCCTCAATTACACCCAGTCGGAACTGCGGCTGCGGCAAATGATCTTCGACGGTTTCAACACCGCCAACGAGGTCGAGCGCACCAAGGGCGTGTCCAATTCGCGCGCCTACTATGCGCAAGGTACCGCCCAGGATCTGGCCCTGCGCACCATCGAGGTTTACCTCGAAGTGCTGAAGCGGCGCGAACTGGTGACCCTGGCCAAGAACAACCTGCAAGCGCACTTGCGCGTCAACGATCAGATCGGCCTGCGCACCGAGCGCGGCATCGGCAGCACCGCCGACTCCGATCAGTCGGTGGCCCGTAAGGCGCTGGCGCAAAACAACCTCGACACCGCCGAAGTCGATCTGGCCGACGCCGAATCGAACTTCTACGCTGTGGTCGGGCGCATGCCCGATGAACTCGAAGCGCCACCGTCGACTCGCGGCGAGATCCCCACCAGCCTGCCGGAAGCCCAGCAGAGCATGGTCGAGAACAACCCGTACCTGAAATCCGCGCAGGCGGACGTGCAGTCGGCCGAGAGCCAGTACGAAGTCGCCAAGTCGCCGTTCTATCCACGTTTCGATGCCGAAGCGGCAGTCGGTGCAAACAACAACGTGCAGGGTGATGAAGGCCACGACAACGAATGGCGCGTGGGCGTGATCATGAACTACAACCTGTTCCGTGGCGGCAGCGACAAGGCCCGTCTGGCGTCCGATGCGCACCAGATCAACCAGGCGATGGACATCCGCAACAACGCCCTGCGTCAGTTGAACGAGAACATTCACCTGGCCTGGAACGCCATGGTCAACGCGAAGAAACAGACCCCGACCGCCCGCGAATACGCCGAGACCACCAAGCGTGTGCGCGCGGCCTATCAGGATCAGTTCGGCCTCGGCCAGCGCACCCTGCTCGACTTGCTCGACAGTGAAAACGAGCTCTACAACGCCAACCGCCGCTACACCGAAATCCGCTATACCGAGGAATATTCGATGTACCGCGTGCTGGCGAACATGGGCCAGTTGCTGAGCAAGCAACGGGTCGTGCTGCCGGCAGATGCGATCGCTGCGACCGAGGTGAAGAACGAAGCGCGTTTGCCGGAACTGAAATAAGTCCCATGTTGATCGTTCCCGCGCTCTGCGTGGGAACGCAGTCCGTGACGCTCCGCGTCACTGGACGCAGAGCGTCCCTAGAGGCATTCCCACGCAGAGCGTGGGAACGATCAAACGATCAACTTGAGCCCGTTCAACAGAGGCGATCAATATGACCAGCATGGAACCCGGTAGTACCGGGGTCGATCCGCGGTTGAGCTTCGATGATCCGTTACTCGACGGTCTGTTGATCCTCTGCAAACTCCACGGCGCGACTGTCAGTCGCGCCAGCCTGAGTGCCGGGCTGCCCCTGAACAAGCAACGCCTGAGCCTGGATCTGCTGCCCCGTGCAGCAGCCCGGGCCGGTTTGCAGGCGCGTTTGCTGCGACGAGAACTGAAAGACATCTCAGCGCTGAACCTGCCGATTCTGCTGCTGCTCAAGGATGGGCGTACCGCTGTGCTGCGGCGTTTCGCCGACGACGGCAAGGTGCTGATTCTGCCCAGCGAAGCCGATGGCGGCGAGCAATGGGTCAGCCGTGAAGAGTTGGCCGAACACTACAGCGGCCAGGCCTTGTTCGCCCGTCCGCGCCACGAACTCGAAGACTTGCGCTCCCCGCTGGTGCCGCGGGTCCACGCCTGGTTTCGCGACACCCTGAAGCTGTCGAAATGGCTGTACAGCGACGCGATCCTCGCCAGTTTCCTGATCAACCTGCTGGGCCTGATGGTGCCGCTGTTCGTCATGCAAACCTACGACCGCGTGGTGCCCAATCAGGCCACCTCGACCCTGTGGGTGTTGGCCATCGGCCTGTTGATCGGCACCGGCTTCGAACTGGTGCTGCGAGTGGTGCGCGCGCACTTGCTCGACACCGCCGGCAAGAAAACCGATGTGATCCTTTCTGCGACTTTATTTGAACGCATCACCGGTATGGCGATGAAGGCGCGGCCGGCGACCATCGGTGGTTTCGCCCAGAGCATTCATGACTTTCAGGGCCTGCGTGAATTCCTCACGGCGGTGACCCTGACCAGCCTGATCGACCTGCCCTTCGTGGTGTTGATGCTGGTGGTGATCGGCCTGCTCGGCGGCTGGCTGGTGGTGATTCCGCTGCTGGCGTTTCCGATCACGATCATTTTTGCCCTGGCCATTCAGGTGCGCCTGCGTGACACCGTGCAAAAAAGCCTGAGCCTGGGTGCCGAACGTCAGGCGCTGCTGATCGAAACCCTCGGCGGCCTGGAAACCCTCAAGGCCTGCAGCGCCGAAAGCGAGCGCCAGCACAAATGGGAAAGCACCCACGGCGCCCTCACCCGCCTCGACAGCCATGCGCGCAACCTCTCGGCGCTGGCGACCAACGGCACACTGTTCATTCAACAGTTTTCCGGGATGGCGACGATTGTTGCCGGGGTCTACAGCATCATCGCCGGCAACCTCAGCGTTGGTGCGCTGGTCGCCAGCTACATGCTCGGTAGCCGCGTACTGGCGCCGCTGGGGCAGATCGCCGGGCTGATCACCCGCTATCAGCAAGCGCAACTGACTATGAAAAGTACCGATGCGCTGATGGGCCTGCCGCAGGAGCGCGACGGCAAGCAGCGGCCTCTGGAACGCACGCAACTGCAAGGTGCGCTGGACGTCAGCGGCGTGACCTTTCACTACAACGGTCAGAATGCACCGGCGCTGAGCAACATCAGCTTCAGCATGAAACCCGGCGAGCGGATCGGCATCATCGGCCGCAGCGGTTCAGGCAAAAGCACCCTTGCGCGATTGGTGATGGGCTTCTATGAACCCGAAGAAGGCCAGTTGCTGCTCGACGGCCTCGACCTGCGGCAACTGGATGTCGCCGACCTGCGCCAGCAGATCGGCTACGTCGCCCACGACCTGCCGCTGCTGGCCGGCAGCCTGCGCGACAACCTGACCCTCGGCGCACGTTACATCAGCGATTCGCGCATGCTCGAAGTCGCCGAACTGACCGGTGTCACCGAACTGGCCCGCCAGCATCCGCAAGGTTTCGACCGCCCGGTGGGCGAGCGCGGACAACTGCTCTCCGGCGGCCAACGCCAGGCCGTGCTGCTGGCCCGGGCGTTGCTGCTCGACCCGCCGATCATGCTGCTCGACGAACCCACCAGCGCCATGGACAACAGCAGCGAAGACCTGCTGCGCCAGAAGCTCCACGGCTGGGTGCAAGGCAAGACACTGCTGCTGGTCACCCATCGCACCTCGATGCTGAGTCTGGTGGACCGACTGCTGGTACTGGACAACGGTCGAGTCGTCGCCGACGGCCCGAAAGAAGCGGTCATCGATGCACTGCGCAAGGGCCGTGTCGGCTCGGCGGCGGTGTAAAGGCGTACACATACGGATGGTTTTCACGAACCCGGTGGCTTGTACAAAAGCTGTGTCACTACACAAACCCATGCTTTACACAAAAACCTGTGGCGAGGGGATTTATCCCCTCACCACAGGGAGGCTCTATGGCAACAGGGAAGCTATCGGGTCACAGAGTGGCTCTATGGCAACAGGGAAGCTATCGGGTCACAGAGTGGCTCTATGGCAACAGGGGAGTTCTCTGGTCACAGATTAGTGTCCCTGGCCACTGATGGGTCATCCAGTTTGATGTTTCTCAACTGAGGGGTATCGCCCCATGTCTGCATCTTCAGGTAGTAAGTCACGCGGCTACTTCGACAGTTTCGGCAAAAGCGCCGAAGCCGAGTTCATGCCGGAAACCGCCGGCGCGTCTTTGCAGGACTCGCCGCGCTGGTCGCGGATCACCGTGTGGCTGGCGGCGGCGCTGCTGATCAGCGCGCTGGTCTGGGCCAAGTTTGCAGTGCTTGAAGAAGTGACTATGGGCGAAGGCAAGGCGATTCCGTCGAGCAAGGTCCAGGTGATCCAGAACCTTGAGGGCGGGATCGTCACCGAAATTTTCGTGCGTGAAGGGCAGATGGTGAACAAGGGCGACAAGCTGTTGCGCCTGGATGACACGCGCTTCCTGTCGAACAAGGGTGAGAGCGAGGCCGACCGTTACGCCCTGACCGCGCAAGTCGAACGCCTCTCCGCCGAAGCCGAGGGGCGCCCGTTCAAGCTGTCTGACGAGGTGATCGCCAAGGCGCCACAGGTCGCCGAAGACGAACGGGCACTGTACGACCAGCGCCAGCGGCGACTGGCCAGTGAGCAACGTACCCTCACCGAACAGCTGCGGCAGAAAACCCAGGAGCTGGCGGAATTCCGCTCCAAACAAGGCCAGTACAGCTCCAGCCTGGCGCTGCTGCAGCAAGAGATGAACATGTCGGCGCCGCTGGTTGGCACTGGTGCGGTATCGCCAGTGGAAATCCTGCGGCTCAAGCGCAGCGCGGTGGAGATTCGTGGCTCGCTGAACGCGACGACGCTGGCCATCCCCCGGGCGGAATCGGCGATCAACGAGATCAAGAGCAAGATCGACGAATCGGAGCAGACCTTCCGCTCCGACGCGGCCAAGGACCTCAATCAGAAACGCACCGACCTGTCGAAAATCACCGCGTCGAGCATCGCCATCGACGACCGCGTCAGCCGCACCACCGTGACCTCGCCGGTGCACGGGGTGATCAAGCAACTCAAGGTCAACACCATCGGCGGCGTGGTGCAGCCGGGCAGCGACATGGTGGAAATCGTGCCGCTGGAAGACAACCTGCTGATCGAAGCCAAGGTCCGTCCACAGGACGTCGCGTTCCTGCACCCGGGCCAGAAAGCCATGGTCAAGTTCAGCGCCTATGACTACACGATCTACGGTGGGCTGAGCGCAAAACTGGAGCTGATCGGCGCCGACACCATCACCGATGACAAGGGCAACAGTTTCTATCTGATTCAGGTCAGGACCGATAAAAACCATTTGGGCGGGGATGTGAAACCACTGCTGATCATCCCGGGGATGGTGGCGACGGTGGACATTATTACCGGGGAGAAAAGCGTCCTCGATTACCTGCTCAAACCCGTGCTCAAGGCCAGGACCGAGGCGATGCGCGAGCGCTAGCGAATGATCGTTCCCACGCTCCGCGTGGGAACGATCATCTATCGCCATGATTACGCTGGAAGGTCTCCTCCCCCATCGCCGCAATCTGCCCCTCGATCAACGCCTCGAACGGTTTGAGCAGCGGCGCAAACGTGGTCGGCGCTTCAAGGGTTTCCAGCGCCTGCACGATCGCCTCGATGGTCGACAACGCACCCGGCCCCGGCGCCTTGCGCAGCCGATAGCGCGACACTCCGCCCGCGGCCAGCGTCACCCGTGGCAACCCCGCCAGCAGCGGATTGAGGTGGAGCATCTTGCGCGCCTTGCGCCACGTGCCGTCCGGCACCACCAGCAACAGCGGCTCATCTGATTCGCCATAAGCCTGCATCGGTTGCGCATCGTCGGCGGGAAACAGCAAGCGCGCCTGATACCCCGGTCGGTTGAGCAGTGCCGGCAGATCCTCGAACACTTCACCGACAATCAGCTCGGCATTGGTCAAACCCAGCGCCGCCAGTCGCGCCGTGTTCAGCGCGTGATTGACCTCGCTCGGGTGCTGCAACAGCAACACCCGGGTGCGGCTGTCGAGGCTCGGGATCAGCGGGCACAGGCAATGGGTTTGTGGGCGCAGGCAGCGCGGGCATTGAGGTCTGGACATAATTCTTTTCCCTACAAGCTAAGCCTGATTGAGCTGTGCTTTGAGCAGATCACGGAAAGTCTGGATCAGCGGCTCGCGGCTGCGGCCACGGCGCATGATCATCGAAAACGGCGCCTGATAACCGAAGGTCGCCGGCAACAACACGCGCAAGTCGCCCTTGTCGGCCCAAGCCTGGGCGTAGTGTTCCGGCAGGTAACCGATGTAGGCGCCAGACAGCACCAGAATCAGCTGCGCTTCCATACTTTCCACGGTGGCGGCGCTGTGCTTGAAACCGTGACGCGCCAGCTCGGCCTGGCTCCAGTAACCCCGGCCGACCATGCGTTGCTGGGTGATGACCTGCTCGGGGATGCGTCGCTCGTTGAACAGCGGGTGGCGGCTGCTGCAATACAGCCAGTGCTGCTCGCGGTACAGCGGCATGTAGACCAGACCGCTCATGCGCGTGGAGAACGCGCCGATCGCCAGATCCAGACGGTTGTCCTGCACGCCAAGTTGCAGTTCGTACGGGCTCATCACCGACAAGTGCAAATGCACCGCCGGGTGTTCCTGGCTGTAGGCGCCGATGGCTTCGGCGAACGGCAAGGCCTTGTCGCTGACGGTGGAGTCGATCACCCCGAGGTTGAGCGTGCCGCGCAATTCACCCTTGAGCGCGGCGGCGTATTGCTCGAAACCTTCGAGTTCGGCCAGCAGGCGCAGGGTTTCCTGATGGAACAGTTCACCCTTGCTGGTCAGACTGAACCCGCCCCGCCCGCGATGGCACAGCACCAGACCCAGCGCCGCTTCGAGCTGGCTCATGTAAGTGCTGATCGCCGAGGTCGACAGGTTGAGCTCCTGCTGCGCATTGGCGAAGCCCTGATGCCGAACCACACTGACGAAGATGCGCAATAGTTTCAGGTCGGGTAAAGCGTTGGCCATGTCTACTCCAAGGATCGTTCCCACGCTCTGCGTGGGAATGCCGCCCGTGACGCTCTGCGTCACCTGCGATTACGGCTGGACGCGGAGCGTCCGTGGATGCATTCCCACGCCGAGCGTGGGAACGAGCAGGTAGGGGGGAAGTCTGGCATTAGTTTAGAAAAATCTGAACTAAGTATTTGCCCGTAGCGATTCTTCCGCCTCACTACATTTCGCAGAATCGGTGCCACAGCGGTGCCCGTGACCTTGCGAATGCGGCGCGCCGACATAAATAAAACAAAGACGATGAGGCCCTACCCGTGGACAAGATTCTTCACCAACCACTGGGCGGCAACGAAATGCCGCGCTTCGGCGGCATCGCCACCATGCTCCGACTCCCCCATGTTCCGACTGCTGCCGGCCTGGACGCAGCCTTTGTTGGCGTGCCACTGGACATCGGTACTTCGCTGCGCCCCGGCACCCGCTTCGGGCCACGCGACATCCGCACCGAATCGGTGATGATCCGCCCTTACAACATGGCCACCGGGGCTGCGCCGTTCGACTCGCTGTCGGTCGCCGACATCGGTGACGTGGCGATCAACACCTTCAACCTGCTCGACGCCGTGCGCATCATCGAAGAAGCCTACGACAACATCCTCGAGCACAACGTGATCCCGATGACCCTGGGTGGCGACCACACCATCACCCTGCCGATCCTGCGGGCAATTCACAAAAAGCACGGCAAGGTCGGTCTGGTGCACATCGATGCACACGCTGACGTCAACGATCACATGTTCGGCGAGAAGATCGCTCACGGTACTACCTTCCGTCGCGCCGTCGAAGAAGGTCTTCTGGACTGCGACCGCGTGGTGCAGATTGGTCTGCGCGCGCAGGGCTACACCGCTGACGACTTCAACTGGAGCCGCGATCAGGGCTTCCGCGTGGTGCAGGCCGAAGAGTGCTGGCACAAGTCGCTGGCACCGCTGATGGCCGAAGTGCGCGAGAAAGTCGGTGGCGGTCCGGTGTACCTGAGCTTCGACATCGACGGCATCGACCCGGCCTGGGCGCCGGGCACCGGCACCCCGGAGATCGGTGGTCTGACGACCATTCAGGCGATTGAAATCGTCCGTGGCTGTCAGGGCCTCGACCTGATCGGCTGCGATCTGGTAGAAGTCTCGCCCGCTTACGACACCACCGGCAACACCTCGCTGCTGGCCGCCAACCTGCTGTACGAAATGCTCTGCGTACTGCCTGGCGTGGTCCACCGCTGAGGGTTCGGTCATGAACGAACGTGATCAGGTCTTGAAAGCGGCCGCCGACCTGGTGTCCGCCTTCGCCCGTAATGATCGCGAGGCTTACTTCGGCGCGTTCAGCATCGATGCGAGCTTCGTCTTCTACACCCTCGAACAGCCCCTGCTGTCGCGCGATGCCTATCAGGCCTTGTGGGACAGCTGGCGCGCCGAGGATGGCTTTGAAGTGCTGTCGTGCACTTCGAGCAACGCCTTCGTCAGCCTGCAAGGTGACGTGGCGGTGTTTATCCATGACGTGGCCACCGAGCTGCGCATGCAAGGGGAGCAACACTTCAGCCAGGAGCGCGAGACGATTGTTTTCAAGAAACAAGCGTCGAGCCTAGAACAACAAGGCCATTGGCTGGCCTGCCATGAACATTTGTCCGCAATGCCGGAAGGGCTGCCATCCCCTAGGGTCTGCTGACGTTGGGTGACGACCGCGACGGAGACCCATTTGGCGCAGGGCAAGGCGCGAGGAACGCAGTTTGGTTGTTCCAAATAAGTTCCGAGCAACGCAGCCCTGCGCCAAATGGGTCCCGTCCCTTCGGGTTGCGCGCCAAAGTGCGCGAGGCTGCGTTGCGGGATTTGCCAAGGGAACAACCATGGGCGGCATCCCGCGCCTTGCCTCGCGCACTTTGGCGCAGCAACGCGGTTCGCCACCCAACGTCAGCAGACCCTATCCAAGACAGGTGACGCTCACGCACGATGAGCGCGCCTTTATGATCGGAGCAGATCATGAATAACAACAACAACAACGACCAAAGCCTTACGCAAATTGAAACCCACGGGGTCGAGCAGATCCCGGACAACGAACGCACCGCTGGCCCGACGGATCTGTTCCGGATGATCTTCGGTGGTTCGAATACCTTTGCCACCGCCGTGCTCGGCAGTTTCCCGGTGCTGTTCGGTCTGTCGTTTCAGGCCGGTGTCTGGGCGATTGTGCTGGGCGTGTTGCTCGGCTCGCTGATCCTCGCACCGATGGGCCTGTTCGGCCCGCTCAATGGCACCAACAATGCCGTGTCGTCCGGTGCGCATTTCGGCGTGCACGGGCGCATCGTCGGCTCGTTCCTGTCGCTGTTGACCGCTATCGCGTTTTTCTCGCTCTCGGTGTGGAGTTCGGGGGATGCGCTGATCGGTGGTGCAAAACGCCTGATCGGTCTGCCGGAAACCGACCTGACCCTGGGCCTGGCCTACGGTCTGTTCGCGATTCTGGTGCTGACCGTGTGCATCTACGGCTTCCGCTTTTTGCTGTGGGTGAACAAGATCGCGGTGTGGAGCGCCAGCCTGTTATTCCTGCTGGGCATCTTCGCCTTCGCCGGTCCTTTCGATGTGAACTACGCCGGCACGGTGAACCTCGGTCAGCCGGGCTTCTGGGCAGCGTTCATCGGGGCTGCGCTGGTCGCGATGAGCAATCCGATTTCCTTCGGTGCCTTCCTCGGCGACTGGTCGCGCTACATCCCGCGTGACACCTCCAAGCAGCGAATCATGGCGGCCGTGGTGCTGTCGCAGATCGCCACGTTCATCCCGTTCCTGTTCGGCCTGAGCACCGCGACCATCGTCGCGATCAAGGCGCCGGATTACATCGCGGCCAACAACTATGTGGGTGGTCTGCTGGCGGTGTCGCCGAGCTGGTTTTTCCTGCCGGTGTGTCTGATTGCGGTGATCGGCGGCATGTCCACCGGCACTACGTCGCTGTATGGCACCGGGCTGGACATGTCCAGCGTGTTCCCACGGGTGCTGTCGCGGGTCAAGGCAACGCTGCTGATCGGCGTGCTGTCGATTGCCTTCATCTTCATCGGACGCTTCGCGGCGAACCTGGTGCAAAGCGTTTCGACCTTCGCCGTACTGATCATCACCTGCACCACGCCATGGATGGTGATCATGATCATCGGTCTGCTGGTGCGTCGCGGTTTCTACTGCCCGGATGACCTGCAAGTGTTCACTCGCGGCGAACAGGGCGGACGCTACTGGTTCAGCCACGGCTGGAACTGGCGCGGTTTGGGTGCATGGATCCCGAGCGCGGCGGTCGGCCTGTGCTTCGTCAATCTGCCGGGGCAGTTCGTCGGCCCGCTGGGTGAAATAGCCGGCGGTATCGACATCAGCTTGCCGGTGACCCTGGGTCTGGCGTCGGTGGTGTACCTGACGCTGCTGAGCCTGTTCCCGGAACCGCGAGAAGTGTTCGGGCCGCAGGATGCGCGCAGCCAAGGCGCATCAGCACCGGCCAAATCGGCACTGCGCCAGGCGGCCTGAAGAAACACACAACCCCTGTGGGAGCAGGCTTGCTCGCGAAAGCGATCTGTCAGTCACATCACTTTTTGAATGTGCCGACGCCTTCGCGAGCAAGCCCGCTCCCACAAGGGCAGCAACTCAGAACCAAATTTGTTTCACCATAAAAAAGACAATCGGAGACACGCCATCATGGCTTTGGATTTATTCGTCGTCCTCATCTACGCCGCCGGCATGCTCTTGCTCGGCTACTTCGGCATGCGCAAGGCCAAGACCAACGAGGACTTTCTGGTCGCCGGACGTAATCTGGGCCCGAGCCTGTACATGGGCACCATGGCCGCGACCGTGCTCGGTGGCGCGTCCACCGTCGGCACCGTGCGCTTGGGCTACGTCCACGGCATCTCCGGCTTCTGGCTCTGCGCGGCACTGGGTTGCGGCATCGTTGCGCTGAACCTGTTCCTCGCCAAACCGCTGCTGAAACTGAAGATCTACACCGTTACCCAGGTCCTGGAAAAACGCTACAACCCGATGGCCCGCTCGGCGAGCGCGGCGATCATGCTGGCCTACGCACTGATGATCGGCGTGACCTCGATCCTGGCGATCGGCACCGTGCTGCAAGTGCTGTTCGGCCTGCCGTTCTGGGTCTCGGTATTGCTCGGCGGCGGTGTGGTGGTGGTCTACTCGGCCATCGGCGGCATGTGGTCGCTGACCCTGACCGACATCGTCCAGTTCATCATCAAGACCGTGGGCCTGATGTTCATCCTGTTGCCGATCTGCCTGTACCGCGTTGGCGGCTGGGACGAACTGGTGCTGAAACTGCCGGCGACCGCCTTCAGCTTCACCACCATCGGCTGGGACACGATCATCACCTACTTCATGATCTACTTCTTCGGCATCCTGATCGGTCAGGACATCTGGCAACGGGTGTTCACCGTCAAGACCGCCAAAGTCGCCCAGTACGCCGGCAGTATCGCGGGCATCTACTGCATCGTCTACGGCCTGGCCTGCGCACTGATCGGCATGGCCGCGCACGTGCTGATCCCGGATCTGGACAACGTCAACAACGCCTTCGCCGCCATCGTCAAACTGTCGCTGCCGGACGGCATCCGTGGCCTGGTGATCGCTGCTGCACTCGCTGCCATGATGTCCACCGCCAGCGCCGGCCTGCTCGCCGCTGCCACTACTCTGACTGAAGACCTGCTGCCGAAACTGCGTGGCGGCAAACAATCGAGCCTGGCCATCAACCGCCTGTTCACCCTGCTCACCGGTGTTGTCGTACTGGGCATCGCGCTGGTGGTGAATGACGTGATCAGCGCCCTGACTCTGGCCTACAACCTGTTGGTCGGCGGCATGCTGATCCCGCTGATGGGTGCGATCTTCTGGAAACGCGCGACCACTGCCGGCGCCATTGCGAGCATGGGCCTGGGTTTCGCCACGGCGCTGCTGTTCATGTTCAAGGACGGTCTGGACGCCAACACCCCGATCTACTACAGCCTGGCTGTGGGCCTGATCAGTTTTGTGGTGGTCAGCCTGTTCTCCCGTCGTCCTGCGACGGTGGCGAGCGCGATCTAAGCTCTGATGTAACGACTTGATGCTTTCTTCGACGGGTGTGGCGTCGGTTGCCACACCCGTTTTTTTCGTCTGGAGAAAATGATTGATGAAGATTGTTTCCCGCGATCAGTGGTTCGAAGTTCTGAGTTTGAGCGACGGCATCCGACTGATCCATGAGCCGTACATCCGCCCGTTCTACCGCTGCAATTTGTGGCACATCCAGGGCCGCGACAAAGATCTGCTGCTCGACAGTGGCTCGGGACTGGTGAGCCTGCGCGAGCAGTTACCGTGGATCACCGAGCGTCCACTGGTGGCGGTGGCCAGTCATTGCCATTTCGACCACATTGCCGGCCATCACGAATTCGCCGAACGCCTGGTGCATCGCGCCGAGGCGGACATACTCGCCGCGCCGGACGGTGAAAACGATCTAAGCCGTGCCTTCGTCGGTGACGACATGTTCGAGGCGCACCCGGACTGCCCGTTGTGCTACGCCGAATACCGGGTCAAGGCCGCGCCGGCCACCGGGTTTGTCGAAGACGGCGATGTGCTCGATCTGGGCAACCGCACGCTGCAGGTGCTGCACACACCGGGGCATTCGCCAGGCGGGATCAGCTTGTATGAGGCGGCGACTGAAACCCTGTTCAGCGGCGACATCATCTACGACGGGCCGCTGATCGAGGACGCCTACCACTCCAACCTGAAAGACTACGCTGCCAGTCTGCGGCGCTTGCAGGCGCTGCCGATCCGCACGGTGCATGGCGGGCATTTCGGCAGTTTTTCCGGCGGGCATTTGCGCTCGATGATTGACGAATGGTTGCGCGGGCACGCTTGAGGCCTGCTGTAATCAGTCAAAACAACAACGAATACATCTGCCATGAGAAGAGCTGCCGTGCGTGCCGCGGTACACCGCTACATCCGGCGTCTGCTGGAAGCCTGCGAATTCAATGACAACACCAGCCTGGTGCAACTAGGGCTGGAAACGGCGGATATCGAGGATCTGATCTTCCATCTGGAAGATGAATTCGGACTGACGGCCTTCACCGCCGAAGAAGATCACATGCTCAAGACCGCCAGGACGGCGAATGATCTGAGCCGATTTCTGCTGATGATCGCGCGACACTGAGAAGGGTTATAAATACTGCACTCGTGTTGCTAAATCCCCTCGCCACAAAAGCAAAAGATCGCAGCCTTCGGCAGCTCCTACACTTTTCTCTGTAGGAGCTGCCGAGGGCTGCGATCTTTTGATCTTTTAATTGAGCACTACCGCCGGCGAGGCTGACGCCGGCGCTGTTCGTCATCGGTGCGGATCGGTACGGGTTGCAGAGGCGGTTCGATCAAGCCGAGGGCAACACCCAAATCGTGCAGCCAGTTCTGAATTTTCTCTTTCATCGTCATGCCCCCTTCAGGGTAGTGCTGAGCGGCCGGAATTCTGAGGCCGCTTCGCACTGATAATAGTCCGAAGTCCTACGCAATGCTCGGTCAAATCCGCAATGATCTGTTACTGAATTGAACAGAATTCCGATCGGTTGGTTCATGCCGTCTGCCGGCTTTCATTCGATGCCACGGGATAGAGCGCCTGCTGCTGTTCAATCCAGGCATTGAGGTTGGCCCCGACCATGCCCTTGCGCCACATGAGCCACGTTGTCGCACTGGCAAACGGCTCGGCCAACGGGTGCACCGCAACGCTTTCGCGCCCCGGCAGACTGGCGAGCATCGACTCCGACATCAGCGCCACGCCGCTGCCGGCAATCACGCAGGCGAGCATGCCCTGATAGGACTCGATCTCCATTGCCCGACCCATCGCCGCCTGATAATGGACAAACCACGCCTCCAGCCGTGCGCGGTAGGCGCAACCGTGACGGAAAGTGAACACCGCCCTGCCCTCGACCTCCTTGGCGCTACGGATCGGCGGATGATCGGCCTCGCTGATCAGCACCAGACGCTCGTCGCACAACGGCACGCCGTCGATGCCCGCCAGCAGCGGCGGGCCGTCCACCAGCGCCGCATCGAGGCGCCCGGAGACCAGACCTTCGAGCAACTCACCGCTGGGCCCTGACTGCACTTGCAGGTTCACCGCCGGGTATTGCTTGTGATAGCGCGCCAGCAACGCCGGCAAATGGATCGCCGCCGTGCTGTACAGCGTGCCGAGGACGAAATCCCCCGCCGGTTGCCCGCCCATCACCGCCGCACTGGCCTGATCGCGCAGAGCAAACAGTTTACCGGTGTAGTCCAGCAGGACTTTTCCTGCAGGCGACAACTGCAACCGCTGACGCTCGCGGACGAACAGTTCTACACCCAATTGCTCTTCCAACTGCTTGAGCCGGGTCGACAGGTTGGATGGCACCCGGTGCAAGCGCTCGGCGGCGCGGGTGATCGAACCTTCCTCGGCCACCGCCTGAAAGATCCGCAATTGGCTGAACTCCACGACTTTTCTCCATAACAGAACAAGTTAATCAATATTATTCAATTTTAAAGAAAGTCAATCAGTTCTAGCCTGACGGTCATTGCTCCTTCAAAGGAATCCCGACCATGTCGCCTCTGATTCGCTTATCCGCCTGTTTCGTCGCCCTGATGATGGCCATGGGCATCGGGCGTTTCGCCCTCACCCCGCAAATGCCGCACCTGCTCAGCGAAGGCCAGCTCGACCTGACCGCCGCCGGTCTGATCGCGGCGGCCAACTACCTCGGCTACCTGCTAGGCGCGGTGGACGCAATGTTCGCCCACCGTCCGCAGCAAGTGCAGCGCCGCCTCTACGGTGGTTTGTGGCTATGTGTGCTGCTGACCCTGGCATCGTTCTGGGCCAACGGTTTCTGGTCGCATCTGTTGCTGCGCTTCGGCACCGGCGTGGCGAGTGCCTGGGTGCTGGTGATGATTACTGCGCTGAGTCAGCCACTGGCGGCTGCGGCGGGTCGACCACGGCTGGGTGCGTTGGTGTTTGCCGGTCCGGGGCTGGGAATTTTTCTCACAGGGCTGCTGGCGCTGGTCTCACATCTACTGCAGCAGACGTCGGCCACGCTGTGGCTGATCTACGCCGCCGTGGCGCTGCTGATGTTGCTGGCAATCGTGCGGATCCTGCCGCAACCGGGCACTCACACGCCGGTCGCCACCCTCAATGTCAGCCACTCGAATCGCGGCATCCCGCGACTGGCGGCGGTGTATGCGCTGTATGGCGTGGGTTACATCATCCCGGCCACGTTTCTCTCACAAATGGCCAATGCGCAGTTTCACGGGCAATGGCAGGCCGATTTGTTCTGGCCGTGCTTCGGCCTTGGCGCGGCCATTGGCGTGCTGCTCGTGAGCCTGCGTCGCCACGACCCGAACACCACGCGGCACTGGCTGACGGCCACCCTCTGGCTACAGGCGCTTGGGGTCTTTGCGTGTCTGCTGGGCAGTGGTTATGGCCTGGCACTGGGGGTGATGTTGTGCGGCATGCCGTTTCTGGCCTGCATGCAACTGGTGATGCAACGTTCGCGGGAACTGGCGCCGCATACCACCCAGCGCAACGCCGGCCTGTTGACCGCCTGCTTCGCCATCGGCCAGCTCAGCGGTCCGTTGCTGGCCGCGCTGAGCAGCCATTTCAGCGGTGGGCTGCAACCGGCACTGGTGATCGCCGGCAGCGGTTTGCTGATGGCCGGCGGGTTGGCCCTGCAATCGTCTACTGCTGGCCGAGCGCTTTGCGCAAACGCCGACGCACCCACTGCTCAGCGCTGACAAAAGTGATGCCGAGCAACACCAGCACCGCGCCGATGACGAAGTTCAGGCTCAGTTGTTCACCGAGCAGCACTACGCCGAAAGTGACGCCGAATAACGGCGTCATGAACGAAAACACCGCCAGATTGGCCGCCAGATAGCGCCGCAACAGCCAGAACCATGTCAGGTAGCTGAAGAACGACACCACCAGGCCCTGGAACAGCACGCTGGCGACCGCCACGGTGGTCAAACTGACGTGAGTGATCTGACCACTGAACAGCGCGATCAACAACAGGCCGACAAAGCCGACGATCAACTGATAGAACAGGGTCAACGTCACCGGCGCCTCCGACAGCCGCGAGGCGCGCACCACCACAGTGGTCGCGCCCCAGCAGGCCCCGGCCAGCACGCCGAACGCATCACCCAGCAGCATGCGCCGGTCGAGGTTGTCCCATGACACGCCGCCGGCAAAGGCAATGGCGATACCAATGAATGCCAGCAGAATCCCCATCCACTGCAGCGGCCGCAGGCGTTCGCTGGCCAGCAGAAAGTGCACACCGAGCGCAGTGAAAATCGGCGCGGTGTAGAGGAACACCGACATGTGCGCTGCGGTGGTCAGCTGCAGGCCTTCGGCGATGAAGAAGAACTCCAGGCCAAACAGCGCGCCGGCCAGCAAACCTCCGCGCCAGGTGTTGCCCACTTGATCCCAGCCGCCCTTCCAGCACAGCAGCAGGCCGACCAGCAACGCGGAAATCCCCGAACGCCCGGCCGCCTGCATCACTGGCGCGATGTCCGGCGCGGCCCACTTGATCATCACTTGCTGCACGCCCCAGATCAGGCACAGGCCGATCATCACCTGCAAGGCAAAACCGTCGGCATTGCGCCGCTCGACACTCACCGCAACACCTCGAACACACACAACATGGCAGCCATCCAATGGTCGAAAATCTGTGTCGGGGATTATCAATCAGCCAGGCAGAAAAAGCCGTCTGGAAAAGACATTTAGTTTGTCTGTTGCGTCAGGGGTGAATGGCTGTCGGCTGCGCCGCCATTCGCGAGCAGGCCCGCTGCCACAGTAGACCGCATGCCCCTGTGGGAGCGGGCTTGCTCGCGAAGGCGTCGGTCAAAACAACAAAAATTACGGGACTGACTACACAAATCGCTTCGCTGCTAAAAAACCGACCGAGCAGGCAACAGCCGTGGCAAACGTCCCCCACGCCCAATCCATCAAACTCACCTGCACCGACCAGCCACGCAACGTCGCCCAATTGGTCAGGTCATACGTGCCGTACGCCACCAGCCCCAACAACGCCCCCATGCGCGCCGCGCGTTGCCAGCTCAGCGCCGGCAACACCACAAATTGCACGCAACCAAAAACGTACAGGCAATAAAAAACCGCTGCCGGAACCAGCAGCGGTTTTTCGAGCATCAGCGAACCGAGCAACTCGCGATAGGTCGGCGCCATCAACACGCCAAGCCAGACGCCATCGAGCAGAAGAAACACCACCAGGGTGGCGCCGTAGGCAATCAGTGCTTTTTTCATCTGCCCGACCTCCAGTGAGCCCATGCAACATGGGCCCCTCGCGGGTCAGGTTAGTTCAATGCGATCGGCGTGAATGACGATCTTGCCGTCCTTGTACAACGAACCGATGGCCTTCTTGAAATTACCCTTGCTGACCCCGAACAGGCTGCTGATCAGCGCCGGATCGCTCTTGTCGCTGACCGCCAGCGTGCCGTTGTTATCGCGCAGTTTGGCGAGGATCTTCGAACTCAGGCTGCTGGCAGCCTCCTGGCCAACCGGTTGCAGGCTGAGGCTGATCTTGCCGTCAGCGCGCACTTCCTTGATGAACCCCTTCTCACTCATGCCGGAACGCATGAACTTGAAGATTTCGTTCTTGTGGATCAGGCCCCAGTGTTTGTTGTTGATGATCGCCTTGAAGCCCATGTCGGTGGCTTCGGCAACCAGCAGGTCAACTTCCTGCCCGACACTGTAGTTGGCCGGGGTCTTGTCGAGGTAACGATCCAGGCGCGCGGTGGCGGTGATGCGGCGCGTGTGCTTGTCGAGGTAGACGTGCACCACGCAGTATTCGCCAGCGGTCATCTGCCGTTTTTCTTCGGAGTACGGCAGCAACAGATCTTTCGGCAGGCCCCAATCGAGGAACACACCGATGCTGTTGACTTCAACTACTTTCAGACTGGCAAATTCACCGACCTGAACTTTTGGTTTTTCAGTGGTAGCGAGAAGTTTGTCTTCGCTGTCCAGATAAATAAATACGTTGAGCCAGTCTTCATCTTCGCTGGGAATATCTTTAGGGATATAACGGTTGGGCAAAAGAATTTCGCCGTCGGCACCGCCGTCCAGATATAAACCGAAGTTAGTGTGTTTAACCACTTGCAAACTGTTGTAACGCCCGACTAAAGCCATTTTCCAAAACCCTCATTGCGTGGCGGCATTCTACCCGGTTTTGCCCGTCTCGTTCGCTGACTGAACACCCGGTTCGAGAAAATCGCCGGGACGCCTTGATTTTCCTCCGCTTGGCGCGGGCCGCTTGCCATTCGTCTGGCCAACGCACGACCTGCAGCGCCGTTTCATTCGGGATATTTTCAGTAACGACGAATAAATGTTCTTATTTAAAACAGTAGCTTAGGGGGATGTTTCGAATAATTAATCGAGAATAATCCACCCACGCACCTGGTTATTCCCGGGGATATTTATCAAGCAATTGTCAAGTTATTCCTGTACGATGCCTGGCCGAGTTACTTTTCTACAGGTTAATGGCCGCCATGCGTGTAAAAGCATCCACCAGCAAAGCAAAGCCAGCTCCAGCCGTTGAAACCAGCGAATCGATCAACGATCAGATCGCAGCGTTCCTCAAGTCCGGCGGCGAAATCCAGCAAATTGCCAAAGGCGTCAGCGGCCAGACGTTCGGCCCGTCCAAGCAGATCAGCCTGGGCAAGAAGTAATACCCGGTAATACACCCGTCCAGAGGCGCTTTGAGCTTCGAAGCGCCTGGACTGGCACCCGCGCTACACCTCTTCTGTTTAATTAATCCGCAAAAATCGACGAACGGCCATCGACTCTGATGATTCGCCGGTATCCTTTCACGCGTCTAGATCAAGCGTTTCAGCAGGCCCGACGACCTGCGCTCGCTGTTCATGGAGTGACGCATGCTCAAATTTTCCTGTTTATCATTTGTAGGCCTGCTGGCCTGTTCATCGGCGCACGCGCAGATTTTCCAGCGCGAGTTCGGCGACTTCGACCTCAAACTCGGTACCACCCCCAGCCGCAGCATGGCCCAGGGGCTGGTCAAGCCTTCGGCGGCCGGCTCGTTCCACGGTGGCCTTGACCTCAGCCACGACAGTGGCCTGTATGTCGGCCAATACGCGCCGAGCATGGGCATCAGCCCCGGCAAAAACCTCGAGATCGATTCCTACGTCGGCTTTAAACAACCTTTCGATCAAACCCTCGGCTACGAAGTCGGGATGATCCACTACAGCTATCCCAAGGTAGACACCCTCGACAGCCAGGAGCTGTTCGGCGGCCTGACCCTGCTCGGCAGCCGCTTCGGCGTAGCCTTCAGCGATGATCCGGATAAACAGAACAACACACTGTTCGCCGACCTAGGCGGCAATCAGCCGTTCGGCATCGGAATCAGCATGAAGTACACCACTCATCAATTGAACTCGCCGGTCTCGGTGGACGGTGGCTACGTCAGCAGTTTTACCGATTGGTCGGTAAAGTTTTCCCGGCCGTTCATGGGCATCGACCTCGACCTGATCTACAGCAACTCCAGCCTCAGCGGCAGTGATTGCTCAGCCTACTCCGGACACAACAGCGAGTGCGACGGGCTGGTCACACTCAAGGCCGCACGCGCGTTCTATTGATCGGCTGAACTGCCGGGAGCATCCTGCGTTCACATAAGAATCAGACGCCAGGCTTTCGCAAGGATTCGCTCATGTCTCGCTGGTTCAAACACTTCGCCACCCTGCTGATTTTCACCCTCGCCCTCGGCGCCTGCAGCCGCGTCGGCCTGGCCTATCGCAACCTCGACGTGATAATCCCGTGGACGCTCAGCGACTACCTGGACATGAACGGCGAGCAAAAGGACTGGTTCAACGAGCGCCTCAAGGAACACCTGAACTGGCACTGCACCACGCAGTTGCCGGGTTACCTGGATTGGCTGGATCGCTTGCAGAGCATGGTTGAAACCAATCAGGTGACCGACGCGGCGCTGCAAGCGCGAACCGCGGAAGCGAAGAAAGCCATCGCTGACACCGCCCGGCAGATCACGCCTTCGGCCATCGAGTTGCTGCAAGGGCTGGATGACAAACAGGTCGCGGAAATGAACGACGCCTTTGCCAAGGATCTGCGCAAGCGTCAGCAGGAATACGTCAAACCGCCACTGGCCCAGCAGATCGCCGAACGCGGCGCGCGCATGGACAAGCGCCTGACCGACTGGCTTGGCCCGTTGAGCGTCACTCAGGAACAACGGGTGATGGCCTGGTCAACCGCACTGGGCGATCAGAACAGCCAATGGATCGCCAACCGCGCGCACTGGCAACAGCAGTTCAGCGCGGCAGTGGTCCAGCGCAAAAGTCCTGAATTCCCACAACGGATCGAGACGCTTCTGGTCAATCGCGAGCGTTTATGGACACCGGATTACCAGAAGGCCTACGCCAACACCGAAGCCCAGGCGCGTGCGCTGGCAGTTGATTTGATGGCGCAGAGCACGCCGCAGCAACGGCAGCGGTTGTTGAAGAAGATCGAGGGGGTGCGTAAAGACTTCAATGACCTCAAGTGCCTGAAGGCAGCACAAAAACCTTAAACAAGATGCCAATCCAATGCGGGAGCGGGCTTGCTCGCGAATGCGGTGTGTCAGTCACCATTAATGTGTCTGATACACCGCATTCGCGAGCAAGCCCGCTCCCACACAGGCCATCAAGCAATCTGTGCCTTGGAAGCCACTTCATCAAAGGTCGCTTCATCCAGCGCATCCTGCTGATCATCCAGCACCTGCCGTGGGTGATCATTGCCGGGGATACTGCTGTCGATCAGGCTCAACAGGCTCGAGCCGCGCGCCGTCAGAATGAAATTGTTGCCGGTACTGCCCTCATGATCCGGACGCGGTTCGATGTATCCACGGTCCAACAGCAACTTTTCGTACTCACAGGCCACCGTTTTCAGGTGATCCAGATTCTCGATCGGCTCGCCCGCACTGGCTTTCTCCGCCGCATAGTCCTCGGCATATTTTCGAGGAGCGAAACTTTCGCCAGCACTGTTCTGCACTTCATGCAGCAAGCGTTCAATCAAATCCCAGTTATAAGTGGTCATCCTGATTCAACCTCCGGTGCGCGTGATTTATGGCGCGTTCATAGGTTGTGACCGAAGCCTGTCGCAGCCGTTCAGCCGCATTTTCAGGGACGACCGACCGGCGGTCTGTCGATTTGCCCAAGGGTTAAACGACTAGTCTGACAAAGACGGTTTCAACCCCCGCAGGAGAAATCATCATGAACGTTGAGAATCATCCAGTGGTGCCGCGTGAAGAATGGCTTGCCGCGCGCCAACAACATCTGGCCGACGAAAAAGCCTTCACCCGGGAGCGCGACCGCCTCAGCGCGAAGCGTCGCGCGTTGCCATGGGTCAAAGTCGACAAGGACTACCGCTTTCACGGCCCGAACGGCGAGCTGAAACTGGCCGACCTGTTCGGTAAACACAGCCAACTGATCGTTTACCACTTCATGTTTGCCAAGGACTGGGAAGAAGGCTGCCAGGGTTGCTCGTTCCTGTCCGACCACATTGACGGCGCCAACCAGCACCTGGCCCACCACGACATTGCAGTGGTCGCGGTCTCCCACGCACCGTTCGAGCAATTTCAGACCTTCAAGCGGCGCATGGGCTGGAAATTCGACTGGGTGTCGTCAGACGGTTCCGATTTCAACTACGACTTTGGCGTGTGCGCCCGGGAGGAGGACGCCAAAGCCGGAAAGGCGACGTACAACTACGAAAAAACTGACAGCGCCGAAGAAGAAATGCCGGGGCTGAGCGTGTTTTATCGAAATGCGGCCGGGGAAATTTTCCATACCTATTCAACATATGCGCGTGGGCTGGATATGTTGGTGGGGGCTTACAACTACCTTGATCTGACGCCCAAGGGCCGCAATGAAGAGGAGATCATGGAGTGGGTGCGCCATCATGATCGCTATGAGGGTGGCAGCCAGTCCAGTTGCTGCCATGGCGGCGAATAGCAACCGACTGCGGCGAGCCTGACTGAACTTTTCACCGCCCCGAGGCCTCCACCGGTTAACCCGCCTTAACCGGAACGGAGGCCGCCCCCCCATGAAAACCCTGCTCAAGCTCACCCTCGCCGCCATCCTTGCCTGCGCCCTGCCCGTGTGGGCCTGTACGCCCGAGGAAGCCACCGCCAAGCGTGAACAACTGGCCAAGGAAGTCTCCAGACTCACCGAACAGAATCCGGCCAAGGCCAAGGAGATCAACGCTGAGTTGCAGAAGATGGATCTTGGTACCGCCAGCGCCGATCTGCCGGACAAGTGCCAGTTGATTGATCAGCGATTGAAAGAGCTGGATTCGGCCGAGAAGAAAACCGAGGGCTAATCCCGCCAAAATCAAAAGATCGCAGCCTGCGACAGCTCCTGCAGAAATCGGTGCAGGAACTGTCGCAGGCTGCGATTTTTTGCCCATTAAAATGCATCAATGCATTTATTTTCTTGCATAAACGCATAATCAGACTAGGGTTACCTCGAGCAAGGAGATCGGCACCGTTCATCGAAGATGAAAACCGTTAACCACCGATCGCTCGGCATCACCGCAACAAAATCACAAGCTGGATGCTTGTTTTCATTCATGGAGGACTGAAAAATGTTAACCAATCAAGCAACATCGTTCACCGGCGAGACCCTGCCAAGGTGCCTCGTTGGCCATCTGCTCGACCCGCAACTGGTCGACGTTGAAGCGGCAGCGCAAACCACTGCACTGGCCGCCGCAAACCTCAACTTCACGATGCAGAAACAGACCCAGACCAACTGGTGCTGGGCGGCCGTTTCCGCCTCGGTCGGCAACTACTACGGCACCGGGTCCTGGACCCAGTGCGGTGTCGCCAGCACCCAACTGGACCGCAATTGCTGCAAACAGCCGGGACCCTGCAACGTCTACGGCTATCTGGATTCGGCCCTGCAAACCACCCGCAGCTACAACGGCATGAATCAGGGTTCGCTGCAGATGTCGGCCATCCAGAACCAGATCAACATGGGCCGTCCGGTCGGCCTGCGCTGCGCCTGGTACGGCGGCGGTGCGCACTTTCTGACGATCTACGGCACCAACGGCAACTACGTACTGGTCGCGGACTCGATCTACGGTTACTCGACCCGTGCACTGAACGCGTTCCCCGGTTCGTACAACGGCGGCGGAAACTGGACCCACACTTACTTCACCGCGAAAAACTAGGAGGGCGACATCATGCAACTGACTTATCCAAAGGCGCCTTCCAACGGCGTTCAGACTTTGCGTCCGGCGCTGCAAGCCGCGCTGCACACCCAGGGCTTCGGCATCAATCGCCAATTCGCCAGCGCGGGAGCGGCGAAGATCAGCCTGAGCGAGGCCTATCGCGGCTACTCGCTGACCCTGGACGATCTAAGCCATGGCAAAGGTCTGCAGAACGCGCGTATCGGTGACTGGCATTACCTGGTGTTTGCCGACGGCGTGACCATCGCCGATGCGCAACTGGCGGAGGTTCGCGGCCATGTCGAGTTTTCTTCGCTGAACCACGGCAGCCGGGCCGCCGACACCGTGGGCGCGTTGAAACTGGCGGAACAGGCGCCGCAACTGCAGGGTAAAACCGTCGAATTGCGCGTGTTGTTTGTCTCGGCCCTGCACGTCGTGGCGATCTGGCTGCATGCGGACGGCGAGGATGTGCTGATCCCGATCGAGCCAACGCCGAAGGCGCTGGGCGACTCGCGGTTGTACAGCGAAGCGGCCCTGCTCGCCCTGTTGAAACCGGCGGCAGATCGCGCCAAACAACGCTTTGACGCGGACACCAGTGGGCAACTCGGCAGCTGACAAACGCTGCGCATAAAAAAACCCGGACACTGTCCGGGTTTTTTATTGGCCTGCGAAACGGCTTACTCAGCCGCAGGCTCTGCCGGCTTGCGACGCTTGAGCGGGGCCATGCCGTCGCTGCTCACCAGAGAATCCGGCTTCGGACGATTGGCGCTCTTGCGCTTGGTCGGGGTCTTGGCGGCGGTTTTCTTCTTGTCACCCTTGGCGTCGGTCTTTTTCTTCTTCACCCCAACGGCTTTGCCCGAGGCCTTGACCTTTTTCGGTCCGCCGTAGGTGCCTTTGACTTCCTTGATGGTACGGCGCTCGAAGCTCTGCTTCAGGTAGCGCTCGATGCTCGACATCAGGTTCCAGTCGCCGTGGCAGATCAGCGAGATCGCCAGACCGTCGTTGCCGGCACGGCCGGTACGACCGATACGGTGCACGTATTCGTCGCCGCTGCGTGGCATGTCGAAGTTGATCACCAGATCCAGGCCATCAACGTCCAGACCACGGGCCGCGACGTCAGTCGCCACTAGAATCTTCACACCGCCCTGCTTCAGACGGTCGATCGCCAGTTTGCGATCCTTCTGGTCTTTCTCGCCGTGCAGCACGAACGCCTTGTATTCCTGAGCCACGAGGCGGCCGTAGATGCGGTCGGCCATGGCTCGGGTGTTGGTGAAGACGATGGCCTTCTGATAGGTCTCGTTGGCCAGCAGCCAGTTCACAATCTGCTCTTTGTGCTGATTGTGGTCGGCAGTGATGATCTGCTGACGGGTCGTCGAGTTCAGTTGGCTGACCGCGTTGAGCTGCAGGTGCTCAGGGTTGTTCAGCACCTTGCCGATCATCTCGCGCAGGCCTGAACCACCGGTGGTGGCGGAGAACAGCATGGTCTGCTGACGGTTCGGGCATTCGTCGACCAGGCGTTGTACGTCTTCGGCGAAACCCATGTCGAGCATGCGGTCGGCTTCGTCGAGCACCAGCACTTCGACTTCTTTCAGGTCGAGGTTGCCGGCGTTGAGTTGCTCGATCATCCGGCCCGGGGTGCCGATGAGGATGTCCGGCACCTTGCGCAGCATCGCGGCCTGGACCTTGAAGTCTTCACCGCCGGTGATCAGGCCGGACTTGATGAAGGTGAACTGCGAGAAGCGTTCGACTTCCTTCAGGGTCTGCTGGGCCAGTTCGCGGGTCGGCAACAGGATCAGGGTCTTGATGCTGACGCGGACCTTGGCCGGGCCGATCAGGCGATTAAGGATCGGCAGGACAAAAGCGGCGGTCTTGCCGCTACCGGTTTGCGCCGTCACCCGCAGGTCACGCCCCTGGAGCGCCAGCGGAATGGCCGCTGCTTGCACAGGCGTTGGCTCGACAAATTTCAGCTCGGCCACGGCTTTGAGCAGGCGTTCGTGCAGGGCGAATTGGGAAAACACGGGTGCTACCTCGAAGATATGCAAAAAAACAGCTGCATAGGTTACCGGTTTCGAGCGCTCAGGCCGAGTTTCTTTATACAAACGGGCGTAATCAGTGGCTTTTTTGTTGCTCGATTTGTCTTCAACGGTAATACACAGCGTCTTAAATGCTCTAATCGCCCATCGCGTCTTACAGAAGAATCGTTGCTCACATGGATTTCAAACAGCTCTGGCTCAACGCCCAAGACCTCTGGGGAGCCCTCGAACAGCACCCGCTCCTGCAATCCGGCCTGGCGCTGATGCTGCTACTGGTGATCGCGCTGGTCCTCGGACGAGTGGCGCGCTATCTGATCCTGCATGCCAGCCGCATGCTTGGTCGCCAGCCGGCCCTGCACTGGATCAATGACTTTCGTCATAACAAGGTGTTCCAGCGTCTGGCGCAGATGACGCCGTCGCTGGTGATCCAGTTCGGCCTGCACCTGGTGCCGGAACTGAGCAAAACCGCGATGACCTTTCTTGGCAACGTCGCGCTGTCCTTCACCATCCTGTTCCTGCTGTTGTCGGTCAGCGCCCTGCTCAATGCGCTGCTGGACATCTACGCGCGCACCGAACACGCCCGCACCCGCTCGATCAAGGGCTATGTGCAACTGGCGAAAATGGTCTTGTACGTGTTCGGCGCGATCATCATCGTTGCCACACTGATCGACCGTTCGCCGCTGTTGCTGCTCTCCGGTCTGGGTGCGATGTCGGCGGTGATTCTGTTGGTCTACAAGGACACCCTGCTGTCGTTCGTCGCCAGCGTGCAACTGACCAGCAACGACATGCTGCGGGTCGGCGACTGGATCGAAATGCCGCAAGTCGGCGCCGATGGCGACGTGGTCGACATCACTTTGCACACGGTCAAGGTGCAGAATTTCGACAAGACCATTGTCTCGATCCCGACCTGGCGCCTGATGAGCGAGTCGTTCAGAAACTGGCGCGGCATGCAGCAGTCGGGTGGCCGGCGGATCAAACGCAGCCTGTTCATCGATGCCAGCGGCGTGCGCTTCATCCGCGACGATGAGGAAGAAAAACTCTCCCAGGTGCACCTGCTGACCGATTACATGAGCCGCAAGAAAGCCGAACTCAAGGCGTGGAACGAGGCGCAGGG
Source organism: Pseudomonas sp. P8_229 (assembly GCF_034008635.1). Classification (NCBI taxonomy): domain Bacteria; kingdom Pseudomonadati; phylum Pseudomonadota; class Gammaproteobacteria; order Pseudomonadales; family Pseudomonadaceae; genus Pseudomonas; species Pseudomonas sp. P8_229. The sequence goes on along the minus strand of NZ_CP125378.1, from coordinate 4,612,826 downwards.
CAACGTCGCGGCGATGTCAGCCAACCGTCGGCGCATGACCAACATCGGCACCTTCCGCGCTTACGCCTTGGCGTATCTGAAGAGCCACCCGGAGGTGCAGCCGAACATGACCTGCATGGTCCGCCAGATGCAGACCACCGCGCAGGGCATTCCGCTGGAAATCTACTGCTTCACCAGCACCACGGCATGGGCCGACTACGAGCGGATTCAGGGGGATATTTTCGACTATCTGCTGGCGGTGCTGCCGGAGTTCGGGTTGAGCCTGTATCAGCAGCCGAGTGGTGGGGATTTGCGTTCCGGGTTGCTGCCGGCAGTGCTCGGCTCGGCGCACATCCCGGAACCGCAAAAACACCTCATGTAACGCCACAGATCAAAACTGTGGGTTATTTGTCAATCAGGGGTTACGCGGTGGCTTGAGACTTGCGAATACCCAACCGGCTGATCCACACCGCCATCAGAATCACACTCCCGCCAAGCAACAACCGTCCCAGTTCCTCATGCTGATTCCAGATCAGCAGATTCAGCAGCAAGCCCACCGGCACATGCAGGTTGTTCATCACCGCCAGCGTGCCACCGTTGACCATGCACGCGCCCTTGTTCCACCAGTACATGCCCAGCGCGGTCGAGACCAGGCCGAGGAAAAGCAACACGCCCCATTGCAGCGGCGCTTCCGGGAGGAAGTTGGCTTTGCCGAACATCAGGAATGCAGGCAGCACCACCGCCAGCGCGCCGAGGTAGAAGAAGCCGAAACGGCGGTAATGCGGCAGGTCGCTCGGGTGTTTCGCCACCAGATGCTTGTACATCACCTGCCCCGCCGCGTAGGTGAAGTTGGCCAGTTGCAGCAGCAGGAAGCCCATGAAGAAGTCCGGATTGATGCTGTCGAAGCGAATCACCGCCGCCCCGCCCACCGCCACCAGCGCGGCGATCAGCGCCCATGGGTTGAAGCGCCGGTTCAGGGCATCTTCGATCAGGGTCACGTGCAGCGGCGTGAGGATGGTGAACAGCAACACCTCCGGCACCGTCAGCACGCGGAAGCTCAGGTACAAGCAGACGTAGGTCACACCGAACTGCAACGCGCCGATCACCAGCATGCCGCGCATGAACGAAGGTTCGACCGAGCGCCAGCGGGTCAACGGAATGAACACCAGCCCCGCCAGCACGACGCGCACCAGCACCGCGAAATAACTGTCGACGTGACCGGCCAGGTATTCGCCGATCAGACTGAAGGAAAACGCCTGGATCAGCGTGACAAAAAGTAGATAGCCCATGCTCGCCTCGAAATCGAATGGCGGCGACGATAGCGGTTTTCTGGTCTCACTGCGAATAGCCGGAAATACAAAATTCCCCTGTGGGAGCGAGCCTGCTCGCGAAGGCAGAGTGTCAGACGGCAAATACTTGTCTGATACACCGCTTTCGCGAGCAGGCTCGCTCCCACAAGGAGTTTTGCGTCGTTCAAAAAACACAGGCAAAAAAAAGCCCGATCTCGCTAAAGCGTTCAATCGGGCTACAGCACTCAGGAGCAACAAGTGCAAAGGGAGGTTCGATGCGCGTAGAGCCTTGAAGGGGTTGCGCCAGGTCACTAAAACAATCGGCGATTATCTGGCGATTAACCAATCAAGCGACTTGGGACAATTTGGCGTTGGCCTGATTCAGGCCCTTCTCCTGGAAGTCGCCACCCAGGTTCATGCCTTCGGCGTGAATGAAGGTCACGTCGTGGATGCCGATGAAGCCCATGACCTGACGCAGGTACGGTTCCTGATGGTCGGCCGGGCCGCCGGCGTAGATGCCGCCGCGAGCGGTGAGTACGTAGGCACGCTTGCCGCTGAGCAGACCTTGCGGGCCGGTTTCGGTGTACTTGAAGGTCACGCCGGCACGCAGCACGTGGTCGAGCCAGGCCTTGAGGGTGCTCGGGATCGCGAAGTTGTACATCGGCGCAGCCATCACCAGCACGTCGGCGGCCAGCAACTCATCGGTCAATTGGTTGGAACGGTCCAGCGACGATTGTTCGTTGGCGTTGCGCTGCTCGGCAGACTTCATCCAGCCACCCAACAGGTTGGCGTCCAGGTGCGGCACCGGGTTCACGGCAAGGTCACGCACGGTGATCTGATCGTCTGGGTGCGCCGCTTTCCACTGACTGATGAAAGTCTGGGTCAGTTGACGGGATACCGAGTCTTGCTGGCGGGCACTGCTTTCGATGATCAGAACGCGGGACATGGGGTGTAGCCTCCATCCGAGAATGTTGTAGGTCGATGGAGTGAAGGTTAAACAGGGGTGGATCGATGAAAAAGCGCAAATAATTGCTGCAAAGCATCGAATAATTAGTTTAGATGCAGCTTATACCCTGTGGGAGCGAACCTGCTCGCGAAGGAGATGTATCAGTCAGAGAAGGCGTCAACTGACACTACGCCTTCGCGAGCAAGCTCGCTCCCACAGGGATTGCTGTTATTTCGGGCTGCAGCTCAGTTCGATGCGCAGCCTGATGATCTCGCGGGAGAACTTGGCCGTGGCGTTCGTATGCTTGCCGGCCGGCACTTCGATATTGCGCGTGCGCGGTGCTTCCGGGCCATTGCTGAACACAGCCTTGCACAGCGCGTCGACATCGCCGTAGTTGGCGACCCGGATGGAGCCGATGTCTTTGTCGGTATCGAAGGTTTCGTAGTCGATCTTCAAGCCATTGAGGTTCTTCTGCACATCGATCGGGTAAGCAAACGCAGTCAGCGGCAGCAACGCGAGCACCACACAACAGAATTTTTTCATTCGCCAGTCTCCATGAGGGACGGCCAGCTTAGGACAAGAGGAGCTATTGATGAAAGCGCCCCGCGTGACCCTTGATCAATGGCGAACATTGCAGGCTGTGGTCGACCATGGCGGATTCGCCCAGGCCGCCGAGGTTCTGCACCGTTCGCAATCGTCGGTGAGTTACACCGTCGCCCGCATGCAAGACCAACTCGGCGTGCCATTGCTGCGCATCGATGGGCGCAAAGCGGTGCTCACCGAAGCCGGTGGCGTACTGCTGCGCCGTTCGCGGCAACTGGTGAAACAGGCCAGCCAACTGGAAGACCTCGCCCACCACATGGAGCAAGGTTGGGAGGCTGAGGTGCGGCTGGTGGTCGACGCCGCTTACCCGAGCGCACGGATTGTCCGGGCGCTGACAGCGTTCATGCCGCAGAGTCGCGGCTGCCGCGTGCGTCTGCGCGAAGAAGTGTTGTCGGGCGTGGAAGAAGTGCTGCTTGAAGGCGTGGCCGATCTGGCCATTACCGGCCTGAGCATTCCCGGCTACCTCGGCGCGGAATTGAGCGACGTCGAATTCGTCGCCGTCGCCCACCCCGATCACGCCCTGCATCGGCTCAATCGCGAACTGAGCTTCCAGGACCTGGAAACCCAGATGCAGGTGGTGATCCGCGACTCCGGTCGCCAGCAACCGCGCGACGTCGGCTGGCTCGGCGCTGAACAACGCTGGACTGTCGGCAGCCTCGCCACCGCCGCGACGTTCGTCAGCAGTGGCCTGGGCTTTGCCTGGCTGCCGCGGCACATGATCGAACGCGAATTGAAGGAAGGTTCGCTCAAGCTGCTACCGTTGGATCAGGGCGGCAGCCGCAACCCGAGCTTCTATCTGTATTCGAACAAGGACAAACCACTGGGCCCGGCGACGCAAATCCTCATCGAACTGTTGCGCACCTTCGACACATTACCGCTGGACGCACCGTTCGCCGCCCCTGAACAAGCCTGACACGGAGTTCACCGATGGCCTATTTCGAACATGAAGGTTGCAACCTGCACTACGAGGAATATGGCCACGGTACGCCGTTGCTGCTGGTTCACGGGCTCGGCTCGAGCACCCAGGACTGGGAAATGCAGATTCCGGCGCTGTCGGCGCATTACCGGGTAATCGTCCCGGACATACGCGGTCACGGCCGCTCGGACAAACCCCGCGAGCGCTACAGCATCGCCGGGTTCAGCGCCGATCTGCTGGCGCTGATCGAGCACCTGAAACTCGGCCCGGTGCACTACGTCGGGCTGTCGATGGGCGGGATGATCGGCTTTCAGTTCGGCGTCGATCAGCCGCAAATGCTGAAAAGCCTGACCATCGTCAACAGCGCCCCCGAAGTCAAAATCCGCAGCCGCGACGATTACTGGCAGTGGTTCAAGCGCTGGAGCCTGATGCGCGTGCTGAATCTGGCAACCATCGGCAAGGCGCTGGGCGACAAGCTTTTTCCCAAGCCTGAACAGGCCGATCTGCGAGAGAAAATGGCCGAGCGCTGGGCAAAAAACGACAAACGTGCTTATCTCGCCAGCTTCGATGCGATTGTTGGCTGGGGGGTTCAGGAACGACTTTCCCGAGTGACCTGTCCAACGCTCGTCATCAGCGCCGACCGTGACTACACACCGGTGGCGCTGAAAGAAACCTATGTAAAACTGCTGCCCGATGCGCGGCTGGTGGTGATCGCCGATTCGCGCCACGCCACCCCGCTCGATCAACCCCAACGCTTCAACCAAACGCTGCTGGAGTTCCTCGCCGCAGCCGATATTCAATCTCAGGATCACTGACCCATGCTGAAAAAACTCGCCCTCGCCGCTGGTACTGTGCTGTTTGCTGCCAACCTGATGGCTGCCACGCCGGCCAAAGCACCGCACGTGCTGCTGGACACCACCAACGGCCAGATCGAAATCGAACTGGATCCGGTCAAGGCGCCGATCAGTACCAAGAACTTTCTGGATTACGTCAACAGCGGCTTTTACACCAATACCATTTTTCACCGTGTGATCCCGGGCTTCATGGCGCAGGGCGGTGGCTTCACCCCGCAGATGCAGCAGAAAGAAACCAAGGCGCCGATCAAGAACGAACACAAAAATGGTCTGGCCAACGTGCGCGGTACCTTGTCCATGGCTCGCACCTCCGTACCTGATTCGGCGACCAGCCAGTTCTTCATCAACGTCAAGGACAACGATTTCCTCGATCAGGGCGATGGCTACGCCGTATTCGGCAAAGTGGTCAAAGGCATGGACGTGGTCGACATCATCGTCAACTCGCCAACCACCACCAAACAAGGCATGCAAAACGTGCCTTCCGACCCTGTGATCATCAAGTCGGCCAAAGTCATCGACTAAGCTGTACAGGGTGTTTCGAGCGGCGTGAACTCAACCTCACGCCGCTCACACCGATAAAAGGAGAGCCCGGCGTCCGGGCGGTTATCTGATGCTCTATCGCCGTTTCGAACAACTGATCGACATATTCCGCGACGCCCCGACGGCGTCTCCGCCAGATCGCGTCTGGCCCTTCTACACCTATTACCTCAAGCAGGTCTGGCCGAGTTTTGCCGCCCTGCTCGTCGTTGGCCTGTTCGCCGCGCTGATCGAAGTGGCGCTGTTCAGTTACCTGAGCCGCATCATCGACCTGGCCCAGGGCACGCCCAACCCGAACTTCTTCAGCGACCACGCCCTCGAACTGACCTGGATGGTGGTGGTTGCGCTGGTACTGCGGCCGATCTTCTTCGGCCTGCACGACCTGCTGGTGCATCAGACCCTCAGCCCGGGGATGACCAGCATGATCCGCTGGCAAAACCACAGCTACGTGCTCAAGCAGAGCCTGAACTTCTTCCAGAACGACTTCGCCGGGCGCATCGCCCAACGCATCATGCAGACCGGCAACTCGCTGCGTGACTCGGCAGTGCAAGCGGTGGATGCGCTGTGGCACGTGGTGATCTACGCGATCAGTTCGCTGGTGCTGTTCGCCGAAGCCGACTGGCGCCTGATGATCCCGCTGTTGACGTGGATCGCCGCCTACATCGGCGCGCTGTATTACTTCGTGCCACGGGTGAAAGATCGCTCGGTGGAAGCCTCCGACGCACGCTCGAAACTGATGGGGCGGATCGTCGACGGCTACACCAACATCGCCACCCTCAAGCTGTTTGCCCACACCAATTTCGAACAGCACTACGCCAAGGAAGCCATCGAAGAACAGACGGTCAAGGCGCAGATGGCCGGTCGCGTGGTCACCAGCATGGACGTGGCAATCACCACCATGAACGGCCTGCTGATCGTCGGCACTACCGCGCTGGCGCTGTGGCTGTGGACGCAGTCGCTGATCACCGTCGGCGCGATTGCCCTGGCCACCGGCCTGGTCATTCGCATCGTCAACATGTCCGGCTGGATCATGTGGGTGGTCACCGGTATTTTCGAAAACATCGGCATGGTCCAGGACGGTCTGCAGACCATCTCGCAACCGGTCAGCGTCACCGATCGCGAGCAGGCCAAACCGCTGGCCGTGGCCCGTGGTGAAGTGCGTTTCGAGCACGTGGATTTTCACTACGGCAAGAAGAAAGGCATCATCGGCGACCTCAACCTGACCATCAAACCGGGCGAGAAAATCGGCTTGATCGGCCCGTCCGGTGCCGGCAAATCGACCTTGGTCAACCTGCTGCTGCGCCTATACGACGTCGAGGGCGGGCGGATTGTGATCGATGGGCAGAACATCGCCGAAGTCGGCCAGGAAAGCCTGCGCGCGCGCATCGGCATGATTACCCAGGATACGTCGTTGCTGCACCGCTCGATCCGCGACAATCTGTTGTACGGCAAACCCGATGCCACTGACGCAGAGCTTTGGGATGCGGTGCACAAGGCCCGTGCCGATGAGTTCATTCCGTTGCTGTCGGACGCCGAAGGTCGCAGCGGTTTCGATGCGCACGTCGGTGAACGTGGGGTGAAACTGTCCGGTGGACAGCGCCAGCGCATCGCGATCGCGCGGGTGCTGCTCAAGGACGCGCCGATCCTGATCATGGACGAAGCGACCTCGGCACTCGACTCGGAAGTCGAAGCGGCGATCCAGGAAAGCCTGGAAACCCTGATGCAGGGCAAGACTGTGATCGCCATCGCCCACCGCCTCTCGACCATCGCCCGCATGGACCGGCTGGTGGTGCTGGAAAACGGCAAGATCGCCGAGAGCGGCACCCATGCCGAACTGCTGGCGCATCGCGGGCTGTATGCACGGTTGTGGGCGCATCAGACCGGAGGGTTTGTCGGGATCGATTGATACGTCAGATCACCACAAACCTGTAGGAGTGAGCCTGCTCGCGAAAACGGTGTGTCAGCTCCATTCAGGTTGTCTGATATACCGCTATCGCGAGCAGGCTCACTCCTACAAGGATTTTTGCAATCCTGACCGAATAAAACCGCCACAGCCCGCCACCCACGGGCCACGGCGGTTTTTTTGCGCCTGCTGGAAATCTGTCCAAAGCCTGCTGTACTCAGCCAAGGCTCCAGCAGGGAACCTGTCGTAAATTGGCAAGGAAGCACAAATCGATACAGTCTCGATAGCACGCCTATCAAGGACACTCTCATGTCTCTGCTCAAACGTTCAGTCACTGAGTTGTTGGGTACGTTCTGGTTGGTTTTGGGTGGTTGTGGCAGTGCGGTGATCGCCGCGTCTTCGCCTCTGGGCATCGGGGTGCTGGGGGTGGCCCTGGCGTTTGGCCTGACGGTGCTGACCATGGCGTTCGCCATTGGCCACATCAGCGGCTGTCATCTGAACCCGGCCGTTTCGGTGGGTCTGGTCGTCGGCGGTCGGTTCCCGGCCAAAGAGTTGCCCGCCTACATCATCGCGCAAGTGCTCGGTGCGATTCTCGCGGCGGCGCTGATCGCTCACATTGCCAGCGGCAAGGAGGGCTTCGACATCGCTGCGGGCCTTGCGTCCAACGGTTACGGCGAACACTCTCCGGGCAAATACTCGATGGCCGCAGGTTTTGTCACCGAACTGGTGATGACCGGGATGTTCGTGATCATCATCCTCGGCGCCACCGACAAGCGTGCCCCGGCGGGACTCGCACCGATTGCCATTGGCCTGGGCCTGACACTGATTCACCTGATCTCGATTCCGGTCACCAACACCTCGGTCAACCCGGCGCGCAGCACCGGCCCGGCGCTGATGGTCGGCGGCTGGGCGATCGCGCAGTTGTGGATGTTCTGGGTAGCGCCACTGCTGGGCGCGGTGGTGGGCGGGACGATTTATCGCTGGCTGGGTAAAGACGAATCTTGAAGACGCCACAACTCCCCTTGTAGGAGTGAGCCTGCTCGCGATAGCGGTCTGTCGGTTAGCTCATCACTGGCAGACAGGCCGCTATCGCGAGCAGGCTCACTCCTACAGGGGATCTATGTTTGCCGGTAGGGCAAGGCTGTTCTGGCTTCCTCGGCGTAGGCCAATACGCCGGCGTGTTCTTGTTGCAGGAAGTCTTTGACCGCAGCCTTCAATCCCGGATGACGCAGGTAGTGCCACGAATGGGTGATCACCGGTTCAAAACCCCGAATCAGTTTGTGCTCGCCCTGAGCACCCGCATCAAAGCGCTGATACCCTTGGGCAATCGCATAGTCCATGCCCTGATAGAAACACGTCTCGAAGTGCAGCCGGTCAAACTCGGCCAGACATCCCCAATAACGTCCGTAGAAACTGTCGCCGCCGACCAGACTGAAGGCCATCGCCACCGGTCGTGAACCCTGCCTGGCGAAGACCACGCGAATCGACTCCGGCATCCGCTCCGCCAGCAAGCTGAAAAACTCGCGCGTAAGGTACGGCGTCTGCCGACGCACCGCGTAGGTGTTGGCGTAACAGGCATAGACGAAATCCCACTGCGCCTGGTCCAGCTCGCGCCCCTGCAGCCATTCGAACTCGAAGCCCTGCCCCGCCACTTGCTCGCGTTCTTTACGCATCTGCTTACGCTTGCGCGAACTGAGCACGTCGAGAAAATCCTGGAAGTCCCGGTAACCGCGATTCTGCCAGTGATACTGACAACCAACGCGCTGTAGCCAGCCCGGCTGCTCGGCCATCGCGGCATCGGTGAACGGGTCGGTGAAGTTGATGTGCGCGCTGGAAAGCCCTTCGATTTCCAGATAACCCGGTAGGCTCTTGAGCAGCTCGAAACCGTCCTCGACCCGGGCGGCCAGCAAGCGTGGCCCGCTGACCGGACTGAACGGCACCGCCGTCAGCAGCTTGGGATAGTAATCGATGCCGGCGCGGGCACAGGCATCGGCCCAGCCGTGATCGAACACGTACTCGCCGTAGGAATGCCACTTGCGATAACTGGGCAGCGCCGCGATCAGCCGATCGTCTTCAACGTGCAGCAGATGCTCGGGTTGCCAGCCGGTATGGGGGCCGACGCTGCCGCTGTCTTCCAGTGCGCTGAGGAACGCATGGCGCAGAAACGGCTGGTTCTCGGGCACCAGCGCATCCCATGTCGTCGGGGCGATTTCTGACAGGTTTTGCAGACGTTGCAACGGCATCAACTGGCTCTCCACATCTTGGCGTCAAAGCCCGGCGAGTATCGCCGATCGGCACCCATTGCACACGCTCAATCGGGCGACAGCGCTCTAGCTCAATAGTTCACGCAGGCTTTGCCTCGTCATCGACATGACATCATTTAGCCACTGCTCTGTCATAAACCATCGCGATACTCGCTCCTGTTTTTAGAGCGCCGGGTTCTACCCGGACACTGTTTTCCGACGTGCGCGTCGGTGTGCCCTGGATGGTTCAGCCATCCCCTCTCATCTTCGGAGATTGCTATGCGTCTTGCTTCCACGAAAACTGCGGCGGCCCTGTGCGGTGGCCTGTTGCTGGCCATGAGCGTTCCGGCCAGTGCTGCAGTCGACGCCAAACTGCTCGACATGCTCAAGGCTAACGGTTCCATTTCCCAGGCGCAGTACGTTGAACTGCAAACTGAACTGGCCAAGGATCAGAAGGCTCAGCAAATCGCGCAGCAGGCGCAGCAAGAGACCAACGAGCAAATCGCGGCAACCGCGAAGAAAACCAATGAGCTGAGTTCCTTCGACCAGAAACTCGCCTGGGCTGCCAAGACCCAGTTCAAGGGTGACGTGCGTTTCCGTCAGGAGACCGTCAAGAACGATGGCGTGCCGAACAGCAAGGACCAGGACCGTCAGCGCATTCGTGCCCGTCTGGGTGCCTACACCGAAATCAACCCGCAGGTGGACACCGGTATCCGTATCGCCACCGGCAGCAGCGACGACGCCCGCTCCACCAACCAGGACCTGAACAACTACTTCGACAAGAAGCAGATCTGGCTCGACCAGGGTTACGTCGACTATCACCCTGACGCGATCAAGAACCTGCACCTGATCGCCGGTAAAATGAACCAGCCGTGGGTCAGCATGGGCGACATCATCTGGGACAGCGACATCAACCCGGAAGGTCTGGCCGTCACCTACAAGTACCCGCTGAGCGGCAGCACCGAGCTGTTCGGCAGCGCCGGTCACTACACCCTCAAGGACAACGTCGACGGCGAAGGCGTGCAGTTCAAGCACGACCTGCGTCTGTACGCCGGCCAGTTGGGCGGTCGCTTCGCCCTGACCGACAGCCTGAAACTGACCCTGGGCGGCAGCCTCTATTCCTACGACAACGACAAGGACAGCGCCTGCCCGACCACCGGCACCGTGACTGCGCCATGCGCCTTGGCCGTCAACGGCAACAGCCCGAACGAAACCTTCAAACTGTATGAAGGCTTTGGTCAGCTGGACGTCGCCAACCTGCCAGTACCCCTGTCGATCTACGGTCAGTACGTCAACAACAAAGACGCCAGCAACGACCAGGACACCGGCTGGCTGGCCGGCGTCAAGACCAAGGTTTATGGCTTCGGGATCGACTACAACTACCGCGACGTGCAGCGTAACGCGGTGGTCGGTGCCTTCACCGACTCCGACTTCGCCAACGGCTACACCGGTTCGCGCGGCAGCAAGCTGAAAGTCAGCTACGAGCTGGACAAGAACTTCACGCTGGGCGCCACCTACTTCATGGCGAACTCGGACTACACCAATGCCAGCCTGAAGAAGACCGACTCCGACATCAACACCCTGCAACTGGATGCGGAAGCGAAGTTCTAAAAAGCCTCACCCTATAGCCTGGCGTGGATGGAACGATCCCCATCCTCCGTTCGTTTCGCCCTGCGTCGGGCTATTCAGTGAAAACGTGGCGAGGGAGCTTGCTCCCGCTGGAGTGCAAAGCCGTCCTCTGCTTCTAAGTAAAGCGGGGGTCGCTTCGTGCCCCAGCGGGAGCAAGCTCCCTCGCCACACATCATTTCTCAGGAACGGTCGTTGCGCCGTTGCTCGGCCAGGCGTTCGGCCAGCGCATCCACGCCCTCTTCGGGTTTCTGCGGCATCGCCTTCAGCGTGGCCTGCATCAAACGCATCTGACGAATGAAACGCCGACAGTTGGGGCAGAACATCAGGTGATGACGCACCATCAGTTTCTCGCGAAAGCTCAACTGGCCATCGAGATAATCGCTTGAGCGCGCCACTTGCTCTTTACAGGTCAGCATTCGCCGGTCTCCTCAAAATGCTCCACCGTGGCGAAGACTTTCAGCCGCGCACGATGCAGCAGCACACGGACATTGGAGAGCGAGATCTCCAGAAGATTACAGATCTCTTCCAGCTCCAGCCCCTGACGCTCGCGCAGCAGCAAGACGCTGCTTTGCAGTTCCGACAGGCTGAGCAAGGTGTGTTCCAGGCAGTCGCGCAACTCGCTTTCGGTCAGCAAGGCTTCCGGCGTGTCCTGGTGCCAGGCAAACGGCGCCACCAGCCAATGGCCGTCACCGGGGGAAAAGCGATCGTCATCGATGGTGCCGTGCGGCGATGGCAGGTCATCCATCAACACTTCGCGGCGGTTCTGTTTGTAGCGGCTCTTGGCCGAGTTGGCGGTGATGGTCAGCAGCCAGGTCTTGAGGCTGGAACGGCCCTCGAAGCCGCCGATATGGCGTACCACTGACAGCCAGGCGTCCTGCACCACTTCTTCGACATGGCGCTGGCCGACGATGGCATACGCCACGGCGCGCATGGCGCTCTGGTAGGTGCTGACCAGTTCCTTGAAAGCTTTTTGCTCACCGGCCAACAGCCGTTCGAGCAGTTGGGTGTCGTCCGTTGCGGCCATGCACGCCTCGTTTTCAGATGGTCGAAAGCAAAAGATCGCAGCCTGCGGCAGCTCTACAGAGATCAGTGTAGGAGCTGCCGCAGGCTGCGATCTTTTCAGGCGCACTCAGCGCTTGCGCAGAATCACGCTGCCGATCGAGTAGCCGGCGCCGAACGAGCTCAGCACGGCCACCGAACCGGCGGCCAGGTCATCCTGATTCTTGTGGAAAGCAATCACCGAACCTGCAGAGCTGGTGTTGGCGTAGGTGTCGAGAATCACCGGCGCTTCTTCTTCAGTCGCTTCGCGGCCCAGCAGCTTGCGCACGATCAGGTGGTTCATGCTCAGGTTGGCCTGGTGCAGCCAGAAACGCTTGACGTCGCCGACGTTGAGTTTGTTTTCTTCAAGGTGCTCACCGATCAGCTCGGCGACCATCGGGCAGACGTCCTTGAACACCTTGCGGCCTTCCTGCACGAACAGTTTGTCGCGGGCACCGACGCCCTCTTCTGCGGCACGGTTGAGGAAGCCGAAGTTGTTGCGAATGTTGTTGGAGAACTTGGTCAGCAGTTTGGTGCTGACCACGTCGAACTGGTACTTGGACGTCGCGAGGTCGGCGCGCTCGATGATCACCGCCGTTGCCGCGTCACCGAAGATGAAGTGGCTGTCGCGGTCACGGAAGTTCAGGTGACCGGTGCAGACTTCCGGGTTGACCATCAGGATCGCCCGGGCCTGGCCCAGTTGCACGCTGTTGGCCGCGGCCTGAATGCCGAAGGTCGCCGAGGAGCAGGCCACGTTCATGTCGAAACCGAAACCCTGAATGCCCAGTGCTTCCTGGACTTCAATGGCGATGGCCGGATAGGCGCGCTGCAGGTTGGAGCAGGCAACGATCACGCCGTCGATGTCGGCGGCCGTCTTGCCTGCGCGCTGCAAAGCCTGTTCGGCGGCGCCAATGGCCATCTGGCAGAGTACCGACCATTCGTCGTTGGAGCGCTCCGGCAGACGCGGGGCCATGCGTTGCGGGTCGAGAATGCCGTCCTTGTCCATGACAAAGCGGCTCTTGATGCCCGAGGCTTTCTCGATGAACGCGGCGCTGGATTCGGTCAGCGCCTGGATTTCACCACTGGCGATGGCTTCGGCGTTGTCGGCGTTGAACTGCGCGACGTAGCTATTGAAAGACTGCACCAGCTCTTCGTTGGAAATGCTGTTGGCCGGGGTGTACAGGCCGGTGCCGCTGATGACGACGTTATGCATGGTCGTTTCTCTGATCTGTTCAGGCAGAAAGCGCTGGCACCGACGTACCAACACACAATGGGTCTATTCCCGTGCAGGGACGCTGACCTGGCATCTCTTATTCCCGTTCGTGACCACACTTAAGGCTCTGGGTCGCGAAAACGGCATTTATGGTCGCGAAGTTTGCCATAAACGGGGACTTTTGGCGCCTGTCTCAAACCTGCTCCCACAGGATCTGCGCTGAACCACAATTATCTGGTTGGCTCGCCAGCGATTGGGCGCGACTCGGTTTTAATGGTTGACGGTGTAAGCCAACATCATCGAAATCTGGCTCATCGGCCGCCCGCCACTCTGTTCATGCCACTGGTTGAACGCATTCTGCACAATCGCCAGATCGCGCAGGCTGGTCGGTGCCTTGTCGACAATCTTCTGCGCATTCAGCGCCGCGACCACGTCATAACTCGGCACGAACGTATCCTTGCCGACCATGCGCAGGAAGCGTGGCGCCGACAACCCGCCCAACTGATGCCCGTGCTTTTTCAGGTAGGTCCACAGACCGACGATATCAGTCACCGGCCAGTCGGCGATCAACGCGCCAAAACTACCCTTCTCTTTTTCCACGTCGAGGATGAACTGCGCATTGCGCGGCACGCTTTTGAGCTTGCCCAAATGGCGGATGATTCGCGCATCCTGCATCAGGCGTTCGAGGTGCTCGGCGCTCATCAGCACGACTTTTTCCGGGTCGAACTTGAAGAACACCTCTTCGAAGGCCGGCCACTTGGCGTCCACCAGACTGTGCTTGAGCCCGGCGCGGAACACGCGCAGGGCCATGGTCGAGAGATAACGGTCGTCGCTGATCTTGCGCAATTGCGCCGGGGTCTTGGGGACGGGCAGATGGGCTTCCAGTTCAGCCGCCGAACCGAAGCGGTTCAGACAATATTCGTGCAGCCACTTGTAATCGCGCATGCCCTCTCCTATTGAATGAAACGAAAGTACGAGCGGGCCCTGTGGCGAGGGGATTGATCCCCGATTGGGCTGCATGGCAGCCTCAGGCTTTTCTGGGGGAGCTTCGCGCCCCATCGGGGATAAATCCCCTCACCACAGGGCTCACGCCTACAGGTCGGGTTTACAGGTTTACGACGTTAACGAAGCGCGAAGCCGCCGTCTCGTCGATCTTCAGGTTGGTGAAGTCGAACAGGTTGCGGTCGGCCAGTTGCGACGGAATCACGTTCTGCAGACTGCGAAAGATGCTTTCGGTTCGGCCCGGGGTCTTGCGATCCCAGTCCTGGAGCATTTCCTTGACCACCTGACGCTGCAGGTTTTCCTGCGAACCGCAGAGGTTGCACGGGATGATCGGGAATTCCTTGAAATCCGAGTAGGCCTGAATGTCCTTCTCGTTGCAGTACGCCAGCGGGCGGATCACCACATTGCGGCCGTCATCGGCGCGCAGTTTCGGCGGCATCGCCTTGAGCGAGCCGTTGAAGAACATATTGAGGAAGAACGTCTCGACGATGTCGTCGCGATGGTGACCGAGGGCCATTTTCGTCGCGCCGATTTCATCAGCAAACGTGTACAGCGTGCCGCGACGCAGGCGCGAGCACAGCGAACAGGTGGTCTTGCCTTCCGGGATCAGTTCCTTGACCACCGAGTAGGTGTCTTTCTCGACGATGTGGTACTCCACGCCCAGCTCTTTCAGGTAGGCCGGCAGCACGTGCTCGGGGAAGCCCGGCTGCTTCTGGTCCATGTTCACGGCGACGATCTCGAACTTGATCGGGGCAACCTTCTGCAGGTGCAGCAACACGTCGAGCATGGTGTAGCTGTCCTTGCCCCCGGACAGGCAGACCATGACCTTGTCGCCATCTTCAATCATGTTGAAGTCGGCGACCGCTTCGCCGGCCAGGCGGCGCAGGCGCTTTTGCAGTTTGTTCTGGTTGACCGTAAGAGTGCCCATGACGCGAAATCCGTGAGGTGTGACGAAAGGCCGGCATTTTACGCAAAAAACCCCGAATGCGCGAAGGGCCATGGGTCTGCCCCCTGCTTCACTCATTCCCTGTGGCGAGGGGATTCATCCCCGATGGGTTGCGCAGCAGCCCCAGAACCTGAGAACTCTTTTTGCCTGAGACGGCGCGGTGAATGGCTTGGCGACTGCTACGCAGCCGGTCGGGGCGGTGCGACGTTTCGCCAAATCCCCTCACCACAGGGTATTTCAAATATCAACTTGAGTGGACGCCAAGACCCCAAGGCAATTAAGCCCCGGGTTTACAGCGCGATTTGCTCTAAGTCCCTAGTCCCTGTGCGGTTAAGTCCTTTCTATACTGCGACATAAGGTCGCATACATCTGAAGACCTGTATTTGCTCGGCCACCTTGGCCCGTAGGCGCTCCGTTGGGGGGCGATGGCAATAACAAGAGGAGTGACTGGCATGATCCATCACGTAGTGGGACTTTTTACCCACCCCGATCAGGAATGGAAGGAAATCCGTGGCGACCAAGAGGAAAGCATCAGCCACATGTACCTGACGCACACGCTGATCCTGGCGGCGATTCCGGCCATTTCGGCGTTTATCGGCACCACTCAGGTCGGCTGGGTGATCGGCAACCGCGCCCCGGTGATGCTCACCGTGGAAAGCGCCATCTGGATGACCGTCATGTCGTACCTGGCGATGCTTGGCGGGGTCGCGGTCATGGGCGCTTTCGTGCACTGGATGGCCCGCACCTATGACGCCAACCCGAGCCTGGCCCGTTGCGTGGCGTTCGCCACCTATACCGCGACGCCACTGTTCGTTGGCGGGTTGGCGGCGCTGTACCCGCACATGTGGCTGGGGATGATCGTCGGCACGGCGGCCATCTGCTACACGGTCTATCTGCTATACGTCGGGCTACCGACGTTCATGAACATTCCATCGGACGAAGGTTTTCTGTTCTCCAGCTCAGTGCTGGCGGTGGGTCTGGTGGTGCTGGTGGCCATCATGGCGTTCACCGTGATTGTCTGGGGCCTCGGCGTGGGGCCGGTGTATACCAACTGACATGCTTCACCCCCGAGAAAAACAAGATCTGCCAATACAGGCCGCCGCAAGGCGGCCTTCTCGTTTGGCGGATGACCATTCGGCAGGTCAGCGATTCGCAAGTCCGGGAGGTTGCGGCATACTCGACGCCTCTGGAGATCCATCAAGCATGCCCGAGCAACTCAATACCCGCGTCGAAGACTGTTACCAACTCGCAGAATCCTTTTTCAAACGTCATTTCCAACGCCCCGTCGTCAGCCTCAAGCTGCGCGGGCAAAAAGCCGGTGTCGCGCATCTGCACGAGAACCTGCTGCGCTTCAACCCGCAGCTGTACCGGGAAAACACCGAACATTTCCTCAAACAGACCGTGGCCCACGAAGTCGCGCACCTGATCGCCCATCAATTGTTCGGCGACCGCATCCAGCCGCACGGCGAGGAGTGGCAACTGATCATGCGCGGGGTCTACGAATTGCCGCCGGATCGCTGCCACACCTATGCAATCAAACGCCGCAGCGTGACGCGCTACATCTACAAATGCCCGTGCGCCGACAGTGATTTTCCGTTTTCGGCGCAGCGCCATAGCCTGGTAAGGCAGGGGCGGCGGTATTTGTGCCGCAGATGCCGCAATACCTTGGTTTTCAGTGGTGAGATGCGGGTGGAATAGGCAGTTTTGTGTTGTCGCTGCCGACGCCTTCGCGAGCAAGCCCGCTCCCACAGGGGCACGCATTCCAAAGTGGGAGCGGGCTTGCTCGCGAAAGGGCCGGCACAGGCGCTAGAGAATGACCTTGGCCGCACGCAATTGAGCAATTCGCTCAGATCCAAAGCCCAACTCCCCCAACACCTGCTCCGTATGCTGCCCCAACGCCGCGCCAACATGCCGTGGCGCCGGCAGCGCCTCGGAAAATTTCAACGGACAGGCGATCTGCGCCTGACTGGAACCATCCCCACGCGGCACCTGTGTCACCAGTTCCCGCGCCTGCAACTGTGGATGCTGCACCGCCTCGCTCAGGTTCAATACCGGTTCGACACAGGCATCGACCCCGGCGAACAATTCACACAGCTCGGCAAAGTCGTGTTTCTCGAATTCAACTTTCAGCGCGTCCTTCAATAACCTTTGCTGCTCGGGTTTCGACGACAAGCCCTGCGCCGCCAACTCCGGCCGGCCCAACGCCGTGCACAGTTGCTGCATGAACCCAGGCTCCAGACTACCCACCGACAGCCAGCGCCCGTCGCGAGAGCGGTAGTAGTCATAGAAGCTGCCGCCATTGAGCATCTGGTCCTCCCAGTGCGGCTCCTCACCACAGGCCAGATACCCGGCACCGGCCATGGCGTTCAGGCTGAAAACACAATCGGTCATGCTCACATCCAAGTGGGTGCCCTGCCCGCTCTGCTGACGGGCAATCACCGCCGCCAGCAAGCCGATGACCCCGTGCAGCGAGCCGCCCGCCACATCCGCCACCTGCATGCCCAGCGGCAGCGGGCCGCTGTCGGCACGGCCGGTGTAACCGGCAAGCCCGGCCAGTGCGAGGTAGTTGATGTCATGCCCGGCGCGATCCTTGTACGGCCCGGTCTGGCCGTACCCGGTGATCGACACGTAAATCAGCTTCGGGTTGATCGCCTTCAGCGCCTCATACCCCAGGCCCAGTCGCTCCATCACACCGGGACGGAACTGCTCCAGAACGATGTCGTATTCGGTCAGTAACGGCCTGAGCACTTCCAGTGCTTCAGGCTGTTTGAGATCCAGCGCGAGGCTGCGCTTGTTGCGGTTCAGGTAAGCATGACTGGCCGACATCCCCTGATCATGCGGCGGCAGCACCCGCAACAGGTCCATGCGCGTCGGCGATTCGATACGCAGCACCTCGGCGCCCATGTCCGCCAACAACAGTGAGGCGAACGGCCCTGGCAGCAGGGTCGAGAAATCCAGAATCTTCAGCGAAGCCAACGGCGCGGACATGGGCGATCTCCTTGGGCGATGCACCCAGCCTAGGCAGCGATGCAGCGTACGGCAATCACCGGATGCGTCAGCGGCAGTGACCGTAATGCTCAAATCGCAGACAATAAAAAACCTGCCGAAGCAGGTTTTTTATTCAAGCGATGCTTATTTCACATTGCTCGGGGTTGGGCCTTCAGCCACACCCAGGTCATCTTCAGGACGGGTATCCGCGATACCGCGACCGCCCGAGGCCAGCTCGGATTGCAGGACGTCGGTGTCCAGCTCTTTGACCCACTTGGCAACCACGATGGTCGCTACGGCGTTACCGACCAGGTTGGTCAGGGCGCGGGCTTCGGACATGAAACGGTCGATACCCAGGATCAGCGCCAGACCGGCCACCGGCAGGTGACCTACCGCCGACAGAGTAGCCGCCAGCACGATGAAGCCCGAACCGGTCACACCGGCTGCGCCTTTGGAGGACAGCAACAACACCACCAGCAGAGTGATCTGGTGAGTGATGTCCATGTGGGTGTCGGTGGCCTGCGCAATGAACACCGCAGCCATGGTCAGGTAGATCGCAGTACCGTCGAGGTTGAACGAGTAACCAGTCGGGATCACCAGACCCACTACCGATTTCTTCGCGCCCAGACGCTCCATCTTGATCAGCATGCGTGGCAGTACCGATTCCGACGAGGAAGTACCCAGTACGATCAGCAGTTCTTCACGAATGTAGCGGATCATCTTCAGCACGCTGAAGCCGTGCATGCGGGCAATAGCACCCAGCACGATCAGGACGAACAGCAAGCAAGTGATGTAGAAGCAGGCCATCAGTTGACCCAGTTGCACCAGCGAGCCGACACCGTAGGCACCGATGGTGAACGCCATCGCACCGAAGGCACCGATTGGCGCGAGCTTCATGATCATGTTGATGATGTTGAACATCACGTGGGCGAAGCGATCGATGAAGTCGAGGATCGGACGGCCGTAGTCACCCAGGCGATGCAGGGCGAAACCGAAGATCACCGAGAACATCAGCACTTGCAGGATGTCACCCGTGGCGAACGCGCCGACGATGGTGGTCGGGATCACGTTGAGCAGGAAGCCGACAACACTCTGGTCAGCACCTTGGGCCACGTAAGTGGCGACTTTCGAAGCGTCGAGGGTGGCGACATCGATGTGCATGCCGTTGCCCGGCTGCACAATGTTGACCACGACCAGACCCACCAGCAACGCGATGGTCGATACGATTTCGAAGTACAGCAGCGCGTAACCGCCAGTCTTGCCGACCGATTTCATGCTTTGCATGCCAGCGATACCGCTGACCACGGTGCAGAAGATGATCGGGGCGATGATCATCTTGATCAGTTTGATGAACCCGTCACCCAGTGGCTTAACCGCCACACCGAATTGCGGGTAGTAGTGACCAAGGGCAATACCGATGATGATCGCGACGATTACCTGGAAATACAGGGATTTGTACAGTGGCTGACGAGTCGTCATTGCAAGCTTCCTCAAGCGTCCCACGGGCAACATCCATCTGTTGAACGCAGAACCTGAATTGCGAACCCTCCTGCACTGGAGGGATTTGTTGTGTCGAGCAGCGTTTTTCCCACGGGATAGACGCACACTTCTGTCGCTCTTATCGCAAACCTCGTGCCACTTTGGTGCAATTCCCTGCAAGCCTTTTGATATCAGGACTTACAGGCTTTTCTGTGTCACTGTTCGGTTACTCAAGTGTGGCGGTTTTCCGCCAACTCGGCGGATCTCGTCCTACAATTTGGCGGAAATCCGCCTTGTTGGCGATGACGCCCCCGACTACCATCCGGCGCCTGAGGAAGGATCTGCCGCTTATGCGCGAACGTACCATCGCCAGTCATTTCGCCCGTGCCGCCCTCGGTGGCGCACGCCGCTCGGGGTTCGATTATTGGCCGCTGCTGCAACAGTTGGGCATCAGCCCCGAGTTGCTGGATGAGCCACGGGCACGCATCGCCCCGGAGCAATTCACCCAACTGCTGCAGAGCCTGTGGCTGGCCCTGGATGACGAATACCTGGGTTTTGGCAACGCGCCGAGCAAACCCGGCAGCTTCGCGATGATGTGCCACGCCCTGATCCACTGCCGCAATCTGGAGAAGGCACTGCAACGTGGTTTATTGTTTTATAGCCTATTCCCCGAGGCCCCGCGTCTGAGCCTGCAGCGCGAAGACGAATGGGTGCGCCTGAGCCTTGATGATTCGCAGTTATGGGACCCGGATCACTTTCTCAGCGAGAGCCTGCTGGTGATCTGGCATCGCCTCGGCAGTTGGCTGATCGGCCAGCGGATTCGTCTGGAGCAGGCCACGTTCAGCTACCCGAAACCGGCGCACGGTGCCGAATACGACCTGCTGTTTCCCTGCCCGCTGGTGTTTTCTGCCGAGCACAGCAGCCTGCTGTTCCACAGCCGCTATCTGCACATGCCGCTGCTGCAGGACGAACGCACCCTCAAACACTTTCTCGAACGCTCACCCGCCGACCTGCTGTCACGCCCGGACGACGGCGACAGCCTCAGCAGTCGCCTGCGCCGCTTCCTCAGCCGCGACAGCGCGCACTGGCCGGACCTGGAAGCTGTGGCCGCGCACCTGCACATCAGCCCGCAAACCCTGCGCCGGCATTTACGTGAGGAAGGCACCAGTTTTCAGGAGTTGAAGGATCAGTTGCGGCGGGATATCGCCATCTACCATTTGGGCCGGGCGGATCTGTCGTTGCAACAGATTGCCGAGCAACTGGGGTTTTCCGAGCCGTCGGCGTTTCACCGGGCGTTCAAGAAATGGACGGGGCTGACGCCGGGGGCTTATCGGGCGCAGGAGCAGTGAGGCAGTACATCAAAAGCCCGTAAGGGTCAGTCCAGTATCGGCGGTTCAAGCCTCACAAGTGGCGTACCGACAACCTCCCCTGTCTTACGCTCCACAATGCCCAACGCTCTTACACTCGGACCTAATTGAGCATGGAGCAAAGGCACGTGGATCAGCAGATCCTGACCGATGTGATGGGATTCCAGGATCTGTCGCCAAACATAAGAAGTCCCAATCAGGATCCCTGAAAAAATGAACGTGACCGCATCACCAACGCTCATGCCATGAGTGCTCAACCTCATTGGAATACGCCCGGCTTTATCAACGAGATCCAGTTGCCCCGGCGTGTATCGCCCTGGCGATCCATAAACCTGTTCGGGCGCTTTCAAATCCCCTTCGACTTCCAACTCCATAAGTGAAGTTGTCCACTTTCGACCGGCATTCTCCACCGTGTAAATCAGTTGGACAGTGCCGTACTTATTGGGCCGCAAAAAACGCGGAGCAATGCCAAACACCACATCTTTACCTTCATCGCTACTCTGGATTCGGAAATGGCTGGCGTATGAGCCTTCACACGCAGTCCCGTGCCAGTAAAAGGAAACAAGTGCCCCGACTGACAAAGCCTTGGAAGCCCTCAGGCGAACGTTCACCCCGCGATTAACCACCGCCAACGGGATAATGCCCTTCTCGGCTTCATCTACAACGGGACGATAAATCTCATCCTCCGCGAAGTAACGAGTACTCGGCGAGATCGAATTTTCGATTTCCAGATAGAAATAACGAAGCACTATCGATTGCCCACGAAAAGTCAGTGCGCGATCGGCGGGGATGGTTACAAGGGTGTCGCCCTCAGCGCTTTGAATTCTTCCAGCCAGCCCCCAGCTACCCAGCTCATCTTCGACTTCCACAAAAGCGAGATACCTGTATCCGACTTGCTGCTCCTCGATGTGAGGAATTCGGAAACCAGCCCGTCTTGCATCTGGAACAGACTGATTGTCGAATCCTTAACACCATCGATCGCTGGAGCCGGCAGTTCCACAATCCTTTGCGACATCGCCTTGCCAATCTGCTCACGATCCTGAGCCGCCACGAACTCGACCATTTGCAATCTCCTTGTCCCGAATGAAATTCCGTACCCATTCATGAAATGGCCGAAACGCCAGGCCGACGCACTCACCTAATAGACGCGACCAGCCTGATTGGAAGAAGAAAAAAGAACACCTGTCAGATCTGACAGTTGCGACCAGCGGTCAGGGTTCGACGATACGTCAATCAAACCGCAGGAAAATGAATCTTGAACGCCGCCCCACCCATCGGCGAATCGCCCAGCATCAGCTTGGCGTTGTAGCTTTCGATGATGTCCTTGACCACCGCCAGCCCGATCCCCTGCCCCGGATGCTGGCGATCCAGACGCTCACCACGTTCGAGAATCCGCGCTCGCTGATTCGGCGGTACGCCGGGGCCGTCGTCCTCAATGCACAGCTCAATGCCGGCCAGGCTCTCGCGCACGCTGATGCGCACTTCGCCCAGGCACAGGCGATAGGCGTTTTCCAGCAGGTTGCCCATCATCTCCAGCAGCGCGCCCTGCTCGATCGGCACATAGCAATGCTCCGGCAGATCGAAGGCCACGCGCACGTGTTTGTCGCGGTAGACCTTGTCCAGCGTGTCGCACAGGCTTTTAAGCACCGGTTGCAGGCGCACCTGATGGCGCACCAGACCGCTTTTGCGCAGGCTGGCCCGCTGCAGTTGATAGCTGATCTGCTGGCTCATGCGCTCGATCTGGGTTTGCAGCACCCAGGCCTGATCGCGATCTTCGGGACGCTGGGCCATGTCTTCGCTGACCCCTTGCAGCACCGCCAGCGGGGTTTTCAGGCTGTGCGCCAGGTCATCGAGTGAATCACGGTAACGGCTGCGCTGCTGACGTTCGCTGTGCAGCAAACGGTTGAGCGAGCCGGTCAGGCGCAGCAGTTCGCGCGGGTGCTCCTCGGTGAGACTTTCGCGGGTGCCGCTTTCGATTTCGTCGAGCTCCTGACTGAGCCGGCGCAGCGCCTTCAGGCCCCAGGTCAGGCCGATCCACAGCAGCGCCAGCAACACCAGCAACGCGGCGCCAAAGCCCAGATAGAGATTGTCGCGCAGGCCTTCGAGGGTATTTTCGTATTCACGCACCGGTTGCAGGGCAACGATACTGAACGCTGCACTTTTGCCGCCCAGCAGTTTGACCTCGACGTCGTAGACGAAGAATTCCTGACCGTTGCTCTCGCGGATCCGCGCGAACTCGTTGCCCATGCCGTCGTAGCGCGGCTTGTAGTTGATCTGCTCTTCCTGCGTGCCTTTCGAACGCCAGACCAGTTTGCCTTCGCGGTCGTAGATGTAGCCAAGCAAACGGTTGTCGGTGAGATTGAAACGCTCATCCGGCAATTGCACCGGCATCATCAGCCGGCCGTTCTCGATACGCGCTGCGGAGATCAGCGTGGTGACGTCCGAGGCCAGCCGCTGCTCGATCGAGTCCTGCAGGGCCAGGCTGAATGCGCCCTGCATCGCCGGCAGCAAGCCGAGCATGAACAACACCGCCAATGTGGTGGCGGCGAGCATCAAGCGAACACGAAGCGAACGAATCAAGTGCAGCGCTCATTGAACAGGTAGCCGAGACCGCGCACGGTGTCGATCGGCTTGAACCCGCCCGGGCCTTCAAGCTTGCGGCGCAGTCGACCGACCAGCACTTCGATCACGTTCGGATCGCGCTCGTCGTCGTCCGGGTAGAGCTGCTCCATCAGGCGATCCTTGGGCACCACTTGCTGATGGTGGCGCATCAGGTATTCGAGGATGCGGTATTCGTAGGCGGTCAGCGCCAGCGGCTCCTCGTCCAGCGACGCCTGCTTGCGATTGAGGTCCAGCAGCAACGGCCCGGCAACGATGGTCGACTGGGTAAAACCACTGGAGCGGCGCAACAAGGCGTTGAGTCGCGCGTCGAGCTCTTCGAACTGGAACGGCTTGACCACGTAGTCGTCGGCACCGGCGGCGAGGCCTTCGACCTTGTCCTGCCAGTTGCCGCGCGCGGTGAGGATCAGGATCGGAAACGTCTTGCCGCTCGAGCGCAACTGGCGGATCAGGTCCAGACCGCCCATGCCCGGCAAACCGAGATCGATCACTGCCAGATCGAAGTTGAACTGTCCGGTCTGGTACAGCGCCTCTTCGGCATTGGCCACGGACTCGACCACGTGACCGCTCTCCGTCAGGCGGGTTTGCAGGTGATGGCGCAACAGCGCTTCATCTTCGACGACCAACAGTTTCATAACGCTCTCCCGGGTAAATCGATAACGCCAACAACACACCTGTGGGAGCGAGCCTGCTCGCGAAGGCGATGGTTCAGTCAACGTAGATGTCGACTGAACCATCGCCTTCGCGAGCAAGCCCGCTCCCACCCTGATTTCGCCTGGCACTTGCCCTCGCGAATCGCTTTTCTAGAAAGCGTAGTTGGCCGACAGGTAAGTCTGGGCGCTGCTGGTCAAGTCCAGCGAGCCTTGCTTGCTGCCGCCGCGCTCTTTCATTTCAGTGCTGGCGTTGCTCATCAGGTAACGGTAACCGAGTTCGACCGAAACGTTTTGCGCCACTTGCTGCAGCACACCGACCTGGCCGCCGACGGTGTAACCGATGTCGCTGTCACGGCTGTAGCCTGGCGATTCCTGAGTCAGCTTGGTCAAACCGGCCGTTGCACCACCGAACAATTGGGTGCTGCCGCCCACTGGATAGAACAGATCGTAGCTGCCCAGCAGGTTTTCCTGGCGCAGTTTAATGCCATTGTGCGAACCGGACACGTTGTCGTAGGTGGCGTAGTAGCGACCTTGCGAGTTTTGCTGCCCCAGGCGCACGCCGTAGGTGTTGTTGCCGTCGATCGCGCCGCTGGCGTCCGGGTGGCCGAGGTTGTCGTTCAGTGCGTGGGACTTTTTGACCTTGTCACTGGTCTGGCCGAACGTCAGGCCGGCGAAGTTAGTGGTGTCATCGGCATGTGCCGCAATGCTGGAGCCCAACAAGGTAAAAGCCAGCAGCAGTTTGTTCAGACGAGTCATCGAGTTTCCTCTTTCACAGTGCTGTTTGGTATGGCGCAAGGTTACTGACCTGCCCCTGTACCTCCCCTGAACGCTCTCTGAACCTGCGCTGAATCAAATCGACTAGGCTGTCCTGACCACTTTTCGATAAGGAGACCGACCATGCGCCTGTTCCTCGCCCTCGCCCTGCTCGCTGCCAGCAGCCTGGCCAACGCTGCGATCAAGACTCAGGAGATTCCCTACCAGAGCGCCGACGGCACAAAACTGATCGGCTACTACGCCTACGACGACGCGATCAAGGGCAAGCGCCCGGGCGTGGTGGTGGTGCACGAATGGTGGGGCCTGAACGATTACGCCAAGCGCCGCGCCCGCGACCTCGCCGAACTGGGTTACAGCGCGCTGGCGATCGACATGTACGGCGAAGGCAAGAACACCGAGCACCCGAAAGATGCGATGGCGTTCATGCAGGCCGCGACCCAGGATGCCACCGCGTCCAGCAAGCGCTTCGAGGCCGGGCTGGATCTGCTGAAGAAACAGCCGCAGACCGATGTGAATAAAATCGCCGCCATCGGCTATTGCTTCGGCGGTGGCGTGGTGCTCAACGCGGCGCGTCAAGGCGAGCCACTGGCAGGCGTGGTCAGTTTCCATGGCGCGCTGGCGACCACCACCCCGGCCACGCCGGGCAGTGTGAAGGCGAAGATTCTGGTCGAGCATGGTGCCCTCGACAGCATGGTGACGGCGGATAACGTCACCGCGTTCAAGGCGGAAATGGACAAGGCCGGCGCCGTCTACAAATTCGTCAGCCTGGATGGCGCCAAGCACGGCTTCACCAATCCCGACGCCGATCGCTTGAGCCACGGCGATCACGGTGGCCCGGATATCGGTTACAACAAGGCCGCCGATGAAAAATCGTGGGCGGACATGAAGGCGTTTTTCCTGAATATCTTCAGCTGATCTGAGACGTCGCGGCGCGGCCTTCGCGAGCAGGCTCGCTCCCACAAGGGATTTGTGATCGACGCAGATCCAGTGTGGGAGCTCGCTCGCGAAAGCCGCACCACCGATCTCGACCTTGCCCCGACTAACCGGCAAAATGCCCGCCATGAATCTCACCCCCGCCCTCCCCGCCTGCTGCACCCCACTCGACAGCCACTGGCCGTTGCCGACGGTCTTGCCTGACACCGTGCTGCTCAGCACCCACTTCGACCCGAAACAACTGCTGGGCGATGACTTTCAGCGCAGCGCAGTCGAGCCGCCGCCGAGCATTCAGCGCTCGGTGGCCAAGCGTCAGGCCGAGTTTCTCGCCGGGCGGATCTGCGCCCGGGCCGCGTTGCAGCAGCTCGAAGGCTCAAGCGTGATCCCGGCGATCGGTGAAGATCGCGCCCCGGTGTGGCCGGCGCACATCTGCGGCTCGATCACCCACAGCACCGGGCGCGCCGCAGCGATCGTCGCCAATAAACAGCACTGGCGCGGTTTGGGCATGGACCTGGAAAACCTGCTCGACAATGATCGCGCCGAACGCCTGTCCGCAGAAATCCTGACTCCAGCGGAACTGCAGCGCATGGCCGCCGGCTCGCGCGAGCAACTGGGGTTATGGGTGACGCTGACGTTTTCGGTGAAAGAGAGCCTGTTCAAGGCGCTGTACCCGATTGTGCAAAAACGCTTTTACTTCGAGCACGCTGAAGTGCTGGAGTGGACGGAACAAGGTCAGGTGCGCTTGCGGTTGTTGACGGATTTGTCGAGCGAATGGCGTAACGGCACCGAGCTTGATGCGCAATTTGGTGTGCAGGACGGGCAGTTGTTGAGTCTGGTCAGCATTCCTGCCTGAAGATTTTTCAGCGACTGCTCCGCCGCCTTCGCGAGCAAGCCCGCTCCCACATTTTGAAATGCGCCCCCCTGCGGGAACGAGCTTGCTCGCGAAGGCGTAATCGGTGTCCGGGATTACTTGACCCGTTCAGCTCGCTCCCACACTTTGAAATGCATTCCCCCGTGGGAGCGAGCCTGCTCGCGAAGGCGGCATCACGGTTGCCACAAAACTCAGCGGCGTTCCTGATGGCGCGGCCAGCTCAGACTGAAACAAGCCCCACCCAGACTCTTGCTCTTGTTGATCAGCGCCCGGCCGTCGTGCCAGTGGATGATCCGCCGCACAATCGACAGCCCCAGGCCATGCCCGCCTGACGCCCGGGTGCGACTGTCATCCAGACGCAGGAACGGGGTGAAGATGCGCTCCCAAGCCGACTCCGGCACACCCGGCCCGTCATCCTCGACATCCACCCGACAGCGCAACTGCCCGACCTGATAACTCACCGTCACGTTCGAGCGTGCATGGCGCATCGCATTGCTCACCAGATTCTGCAACGCCCGGTGCAGGAAGCGCGGTTCGGCCTCGACCCAGGCGCCGTCGTTATCCGCCGCTGACAAGCACAACCCGCGCTGCACCGTGACCTCGGCGCGCAACGGCGCCAGCTCTTCGATCACCTGATTGACCAGTGCATCAAGATCGATCCGTTGAAAGGTCAGCGCTGGGGAACCCTGTTCCAGCCGCGCATAGGTGAGCATTTCGTCGACCAGCTTATCGAGGTCCTCGATGTCGTGGTCCATGCCCTCACGGTACTTTTCCAGCGCCTGCGGGGTGGTCGCCGAGCCGATCATCTCCAGCCCGAAACGCAGGCGCGCCACCGGCGTACGCAGCTCATGGGACACCGCACGCACCAGCTCACGCTGGATCGCCAGCAACTGCTGCAAGTGCTCGGCCATGCCGTTGAATGCCGACGCCAGGCGCCCCACCGAATCGGCGCCCCGGGCCGGCACACGGGTTTCCAGGCTGCCCTTGGCAATGCGCGTGGCCGCCGCTTCCAGGCCGCGCAAACGCCGTTCGAGCTGACGCACCAGCAGATAAACGATCAGACCGATCAGGCTCAGGCCGAGGGCAGCGATCAGCACCAGCCATTGCGGCGGGTATGGATTCATCTGATACAGCGGGCCGATCTCCAGCACCCACGGTGTACCGACCATGCCGGCAAACACCCGGATCGAGTCCCCCCCCTTGCCCAGCGCCATCACCGTATCGCCCTCGGACACGCGACGGCTCTGGTCTTCGTCCATGTCGGCTTCGCTCACCGTGACCAGGCGCAGATCGAAACCGAAGCCCTTCTCTTCCTTTAACTGTGCCAGCCGCTTGGGCTGTTCGCCGACGGGGAAACGCACCAGCTCATCGGCCAACAGGTAAATAGTCGCCCGCGCTAACTGCTCGCTGATCTGCTGCACGTCGCCGGTGAGCACCAGTTGCTCTTTATCGCTGACCAGCCGATAGACCCGCGCCGCATGCGGGCCGGTCTGCTCCACCAGCGCCTGACCGTGCTGCACCCGAGTGCGCTGGGACAGATCCAGATCGGTCTCGGAAAACTTCTTCAACGCCAGCGGAATCCCCAGCAATCGCTCCCACACCAGCAGCGCCCGATGGCGCTCGGTTTCGTTCATCGGTTGCAGATTGTCGGCCATCAGTGAAAACGTACCGTGGGCCAGGCGCTCGCGGTACTGCTCGCTGCGCACCTGATTGAGCAGATGCAGCGCCAGCACGCCGAGCACCGCCACCAGAATCAGCGCCGCGCACATGCCGCCGTAGATGCGCAGGAAGATCGAGTTCACAAGGCCAGATCCACGCAAGCTTCCGGGACGAACAAATAGCCTTTGCTGCGGATGGTCTTGATCAGGCGCGGGTGGTCGGGGTCATCGCCGATTTTCGGGCGGATGCGCGAGATGCGCACGTCGATCGAACGGTCCTGGCCGTCGTAGCCGATGCCGCGCAGCGCGGTGAAGATTTCTTCGCGAGACAGGATTCGCCCGGCATTCGACACCAGCAGCCAGAGCAGGTCAAACTCGGCGCTGGTCAGTTCGATGCCGCTGTCACTGAGCCAGGCTTCGCGCAAGGCGTTGTCCACCACCAGCGGGCCGAACTGCAGACGACGGCTTTTTTCCGCGAGAGGTTCGGCCGTGTCACTGCGTCGCAGCAAGGCCTGGATCCGCGCCAGCAACAACCGTGGACGCACGGGTTTGCACACGTAATCGTCAGCGCCGAGATCCAGCCCCTGGATCTGGTCGGCATCGTCGGTGCGGGCGGTGAGCATCAGGATCGGCCCGTCATAGCGGTCACGAACCTTGCGGCAGATGCTCAGGCCGTCTTCACCGGGCAGCATCAGGTCGAGGATCACCAGGTCCGGCTGCTCTTTGATGATCCGCGCCGCTGCCAGTGCGCCGTTGCCTTCGATCTCCACGCGCAATCCATTGGCTTGCAGGTATTCGCGGGTGAGTTCGGCCAGACGCTGGTCGTCCTCGACTATCAATACCTGCCACGCTTCTTGCTCCACCGGTGACCTCTGCTTTTCTATTTTTTATTTATAAAGGAGACGATTGCCCCACCAGACACCTTCCCCTGCAGGAGTGAGCCTGCTCGCGATAGCGGTGGGTCAGTCGACATCAAATCCAATGTGCCGCCATCATTGCGAGCAGGCTCGCTCCTACAGTTTTTTCTGAATCCTCCCGTCTTTTTGTCATCTTTCGGGAGGATAAGAATGGGTAAACACCGCTCGATTGTATAAACGGCGTACAGCCAGAACACAAGTCGCCAAATGCGTTCGGACAAGGCGGTTTTTTGTGATAGGGTTCGCGCCCTTAAAAATCCGCTGAAGCGTTTTTCCCAAGTGAAAAACAGTGACAAACGGTCTAGCTCAGCAGGTTCGCGGCCTACACGCTGCTTCGCCATTTCGCACACAATTTACGCACAGGGTTATCCACAGGCTGTCCGTTGCATTCCCCCCCTAAAACGCATTATCTTGTAGCCCGTGCGTAAAAAAACCCTACATGTAGGGGTTTGCACAAAAAACCAAACACAAACCGGACAGTGAATTCAAGGCTTTTTATTGCCATTGTCGGGTTGAACCAAACGTATTTTCGAAAGCCCAAACCGCGCCTGCGGATGGCTACCGTTTTTCAGTCGACCACGACGATAACGGTACGGGTGTTGCAGTGACGAATCTGCTCCCCGAAAGGAATGCGGTCTCACGCGTATCGCGTGCACCGAAGACTTCGGCATGGAAGCGGCGCCCATAAGGCCCCCTTCCTGAACTGTCCCGAAGTCGTTATACCCGGCGCGTGCCGGTTGTAGTGCTTCAGGACGGAACGGTGGGCACCTTGATGGTGCCCAAACAAACATAGAGAACGTGGAGACACCCATGCAAACCGACACAACTCGCGAGAACCCGCAGGGCACCTTGCCGCAGGCCGCCGATTCGAATTCGGATCTGGCTGCCACCGCGCCTGGTCAACTGCGCGTGATCAAGCGTAATGGCACTGTCGTTCCTTACACCGATGACAAGATCACCGTCGCTATCACCAAAGCGTTTCTCGCAGTTGAGGGCGGCACCGCTGCCGCTTCGTCGCGAATCCACGACACCGTGGCCCGCCTGACCGAACAAGTCACCGCGACCTTCAAGCGTCGCATGCCTTCGGGCGGCACCATCCACATCGAAGAAATCCAGGATCAGGTCGAACTGGCCCTGATGCGTGCCGGCGAGCAGAAAGTTGCTCGCGACTACGTGATCTACCGTGACGGTCGTTCGAAAGAACGCGCAGCCCACGCTCCGGCCGAAGAAGCGGTCAACGCGCACCCGTCGATCCGCATCACCCGTGCCGACGGTAGCCTGGCGCCGCTGGACATGGGCCGCCTGAACACCATCGTCACCGAAGCGTGCGAAGGTCTGGAAGAAGTCGACGGCGACCTGATCCAGCGCGAAACCCTGAAAAACCTGTACGACGGCGTGGCCCTGACCGACGTCAACACCGCACTGGTGATGACCGCCCGTACGCTGGTTGAG
The DNA here is from genome assembly GCF_034008635.1 of Pseudomonas sp. P8_229. Classification (NCBI taxonomy): domain Bacteria; kingdom Pseudomonadati; phylum Pseudomonadota; class Gammaproteobacteria; order Pseudomonadales; family Pseudomonadaceae; genus Pseudomonas; species Pseudomonas sp. P8_229. The sequence goes on along the minus strand of NZ_CP125378.1, from coordinate 4,582,017 downwards.
CGCGAGCCGAACTACTCGTTCGTGACCGCCCGGCTGCTGATGGACACCCTGCGTGCCGAAGGCCTGGGCTTCCTGGGCGTGGCCGAAAGCGCCACTCACCACGAAATGGCCGACCTGTATGCCAAGGCACTGCCGGCTTACATCGCCAAAGGTATCGAGTTCGAACTGCTGAACCCTGTGCTGGCCTCCTTCGACCTGGAAAAACTGGGCAAGGCGATCAACCACGAGCGTGATCAGCAATTCACCTACCTGGGCCTGCAAACCCTGTACGACCGTTACTTCATCCACAAGGATGGCGTGCGTTTCGAACTGCCGCAGATCTTCTTCATGCGTGTGGCCATGGGCCTGGCGATCGAAGAGAAGCACAAAGAAGACCGTGCGATCGAGTTCTACAACCTGCTGTCGTCCTTCGACTACATGTCGTCGACCCCGACCCTGTTCAACGCCGGTACTCTGCGTCCACAGCTGTCGAGCTGCTACCTGACCACCGTGCCGGATGACCTGTCGGGTATCTACCACGCGATCCACGACAACGCCATGTTGTCCAAATTCGCTGGCGGCCTGGGCAACGACTGGACGCCTGTTCGTGCTCTGGGTTCGTACATCAAGGGCACCAACGGCAAATCCCAAGGCGTGGTTCCGTTCCTCAAAGTAGTGAACGACACCGCTGTAGCCGTTAACCAGGGTGGCAAGCGCAAGGGCGCTGTGTGTGCCTACCTGGAAACCTGGCACATGGACATCGAAGAGTTCATCGAACTGCGCAAGAACACCGGTGATGATCGTCGTCGTACCCACGACATGAACACTGCCAACTGGATCCCTGACCTGTTCATGAAGCGCGTCTTCGATGACGGCAAGTGGACCCTGTTCTCGCCATCCGAAGTACCGGACCTGCACGACCTGACCGGTAAAGCCTTCGAAGAGCGTTACGAGTACTACGAAGCCCTGACCGAGTACCCAGGCAAGGTCAAGCTGTTCAAGACCATCCAGGCCAAAGACCTGTGGCGCAAAATGCTCTCCATGCTGTTCGAAACCGGCCACCCATGGCTGACTTTCAAAGACCCGTGCAACCTGCGCAGCCCGCAGCAGCACGTCGGCGTGGTTCACAGCTCGAACCTGTGCACCGAGATCACCTTGAACACCAACAAGGACGAGATCGCCGTTTGCAACCTGGGCTCGATCAACCTGCCGAACCACATCGTCAACGGCAAGCTGGACACCGCCAAGCTGGAACGCACCGTGAACACCGCCGTGCGCATGCTCGATAACGTTATCGACATCAACTACTACTCGGTGCCACAAGCGAAGAACTCCAACTTCAAGCACCGTCCGGTCGGTCTGGGCATCATGGGCTTCCAGGACGCGCTGTACCTGCAACACATCCCTTACGGTTCCGACGCTGCCGTCGAATTCGCCGACAAGTCGATGGAAGCGGTCAGCTACTACGCGATCCAGGCTTCCTGCGACCTGGCTGACGAGCGCGGCGCTTACGAGACGTTCCAGGGTTCGCTGTGGTCCAAAGGCATCCTGCCGCTGGATTCGCAACAGATCCTGATCGAAGCTCGTGGCCAGAAGTACATCGATGTCGACCTGAACGAAACCCTGGACTGGGCACCGGTTCGCGCCCGTGTACAGAAAGGCATTCGTAACTCCAACATCATGGCCATCGCACCGACCGCGACCATCGCCAACATCACTGGCGTCTCGCAGTCGATCGAACCGACCTACCAGAACCTGTATGTGAAATCGAACCTGTCGGGCGAATTCACCGTGATCAACCCGTACCTGGTTCGCGACCTCAAGGCTCGCGGTCTGTGGGACTCGGTCATGATCAACGACCTGAAGTACTACGACGGTTCGGTTCAGCAGATCGAGCGCATCCCGCAAGAACTCAAAGAGCTCTACGCGACTGCCTTCGAAGTGGATACCAAGTGGATCGTTGACGCCGCCAGCCGTCGCCAGAAGTGGATCGACCAGGCTCAGTCGCTGAACCTGTACATCGCCGGCGCCTCGGGCAAGAAGCTCGACGTGACCTACCGCATGGCCTGGTACCGTGGCCTGAAAACCACTTACTACCTCCGTGCCCTGGCCGCGACCAGCACCGAGAAGTCGACCATCAACACCGGCAAGCTGAACGCTGTTTCCAGCGGCGGCAACCACGGCGACGACTCGGTCCTGGCAGCTCCAGCCGGCCCGGCGCCAGTGCCAAAGGCTTGCGCGATCGACGAGCCGGATTGCGAAGCTTGCCAATAAGCTGAGCCGATCAGGCGTTGCGAAACGCCTGATACGCTCCAGACAAAAGAAAACCCCCGACAGACCTCTGGTTTGTCGGGGGTTTTCTTTTGTCCGCCATTTACCTGGGAGCCGTGGAGTAAAACGAGTCTGCGATCTTTTGACCTCTACTGCTGCTGCCAAAGATCAAAAGATCGTCCGAACGCGGCCCGAGCCTTCGGCAGCTCCTACAGAGGATGAGCACATCTGTCAGAAGTGGTTGGCTGGCAGGCCGCCATCGCCAGCAGGCTGGCTCCCACAGAAATCAACAGTCCACCGCATCCGCTTTTCACCACTCAACAGGATGAGCGCAAGCTCGGCTGCAGCTTTTGATCTTGCCGTACCGGCCCCGTCGGCAGGCCTCGTTCCGGGGTTTATCCGGGGGTGGGAGTGCAGCGACCGTTTGGCGCAGCCAAACACATCGAGAGGAGGTGCAGCGAAGCAAACCGGAGGCGATGCGCCCGGATGAATCCCGCAGCGAAGGAACCCGAGCCACGGCGAGGGCCGTACGCTGGGGTACAGACCTTTGCTTCCTTTGGGGCGTTTGCCAAAGGGAGTCGGCCGTCAGGGCGAAACCATAAGAAGCCGTTACCGCAGCAACGGATATGCCCCCAAAAGCCCCACAAAAAAGCCCCTCAAAAAGAGGGGCTCCCTTGCACAACCAGAAACCGCAATCAGGTCATCTGAATGATGGTCTGCATGATGGTGCTCTGAGTCGAAATGGTCTTGGCGTTCGCCTGATAGTTGCTCTGGCCCTTGATCAGGTCCACCAGCTCGTTGGTCAGGTTAACGTTGGACTCTTCCAGCGAGTTGGACTGGATGGAACCCAGCGTGCCGGTTTCCGGAGCGTCGTAGCCCGGAATACCCGAAGCGAAAGTTTCCTTCCAGCTGGTGCCGCCGACCGCTTGCAGGCCTTGTTCGTTGGTGAAGCTGGCCAGCGCAACCTGACCGATGGCCTTGTTCTGGTTGTTGCTGAAGTTGGCGAACAAGGTACCGGTGCCGTCGATGGTCAGGTTCGTGATCTGGCCAGTGGCATAACCGTCCTGAGTCGGGATCGAACGCGCGGTGTCTGCGTTGTACTGGGTGGTCTTCGCCATCGAAATGGTGATGCCGGCCGGGTTCGCGGCTGCACCATTGGGTTTGAAAGTACCGTTGACCACGTTACCCGGGACCCAGCCACTGAGTTTCAAGTCGCTGCTGATCACCGGGCCAGGCAGGGTGCTGACCTGAGTCAGCTTGCCAGCGGAGTCAAAGCTCATGGTCGAAGGCACGGGTGCGGTGACTTTTGGATCGCTACCGGTAGCGTCAGGGTTACGACCGTCTACCAGGGTGTACACCTTCCAGGTATTGGCACCGGTTTTCACCACGTACTGATCCATCGGGTGCATGTTGCCCTGGCTGTCATAGATCGGCGTGCTGAACGACTTGGTGTAAGTCGCAAGGTTGGTCGGGTCGAACTTGCCGGCCGCCACTGTGTCGTCGATCACTGGAGCGGTCGAATCCAGGTTGATGGTCGAAGTCACCAGCGAGGTGGATTTCGGCGCCAGGTTCGAGGTGTCGATCTTCAGGTCGGTCAGCACACCGTTGATGACCTTGCCGTTGGCATCCACACCGTAGCCTTGCAGACGCGAGGTGTAGTCAGTGTTGGTGATGTAGCCATTGTTGTCGACCTTGAACGTACCGGCGCGAGTGTAGGAGATCGAGCCGTTGTTGCTCATGGTAAAGAAGCCGGAACCGTTGATGCCCATGTCCAGCACGTTACCGGTGTTGTTGATGTCACCCTGGGTGAACTGCTGGGAAACGTTGGCCAGGCGCACACCGTTACCGATGACCTTGCTGCCGGTACCCAGGCGCGTGGCCGAGTACACGTCTTCGAATTCTGCACGGGACGATTTGAAACCGGCGGTCGCAACGTTGGCGATGTTGTTGCCGGTCACGTCCAGTTGTTTGTTGGCTGCATAGAGACCGCTAAGGCCGATATTGAAAGACATATTCCACTCCTTTGTGCCGGTTAGTCGGCTCTATATACCAATGGTTTGTACTTTGGACAGGGCGACGGTGCCCTTGCCGGACAGGTTGAGCATCAGCTCGCCACCGGTCTGGCTGATGGTCACGCTGTTGACCGTGGCTGGCAGGTAGGTCGCCAGGTCGGTCGAGGTGCCATTGATCGACGCGTTGGCTTTGACGGTATAAGTACCGGCCTTCACCAGGTTGCCGTCCTTGTCCTTGCCGTCCCACGTGAAGCTCGCGTTGCCTGCAGCGCGGCTACCCAGATCGATGGTGCGAACCGCGGTGCCGCTGCTGTCGGTGATGGTGACCGTGCCGCCAGCAATCGACGACGGAACGGTGGCCGAACCGGTCATCCCCTTGCTCGGGTCGTCCATCTGCACGCTGTTGGTCTGCACGATCACGTTGCGACCGACCAGCGACGACGCCTGCAGGGCTTGCGACGAGTTGTAGTTGCCGGCCAGCGAACTGACGGTGCTGTTGAGGGTGGTAATGCCCTCGAGGCTGCTGAACTGCGCCAACTGCGCCACGAAGGCGCTGTTGTCCTGCGGATCGAGCGGGTTCTGGTTCTTCAATTGGGTGACCAGCAGTTGCAGGAACGCATCCTTGCCCAGAGCCTGGCCGCCGGTGGAGCTGTTGGTGGCCGAAGCGATGCCATCGGCGGTCGAACTGGTCTTTTTCGACGAGTTCGCCAGGATGTCATTCATGCTCAGGCTGCTGGTGGTATCGGTAACACTCATGGCAGTCGCCCCTTATTACTGACCGAGGGTCAGTACCTTCTGCATCATGGTTTTGGCGGTGTTCATCATTTCGGCGTTGGTCTGGAACGACCGGCTCGCGGAAATCATGTCAGCCATTTCTTCCACCACATTGACGTTCGGGTAGTAGACGTAGCCTTTGGCGTCAGCGGCCGGATGGTTCGGCTCGTAGCGCGCTTCGAGGTTGCTCTGGTCTTCGACCACACCGAGCACCTGCACGCCCTGCCCTGCTGCGTCCTGGCTCTGGAACAGCGAGTTGCTGCCGCTGTTCTGGCCGCCCTGGAACATGGTGGCGAACACCGGGTGACGGGCGCGATAGGTCTGGTCGATGCTCGAGGAGACGGTTTCGGCGTTGGCGATGTTCGAAGCCACGGTGTTCAGACGCGTGGTTTGGGCGCTCATGCCGCTGCCGGCAATGTTGAAAACGCTGGACAGGGACATGGATTACTCTCCGCGCAGGGCTGACACCAGCCCTTTGAATTTGCTGTTGAGCAGGGTGAAGCTGGCCTGGAAGCCCACGGCGTTTTCCGCGTAGTTGGACTGTTCCAGCTGAGCGTCCACGGTGTTCTGGTCGATCGAAGGCTGCATCGGCGTGCGATACATCAGCGACTCGTCGCCATTGCCCAGGCCTTCAGCTTCGATGTGACGGCTGTTGGTCATGTTCAGGGCGATGGTGCCGTTGGCGTTCTTCTGGGTCTGTGCTTCAAGCACTTTGGAGAAGTCCAGATCCCGAGCCTTGTAGTTCGGGGTATCGGCGTTGGCGATGTTGTTGGCCAGCACTTCGGCACGCTGGGCGCGAAAGCCCAATGCCTTTTCGTGAATGCCGAGCGCTTTATCGAAGCTGATGCTCATGTCGGGAACCTTCGGGTGACCGGTTTTTCGTACCTGAGCTTTAGCAAGCGCCGTGCCAAACAGGCAAAGCCCTGTAAACCGGGGCTTTGCGAACTATCGGCAACGTGGCAATGCCAGAAAAGCGGCAACCGGTTTCCGCTGGCTGCCGCTTTTCTGCCGCTTGCCTTCCCTTTCATTACCACCGCCGGACAACTGTGGGAGCGGGCTTGCTCGCGAAGGTGGCGTGTCAGAAAAACAAATATTGACTGACACGACGCCTTCGCGAGCAAGCCCGCTCCCACAGGGGACTTGTGGTGTGTGGGGGAGATATTTCAGGCACAAAAAAACGGCAGGCCTTTGCGGGCCTGCCGTTTTTGTTTGTTGCCGATGCGGTTATTTCGCTTGGTAAATAATCCCCGGGCTGCACTGGACCATCTGGTAATGATCCGGCAAACCGTTCAGCGCTTCGGAGGCGCCAAGGAACAGATACCCGCCCGGCTTCAGCGTGCTGTGAATGCGCAACAGGATGTCCTTCTTCACCTCGGCGGAGAAGTAGATCAGCACGTTGCGGCAGAACACGATGTCGAACTTGCCCAGCGCGGCATAGCTGTCGAGCAGGTTGAACGAACGGAATTCCACCCGGTTCTTGATCGGCGCCTTGATCACCCAGCGCCCCGGCCCTTTCGGGTCGAAGTAACGCTGCAGTCGATCGGCGGACAAACCGCGACCGATCGCCAGGCTGTCGTACTCGCCAGTCTTGCAGTTGGTCAGCATGAGACCGGACAGGTCAGTCGCCACAATCTGCACGCCCATCTTCAACTGGCCAAGATTCGTGCGCTCGAACTCATCGATCGACATCGACAGCGAGTACGGTTCCTGACCCGACGAGCACGCCGCCGACCAGATCCGCAGACGCTGGTTGGGGCTGGCCTTGATTGCCTCGGGCAATACCTTGTTCTTCAAGACTTCAAACGGATAGGTGTCACGAAACCACAGGGTTTCGTTGGTCGTCATGGCATCGACCACCTGCTCGCGCAAACCGCTGCGCGGCTGGGTCTGGATGCGCTGTACCAGCTCACCCAGGGACTTGATGCCTTGCTGCTCCATCAGTTTGTTGAGACGGCTCGAGACCAGGTACTGCTTGTTTTCACCGAGCAAAATGCCACAGGCCTTTTCCAGGAAGACCCGGAACTGTTCGAAATCCAAATTACCCGTAGACAATGATGCCGCCTCTTAAATCGTGTTGACCGCCAGGGGCAGAAGGCCCCTAGCTGATATCTGCTGCTTTGATCCGGTCGACTACCCGGGATGCCAGGTCATCAGGACGGAATTTGGCCAGGAAGTCATCTGCACCGACTTTCTTGACCATCGCCTGATTGAATACCCCCGACAACGAAGTATGCAGGATGATATGAAGCTTTTGCATGCGCGGGTCGTTGCGAATTTCCGCCGTCAGGGTGTACCCGTCCATCTCCGGCATCTCGATGTCGGAAATCATCATCAGGAACTCGTCTTCCGGCTTCTTGCCCTCATCGACCAGCTTGCGCAGGTAATCCAGCGCCTGCTTGCCGTCGTTCAGCGCCACCACTTCGACACCGATCGTCTGCAGGCAACGCGTGACCTGCTTGCGCGCCACCGACGAGTCATCGACCGTCAGCACCCGCAGCGACAGCGCCTTGCTCTGGGTCTCGACATCGACCACACCGACCGAAATCGCTTCCGGCGTCGGCGCAACTTCCGCCAGCACCTTCTCGACATCGATGATTTCGACCAACTGATTGTCGACTCGAGTCACCGCGGTCAGGTAGTGATCGCGACCCGTGCCCTTGGGCGGCGGATGGATCTCTTCCCAGTTCATGTTGACGATGCGCTCCACCGAGCGGACCAGGAAACCCTGGGTCTTGGTGTTGTACTCCGTGATGATCACGAACGGGTTGTTCTTGTCTTTCAACGCCCCCGAGCCGGTTGCCATTGCCAGATCAAGGATCGGAATGGTCGCCCCCCGGATATTCGCTACCCCGCACACGACAGGACTGGACTTGGGCATCAACGTCAGCGACGGGCACTGCAGCACTTCCCGTACCTTGAACACGTTGATTCCGTAGAGCTGCTGACCGTCGAGACGGAACAACAACAGCTCCAGGCGATTCTGCCCTACCAGTTGCGTGCGCTGGTTCACCGAATCCATTACACCAGCCATGCCCAGACTCCTACACCAACGCCAAGTGTTGTTGCGACGCACATTCATTGCTAAACGGCACGGCGCTTGCTTTTTAACTCGTATGAACGCTCAAACGACATTTTTTCGACGCCTGACCTGCCGCACCCGCAAAGCGCTGTGCGCGGTGTCTGCCGTCTGCTTCTTTTTCGCTGGCAGCCCTGCCGGTGCCGATACGGTTACCTTGCCTGACATGCTTATCGGCGTCACTCAGGGCTTTCTTGAATTCACCGTAGAAGACTATCTGGCTACCAGTCAAACGGAAGGCCGCTATGAAATCGAGGTCAACCAGCTCGACCCGCGTATGCGCATGCCTATGTGCGACAAGGAATTGACAGCGTCACTGGAGAGTCCGGCACGTCCGCTGGGTCGGGTAACGGTCAAGGTTCGCTGCGAGGGAAGCTCGCCGTGGACGGTGTTCGTGCCCGCTCAAGTCCGCCTGTTTCGCGAGATTGTCACCACCACACGACCGCTCAAACGCGCCGGGATTATCGAACCGCAGGACGTGACCTTGCGTGAACGCGACGTCAGTCAGATCAATCAAGGTTTTTTGACGTCGGTGGATGAAGCCATCGGACAGAAATTGACCCGACCAACGGTCGCCGATCAGGTGATTACCCTGGTGCATCTGGAACAGGCAGAAGTGGTGCGCAAGGGTGATCAAGTGGTCATCATCGCCCGCAGCGGTACGCTCGCCGTGCGCATGCCCGGTGAGGCCCTGGCCAATGGCGGCTTGAAAGAACAGATTCGAGTGAAAAACCTCAACTCCAACCGGGTGATCAAGGCGCAAGTCATCGCGCCGGGCCAAGTGGAAGTGGCCATGTAAAACGCTCACGCAGAAAACTGGCGCCGGTCCCGTTGCTTCCCTAAACTGTGCCGCAGCAGGGCACGCTTCGGTGCAGACAGCTCATTGCAAAGTGAGCCTAAAGTTTTCCAGGGAATGGCCGAGAACATGGCAAGCGTCCAAATTCCCAGAGGTTTTTAACATGGTCATCGATTTCAGCCGTTTGAACAGCTCCTCGTCACTTACGGGCAGTACACGTACCAGCAACGCCAAGGAAACCGCCGAAACCGGCACCTCCGCGCCGCTGAATACCCCGGCCGAAACGGCCAGTACCGCAAAAAGCGGGGAATCGGTACACCTCAGCAATGAGGCTCAACAGTTGCAGAAGGTCACTGACAAGCTGCGTGATCAGCCTGCCGTCGACAAAGCCCGCGTGGCCGAGTTGAAAGCAGCGATTGCCGATGGCAGCTACAAAGTCGACAGCAACCGTGTAGCCAGCAAACTGCTCAACTTCGAAGCCCAGCGCTAGGCTTTTGCCGGCGCCAGGCTTTTGGACGCTTAGAACCCAAGGCCAGCCATGCACGACACTAATTTATTGCAACTGATCACCGACGACTTTGCTCCAGCTCAACAATTGCTGGAGTTACTGCAAACCGAGTCCCTCGCCTTGCACGGTCGCGACATGCCTTTGCTCGAAGATATTCTGGCGCGCAAACAGGCATTGATCATTCTGCTTGAACAGCATGGCCGCAAGCGCAGCGAAATCCTTGCCAGCCTCAACCTGCCGCTCGACCGTCAGGGTCTGGAGCAACTGGCCAGCCACTCCAGTATTGGCGACCAGTTGCTGTCCGAGAGCGATGTGCTGACCGACCTGATTGCCCAGTGCCAGGCGGCCAATGTCAAAAACGGCCAGTCAATCCAGATTCAGCAGGCCACCACGGCCAATCAGCTGAAAATCCTCACCGGGGGCGAGCCACCCGCGTTGTATGACGCGACTGGCACTTTCGCCAAACCCACCAAGCCGCGTACGCTCAGCCAGGCGTGAGCCTTTCGATGTGCCTGCACTATCAACCCGCGAAACATGCTGGCAAAATGCTGGCTAGCCGTAGTCAAATTTTGTCTGGAGATTGAGAAAACGTGCCAAACGCCCTAAGCGCGGATGATACTCCGCAGCCACCAAAGGTGCTGACCACGCCCCTGGAAATCTCCAGCAACCTGCGCCAGTTGCAAGAAAGCCACGACCCGCTGATCATCACCTTCCATGAGCGCAGCCAGCGTTTCCAGAGCTACCTGATCAAGGTCGACCGCGAAACCGCGACCATCGCCCTGGATGAAATGATCCCGCGCGATGGTGAGCGCTTCCTGCTGGCGGGCGAGCCCTTCAGGGTCGAAGGCTTCCACGAAGGTGTGCGCATTGCCTGGGAATGCACCGGCACGTTGAACATCGAAGAATCCGAAGGCGATCGCTTCTATACCGGCGAGCTGCCGACCGAAGTGGTCTACCACCAGCGCCGCAACGCCTTTCGTGCAGCACTGAAGCTGACCGACCTGGTCAGCGTCGAACTCGGCGGCGAAAAACTCAAGGCGCCGATCAACGGCAAACTGCTGGATATTTCCGCCACCGGTTGCAAGCTGCGCTTTGAAGGCGACATCACCGACCGTCTGCAACTGGGCCAGGTCTATGACCGCCTCATCGCCGCCCCGCTGTTCGGCAATCAGCCGACCTCGGTCGAACTGCGTTATCTGCACTTCGAAGAAAAGCTCAACATCACCTTCGCCGGCCTGCGCTTCCACAACATCAGTGGCCCGGCTGCACGCAACGTCGAGCGCTTCGTTTATCAGCTGCAGCGTGAAGCACGCCGGTTCGATAAAGACGACCTGTGATTCGGACAGGCAAATAAAAAAAGGGCAATCCTTGGCGGGACTGCCCTTTTTTGTGCTTAAAAATCCCAGTAACACTGAGATCCCTGTGGTGAGGGGATTTATCCCCGACCGGCTGCGCAGCAGTCGCAAAATCATCCAATGTGGTGTGTCAGGAAGAATGTGCAGTCAGGGTCTGGCGCCGCTGATGTCTGGCGTCGGTTTATCGGTTCCATCATCGGGCCCTGGTTCCACTACTGGCTCCGGCGCAATCTCAGGCTCCACTTCCGGCTCCGGCTCAGGCTCAACCGGGGTCTGCATCTGCTCCTGCACCACCTGCTCATCCACGCGCGGATCGAGGGCCGCCACCAAAGGTGAACTGGACATGCTATCCGGCATTGCCACGTGATGCAGCGGCGCATCGTCGACCTGATGCAGATTGGTCACCGCTTTCGGCCGAATGCGCCACACCAGCACCAACGCAAAGAAGCTGAAGAACGCGTAAAGGCTCTGGCTGCCGAACAGCTTCATCAGCACGCCCGCCAGCAGCGGCCCGATACTCGCGCCAACCCCGTAGGTCACCAGCAGCATCGCCGTCAGCGACACCCGGCGATCGCCTTCGACGTGATCGTTGGAGAACGCCACCGCCAGCGGATACAGACAGAACTGCACCAGTGAGCACATGAACCCGACGACAAACAAAACCTCCAGCGGCACCTGCGGCAAGATGGCCAATGGCAACGCCGCCACCGCCAGGAACCCGGCAAAGCAGCGGATCAGCAAGGCGCGATCATAACGGTCGGACAACCAGCCCAACGGCCACTGCACCAGCAGCCCGGCAAAAATGCAGCTACCCATGAACAGACCGACCTGCTCGGTCGACAGCCCCTGCTGCGAGGCATACAGCGGCGCCAGACCGTAGAACGAACCAATGATCAGACCAGCACCCAGCACCGTACTCAACGACTGCGGCACACGCTTGATAAAGAAGCGCGGCTCCATCGGTGCCGGATGCAGCGGCGCCGGGTGAATCCGCCGGGTCAGCGCCACGGGTACCAGACACAGGGCGAAACACAGAGCGACCAGCATCAGCAGCTCCAGGCCGAGGCCCGGGTGCATGACCAGAATCAGCTGACCGAGCACCAGCCCCAGATACGAAGCGATCATGTAGCCGCTGAACACCAGACCGCGCTGGTTGGCGTCGGCCTGCTCGTTGAGCCAGCTCTCGATCACCATGTACTGGCACATCATGCCCAGGCCGACGATGGTCCGCAGCACCAGCCACGCCGGCAGCCAGTCGACCAGGCCATGCCCGAGCACCGCCGCACCGACGATCCCGGCACAAGCCGAATACGCGCGGATATGCCCGACCCGGGCAATCAGTCGGTGACCGATCTTGCCGCCCAGCACCAGGCCGAAATAGTTGGCCGCCATCAGCGCGCCGACCCACAGTCCGTCGACATGGTCAGCGGCCAGGCGCAACGCCAGATAAGTAGATAGAAGGCCCGAGCCGATCAACATCATCAGCGAGGCGAAATACAGCGCTCGAAAGGATTTCCAGATTTGGCGCATCGGCGTTCCGAGCGGCTCCTTGCAGTAAGTATCGGACTATCCAAACGATAGCCCGATGGCGACGGTTCGTCAGGCCTGGGCTGCTAGAACACGCCGTTCCCAGGGAGTGATTTCATCAAAGAAGCTGGTCAACTCCATGGTCTTCGAAGCGATGTAGCCTTCGATGAACTCCTGTCCGAACAGTTCCCTCGCCAATTGGCTACGTTTCAGACGCTCGAGCGCGGCATGCAAGGTACACGGCAGCGAAAGATTGTCCGGCACTTCGAACTCACCCTGAATCGCCGCAGTCGGTTCCAGCTCATGCTCGATCCCATGCAAGCCGGCGGCCAGGCTCGCGGCAATCGCCAGGTACGGGTTGGCGTCGGCGCCGGGCAGACGGTTTTCCACTCGACGAGCCACGGGTGAACTGGCCGGAATCCGCAAGCCTGCCGCACGGTTGTCGTGGGACCAACAGGCATTGTTCGGCGACGCATACGGGTGGCACAGGCGCTGATAGGAATTCACGTTGGGCGCAAACAGTGCGGTGAAATCCGCCATGCCCGCCTGCTGTCCACCAATGAAGTGACGGAACATCGCCGTCGGCTGGCCGTTCTCGTCGCTGAAGACATTGTTGCCGGTCGCGATCTCGACGATGCTCTGGTGAATATGCATCGAACTGCCCGGCGTGTGTGCCAGCGGTTTGGCCATGCACACCACGGTCAGGCCGTGCTTGAGCGCGACTTCCTTGAGCAGGTGTTTGAACAGGAAGGTCTGGTCGGCCAGCAACAGCGGATCACCGTGCAGCAGGTTGATCTCGAACTGGCTGACGCCCATTTCATGCATGAAGGTATCGCGCGGCAGACCGAGGGCAGCCATGCATTTATAGACTTCGCTGAAGAACGGCCGCAGACCGTTGTTGGAACTGACGCTGAACGCCGATTGGCCATCCTCGCGACGCCCGTCAAGGCCAACCGGCGGACGGAACGGTTGGGTCGGATCGGTGTTCGGCGCGAAGACAAAAAATTCCAGCTCGGTCGCCACCACCGGCGCCAGGCCTCGCGCGGCGTAATGGGCAATGACCTTCTTGAGCTGACCACGGGTCGACAGATTGGAGCTTTCACCTGTCAGTTCATCGGCATCGCAAATCGCCAGGGCACGCGGCTTGTCGCTCCACGGCAACGGATGGATCATCGAAGGCTCGGCGACCAGCGCCAGGTCGCCGTCATCGCTGCCGTAAAAGCGCGCTGCCGGATAACCGCCCATGATGCATTGCAGCAGCACACCCCGCGCCATCTGCAAACGCCGCCCCTCGAGGAAACCCTCGGCGGTCATCACCTTGCCTCGCGGCACGCCATTCAAATCCGGCGTGACACATTCAATCTCATCAATGCCGGTCAGTCGCTGCGCGAGTGAACGCTGGCCATCGGTTGTCATGACGCAATCCTTGTTATTGTGCGAGCCGCGAACGGCGACCCGTACAAAATAGGCTCCGGCTGTTCGGAATATCAAGCAGCGTCAAACAAAAATCCGGGTCACGGCAGATAAAGGCTGAACACCCCGCCGCCCAATGGCCCGCCGTTGCTAATTTCAGTGTGCCCGACCACGCCATTACGCTGATGCAACGCGGCAATCCGGCTGGCGAAATACAGGCCCAACCCGGTGCTGCCACTGCTGTGATTGATGCCCTGCACGTAGTCGGCCTGACGTTCGAGCATCTCGGCCGGGTAACCGTCGCCGTCATCGTTGATGCTCAACACCAGTTGCCCGGCCTCGTCACTGACGGTGATCAGCAGCGACTCGCGGGCGTAGCGAATGGCGTTGTTGATGCAGTTCCCGAGCACCGACGCAATCAACTCGCGATCAAAGAAGCCCAGTGGGCTCAGCGGATCGACCTCATAGGTGGCGATGATCCCGCGACTGGCGAACACCTCTTGATGCGCCGCCAGTTGCGCCTCGATGAAATCATCGAGCTCGTGATAGGCCGGTTGCAGCGGCATCTGGTTGACGCCGAGCTTATACAGCCCAAGCAACTGCACCAGCATGCCGTTGAGGTGGGCGAACTCGAAGTCGATCACACCCTGCTCCACCCCACCGCGTTGCGCTTCGGGCAAGCGCGCCAGCCACTGGCTTTGGGCCTGCATCAGCATCGCCAGCGAGTTCTTCATGTCGTGAACGGTGGAAGCGATCACCGTGGAGAAATCCAGAGCCTGCTCGTCTTGGTTCATTCGCCAAACGCCTTGCTTTTCAGCTTCTGATAACGCGCATAGCGCGCGTCGGTGTCGGGCATCAGGCCAACCATTTTCAGGCAGGCCCGACATTCTTCCAGTTCCGCCGACGGCACACTGGTGTCGGTGCCATGCAGCAGCGACTGGGCCATGTTCAGCGCAATACTGATGTTCTTCGGTTGCATCTTCAGCGCCTTGCGGAACACCTCACGGGCCTCCACCAGGTTGCCGGTCTTGTACACGCGCACGCCCTGCCGGTTGAGATCGGCGGCGGCGTTGCTGGAATTGAGGATAGTCGGGTCGTCGGTGAGCTTGGCGATGTCTTTCATCACCGCCGGATCGTCACCGTAGATCTCGGCGCAGCTCTTGAGCATCGAGGTGCCCGCCTCGGCCTGACCGAGCATCTGCAACTGCTTGGCGACCAGCAACGCCGCTTCCGGGCTCATGAACTGCTCCATGCCGTCGAGGCGCATCAGCGCTTGCTCGGTGAGCTTGTCGGCCGTCTCGGCATCGTTGAGCAGCAGACTGGTGGCCTTCATCAGACGCGCGCGAATCTGCAGGCCGGGGTCGCTCGGGTTCTCTTTCGCGACGGCGCTGAGCGTGGTGTTGATCTCCAGCCGCGTGCGGGTGTCGAGGCCGCGCTCACTGCCCTTGCTGATCAAGGCATGGGCCAGGCCAAGGTTGCTTTCCGGGTCCTTGAAGCGCGACTGCGCACCCTGCGTCACCGCCTGACGATAGGCACGGGACGCGGTGTCGAAGTCTTCGTTGGCCATTGCCAGTTTGCCGAGCAATGCTTGCCGACGCACCGCCAGCGGCGACAACCGAATCGCCTCTTCCAGCACCCGCTGCGCACCTTTGGTATCGCCCTCGGCGACCAGCACATCAGCCATGCCGTCGTACAGCGACGGCATCATCGGGAACACTTTCAGCGCTTTTTCATAGACATCTTTGGCCTGCGCCACTTGCCCACGCTTGAACAACAATTTGCCCAACCCGGCAAACGCCCACGGCAACGGCCGGTCGGCAATGATGCTGTCATAGAGACGTTCGAGAGCCTCATTCTGGTTCATGTCGCGCAGCGCATCGGCGCGATAACGCAGGCACAGCGGCGAATAGCGGATGTCCTGCTTGCACAGCGCAATACAGGCATTGAGCACCTCGACCGGCTTACCGCGATCAAGGGCTTGCAGAATCGGTTTGAGCAACGTCTTGCGCTGCTCCAGACGCTCCAGGCGCTGGGCCAGACCGGAACGGTTGAACGGCTTGGTCAGGTACGCATCCGGCTCGTGCTCCAGGGCACTGAGCACCATCGCCTGACTGGTCTCGGCCGTTACCATGACAAACACCGCTTCATGGCTGATGAGCTTTTCCGACATCAGGTCTTCGAGCACCTGTTGGCCGTTCTTCTTGCCGTCGCCGAGGTGGAAATCCTGCAGGATGAAATCGTAGGACTTCTGCGCACACATCTTCAGCGCCTGCTCGCCGGTGTCGGCGGTGTCCACATCCTTGACCCCGAGCTCGCGCAGCATCGAACGCACGGAACTGCGGAAATCCGAGAAATCATCGACGATCAGAAAACTCTTTTGGTGATACGACAGCATCGAGGATTTCCAGGCAATTGAAGTGAGGGCAATTTCAGGCGCGCAGATGATAGCTGCCGGCCAAATGCTATCAAGCGATTTCACGCGACTTTTAAGTCACCGAGTGGGTTATCGGCCACAAGTGACGTTCCCTGAAGCGGACGCTTCAAGATTCCTCGCCCAGCGATTACCCTGCGCACCGGCTCATCTTTCCACTACAAGGTTTATCTCGTGTACATCAAAGGACGTTGCATCGTGTCCGCCTGTGCGCTGCTGTTTTTTCAGCAGGCGATGGCGGCTGGAATGGACTGCACAAAAGCTTCGAATACCGTCGAAAAGACGATTTGCGCGAATAAAGGGTTGTATGAGCTGGATGCGCAGATGGGGATGCTCTATCGGCAACTGATGAACATCTCCGCGCAAGCCCAACCGGACCTGAAGCAAACGCAACGTAGCTGGTTGAAAACACGTAATGAATGCGTCGAGGAGGTTGCCTGCCTGGATCTGCGCTATCGCGAGCGCCTGCAACTTTTGCAAGCGCAGTGGACACAGTCCGCCGCCCATCAACCGGATGGCGTTGATAAACAAGTGTTGGATGACCTGCAAGACAGTATTCAGGCCGCGAGCAAAACTGATCCGCAATTTGCCCTGGAACGGACACTCGCCTCACTGTCGTTGAAAAGCCCTGGAACCACGTTTTCTGCCGACCCGGACGCCGATCAATTCTCAGACAGAACGCACTTCCCCAAGACGCGGCCCAAAGGTGTCTCCCAAGACGAATGGAAGGCCTTGAGCGCCACCGAGTTCGACGCTGATACGGCCTTGGGCCGGACTATGTTTACCTTGATTGACCTGGACGGTGACCGGCAACGTGACCTGATTGTCGAGACCTACACCGGCGGCACCGGTCTGTACACGTTCGTCGAGACCTTTCGCCGTGACGGCGACAAGTTCAATCGCAGAACCCCGTCGTCCGACGGCGAATCCATTGGCGGCTCGCTCTACTCCACCAACGACCGTGGCGCCAACCAGTCGGTCAACTGGATCAACCTTCGCGGCAAAATCTACGCGGCCTATCGCGCCGGCGCCTACGGGGTTGATCGGGTGTATTTACTCAGTCCCCTGCAAATCAACCACGAAGTGCCCATCGTCGAGGTTCGCTACGACTACCAACTTAGCGTTCCTCGGACTCAGCACAATGAGGACGGCAAGACGACATTCAAACTGGAGCCCGCCCTGCATCGCTCGCTGACTCAAGCCCTCACCCACGTGAAAGTGGATCCGAGCGATGCCAGCGAGCCGAGAACCCCCATCTGCCCGATTCCTCCCACAGCCGAAGACAGCGAGGAGTACTACAGCTACGGGGCCGGTTATTACGCCATCGAGTCGGTCGCCGACTTCCCGGTGATCATCGGCAACGAATGTTTTCTCGGCCGCATGAACAACTGGTTCGGCGCTTACAGCGCAAAGGACGGGTTGTTTGCGCAAATCACCGTGCGCAAGCCGGGATCGGGGGATGACGGACGTAGCTACGAAGTCAAAGGACGCCGACATCTAACCGGGACAGGAATCTCGATAGGGAAATTCGAGGAAAACGGTGACAACTAGCCAAATAACAAGGCGCACGGAGCGATCACAACAATCGAAAACACAGCGTATGCAAAAAGCCCCGCCGCCATGTGAATTGCGCCGGGGCTTTTGCCTGGAATTTGATGGTGTCCCAGGGCAGGTTCGAACTGCCAACCTTCCCCTTAGGAGGGGGATGCTCTATCCAATTGAGCTACTGAGACACTGAGTTGTCACGACCGGAAGCGGCGCGACGGACGGCGTGCATGTTAACGGCCAGCCCTTGATTTGTCATGTCGTCCGTCGGCTTTTTAAGTGTAGGCAGGCGCCTTGCAATGCTGCGGGAACATTTACCGTGCAATTTGCACTCCCCCAAAAAGTCATCATTGCAGATTGCAACCTGCGCCTTCTGAAAAACCCTTCCAAATGCTTGTTTTTAAAGGACTTCACAGCGGTTAGACTGTTGGCATGACGGCTGCTTTGTCTGTTTGCATAACAGAACAAACGGAGTCGGCCTCATGAACAGCACTCTCTTGCTTGCAAACGCAATCGCCTTGGCGGCGTTGGTGGGCTTTCATTTTGTCCCCGAGGGTGCTGAGCCGGTGGCCCAGCGCATGCCGCATTACTTGCAGGTGCAGAAAGCGCCGCAGTGGGCGGTGCTGAGCGATCACAGCGATTTCGCGGCACAGACGGCCAGTACGCCCGAGCAAACTCTGTCGGCGCGCGCTACTGAACGTCTGGTTTTTTGAAATATTTTCAGGAGTACAGCATGTCCAAATCAGCTGCAGGATTTCTGATCCTCGCCTTATTGAGTGGCGTTGTGCATTTTTCGCTGTTCGAGGAAACCGAAGTCACCCTGCCCCTGATTGGCTGCGGCGTGTTTGCGGTGTTGTTTGTGCTGGCGCTGGTGGCCGGGCGCAAGATCAAGTTCGATCCGGTACTGCGTTAAGCCGGATCAACGCCAGCAGTTGATTGACAGCGTCTGTCAGGGCGCCTGAGTTGTCGATCAGGTGCACAGGCAAATCGCTGGACCTCCTGTCCTTGAACAACGCATTGCGCGCCAGCCTGGCGTCGATTTGCTCAGGGGTCTCGCGACCACGCCGCAGCAGGCGCTCACGCAACACGTCATCCTTGACCGTCAACAATACCGGCAACAACGTCGGGTAGCGCTCCTGAGCCTGGCGCAGGTTGGCGCGCGACCCGTTCATCAGCACATGGCGTCCGACATTCAACCATTCGTCGATTTCTAACGGAATGCCATAGGCCAGGCCATTGGCGTGCCAGGCCAAGGCAAAATCGCCCGCGCGCTGACGCTTATCGAACTCCTCGGGCGTGACACCAATGGCATCTTCACCGACCGATTCCGCTGATCGGGTGATCACCCGGCGGATGATTTCGCAGTTCATCGCCCGCAATCGCTCATGCGCCGCCTCAATCAAGCTGTCCTTGCCTGAACCGGAGGGCCCCATTAGATAAATAAGCCTGCCATCCATCCTGAAACGCCCTCCAACGGGTGTTTGCCCCTAGTAAATCGGCAAATTGCCACTATCCTGTACAGGTAAGGAACAAAGATTGAAAACCGCATAGCATGCACGTTCCGAGGTCTCACGACATCAACAGATGTGCACCAGGAAGCGGGCAGAGATGCGGGCCGAGGCAAAGTTTTCCAACCAGTCCGCATTTCTGATAATTGGTGCTGGCATTACGCCTTTACCCAGCTCAATATTTGTCACAGAATTGACGCCAATGATCTGGCAATTTTGAGGCATGATGCGGGCCTCTTAACAATTCAGGTTGAACCATTTGGCGCGGATGCTTGTCCTACCACACATCCTGCGGCCAATCCCGAGAACCGCTCCCCTGAACTAACCGGTTAAATATATGCGCCCATTGAAACAGGCAATTTATTCCAGCCGTACGGCTGACAAGTTCGTCGTACGTCTGCCAGACGGAATGCGTGAACGCATTGCCGAGGTGGCTCGCAATCATCATCGCAGCATGAACTCCGAGATCATTGCGCGCCTTGAGCAGAGTCTTATTCAGGAAGGTGCACTGGGCGAAGAGTTGAGCATGCGCCTGGACAGCCCGGAGCTGTCGTTGCACGAGCGCGAGCTGCTGCAACGTTTCCGTCAGCTGTCTCACCGCCAACAGAACGCTCTGGTGTCGCTGATCGCTCACGACGCCGAGATGGCCGCAGACGCGTCCTGAGCTACACCGAACATCTCAAGCCAGCATGATTGCTGGCTTTTTTTTGCCTGCGATTTGACGCATTGGCCGCCTGGCAATGCACAGACTCATCATCCCCCATCAAACGGGCACAAAAAAGCCCGCCATGTTGGCGGGCCTTCTGTATGCAGCCGGTCAGAGCAGGAAGATCGTCGCCAGCCCCAGGAAGATGAAGAAGCCGCCGCTGTCGGTCACGGCCGTGATCATCACACTGGCGCCCATCGCCGGATCGCGGCCCATCTTGGCCAGCGTCATCGGGATCAACACCCCCATCAGCGCCGCGAGTAACAGATTGAGGGTCATCGCCGCCGTCATCACCACACCCAGCGACCAACTGCCATAGAGCAAGTAGGCGACCACACCGATCACCCCACCCCAGACCAGACCGTTGATCAACGCCACCGCCAGCTCCTTGCGCATCAGGCGCGAAGTGTTGCCGGTGCTGACCTGGTCGAGCGCCATGGCGCGCACGATCATGGTGATCGTCTGGTTACCGGAGTTACCGCCGATACCCGCCACGATCGGCATCAGCGCCGCAAGGGCTACCAGTTTCTCGATCGAACCTTCGAACAGGCCGATCACTCGCGAAGCGACAAACGCGGTGATCAGGTTGATGGCCAGCCACGCCCAACGGTTGCGCAGGGATTTCCACACCGAGGCGAAGATGTCTTCCTCTTCGCGCAAACCAGCCATGTTGAGGACTTCGCTTTCGCTTTCCTCACGAATCAGGTCAACCATTTCGTCGATGGTCAGACGGCCGATCAGTTTGCCGTTCTTGTCGACCACCGGGGCCGAGATCAAGTCGTAACGTTCGAACGCTTGAGCAGCGTCATAGGCGTCTTCGTCCGGGTGAAAACTCACCGGATCGCTGGCCATGACTTCAGCGACCTGTTTCTCCGGGTCGTTGACCAGCAAACGCTTGATCGGCAGCACGCCCTTGAGCACGCCGTCGTAATCGACCACAAACAGTTTGTCGGTATGGCCCGGCAGCTCTTTGAGCCGGCGCAGGTAGCGTAGAACCACTTCGAGACTGACATCCTCACGGATGGTCACCATCTCGAAGTCCATCAGCGCACCGACCTGCTCCTCGTCATAGGACAGGGCCGAACGCACACGCTCGCGTTGCTGCTGATCGAGTGTCTCCATCAGCTCATGGACGACGTCTCGCGGCAGCTCGGAGGCCAGGTCAGCAAGTTCGTCGGCATCCATGTCCTTGGCGGCAGCCAGGAGCTCGTGATCGTCCATGTCGGCGATCAGCGTTTCACGAACGGAGTCGGATACTTCGAGAAGAATGTCGCCGTCGCGATCAGCCTTGACCAGTTGCCAGAGCGTCAGACGGTCGTCCAGCGGCAAGGCTTCAAGGATGTAGGCAACGTCAGCGGAGTGCAGATCATCGAGCTTGCGTTGCAGCTCGACGAGGTTCTGCCGGTGAACCAGGTTCTCGACCCGGTCGTGGTGCGCGCCTTCCTGGCGATGAGTCAGGTCTTCGACGACCTTTTGGCGCTGCAGCAGCTCAACGACCTGAGCCAGGCGATCCTGCAGGCTTTCCTGTGTTTTCTTTACTTCGATTTCGGACATAGGCGAACTCCACTCCCAGCAGCGGGGCACGCCGGAAGGATCAATCAGTCAATTCATGATTGGTGAAACGGGCTACTGAGTAACTACTGGGTAAGTCCATGGAGGTTTTCCACAAGCCCCGGCGGGGCTGACGGGCGCAATGATACACCGCCTGACGGTTTTAAACGTTAAAAAATCGCGGCCGAAACAAGCGCTTGCGAAACAAACCTGAGCGCCGTCCTGATCCTTGCAAATGCGACGACTCATCCTGAAAAGAAAACACACCGCCGATGAAAAATGTAGCGACTACCCTTGAGCGTAGACCGTCAAGGAGGACGTCGAATGCGCTCTGCAACATCCCGCTTTTTACTCGCCACCCTGCTCTGCCTGCCGCCCGCCGGGGCTGCCACCACTCTGCATCGGTGCGAGGCGCCCGACGGCCGCATCACCTTCACCAGCCTGAGTTGCGCGAGCGATGAACTGCTTTCAGTACAGGAAGTTCACCCTTACTCGCCCGGATCCGTCGTGGCGATCATGCCGGAACACAACCACGAAGAAACATCCAGTATGAAAGCCAGGAGCCGAGAACCGGGCATTATTGGTCGCATGCAGGACAAATGCGGAAACCTGATCGATGCCAGACAGCGCCGCGAAGCGATCATCAATCAACGAGTGATTGCCGGCATGAGCCAACAGGATGTCGAAAGCGCTCTCGGCAAACCGGACAAGGTGAATATTCGGACATCGACAACAAGCTATCGATACGACTTGAAACGAGGTCGCAGCGCCCAAGTCGATTTTGATGAGAAGGGATGCGTGAAAGGAAAAACCAAATCGCAGACAGCAAAAAGCCCGCGTTAAACGCGGGCTTTTCGGTATATGGTGCACTCGACAGGATTCGAACCTGTGACCGCTCGGTTCGTAGCCGAGTACTCTATCCAGCTGAGCTACGAGTGCATTTTGTGTTTTTTGACCAGACCACAACTGGCTGAAGCCAAGTTCTTTATATCGCTATAAACAACTCTAAAATGGTGCACTCGACAGGATTCGAACCTGTGACCGCTCGGTTCGTAGCCGAGTACTCTATCCAGCTGAGCTACGAGTGCATTTGTGTTTTTAAACCAGACCACAACTGGCTGAAGCCGAGTTCCTTATATTGCTATAAACAACTCTTAAATGGTGCACTCGACAGGATTCGAACCTGTGACCGCTCGGTTCGTAGCCGAGTACTCTATCCAGCTGAGCTACGAGTGCATTTTGTTGCGCCGCATTATAGCCCGTCTAATCTCTATTCCAACTACTTTTTCTAATAAATTCAACAACTTACAGAAAAAGCCAGATTACAACGTACTAAGCAAATAATGGCGGAGAACGGGGGATTCGAACCCCCGACACCCTTTTGAGGTGTACTCCCTTAGCAGGGGAGCGCCTTCGGCCACTCGGCCAGCTCTCCGCAACACGGGGCGTATCTTAACCAACCTTTTCCCCGTTTGCAAACATAAAAATCGATAAAAATTAATGGCTTGGTTCTTCGTCCTTCTCTTTCTTTATACGCAGGTAAATTTCCTCACGGTGCACGGCAACCTCTTTCGGGGCGTTGACGCCGATACGCACTTGATTTCCTTTAACGCCGAGCACGGTCACGGTGATTTCGCCATCACCGATAATCAGGCTTTCTGCGCACCGACGAGTCAGAATCAGCATACCTTTCTCCTCACGCAATTCTTCAGGGACAACAGTCTGCAAAAAAAAGGCACCCGACCTACAACCGGAGCGATCGTAGCCCTACATGCCTGAGTATTGACCAGCGCGAGCAAAAGAACAGTTCAGGGGCTCGCGCCATTCAAAAAATAAAGGGCGCGGTCAGACCGCGCCCTTCAGGTGACCGGATTACTCGCCCTGACGGGCAGGCGCGTCCAGTTCGAAAGCCGTGTGCAGGGCGCGCACGGCCAGTTCCAGGTACTTCTCTTCGATGACGACGGAAACCTTGATTTCCGAAGTCGAGATCATCTGGATGTTGATGCTTTCTTTAGCCAGGGATTCGAACATACGGCTGGCCACGCCTGCGTGGGAACGCATACCGACGCCGACGATCGAGACCTTGGCAATCTTGGTGTCGCCTACGACTTCACGGGCACCGATCTCGCGAGCGGTGTTTTCCAGCACGGTCTGTGCGGCCTGGTAGTCGTTGCGGTGCACGGTGAAGGTGAAGTCGGTGGTGTTATCGTGCGCAACGTTCTGCACGATCATGTCGACTTCGATGTTCGCGGCACTGATCGGGCCGAGAATCTTGAACGCCACGCCCGGGGTGTCTGGCACGCCACGGATGGTCAGCTTGGCTTCATCGCGGTTGAAAGCGATGCCGGAGATGATCGGCTGTTCCATGGTTTCCTCTTCATCAATAGTAATGAGGGTGCCCGGACCCTCCTTGAAGCTGTGCAGTACGCGCAGCGGAACGTTGTACTTGCCGGCGAATTCCACCGCACGGATCTGCAGCACCTTGGAACCGAGGCTGGCCATTTCCAGCATCTCTTCGAAGGTGATCTTGTCCAGACGCTGAGCGACCGGCACCACACGCGGATCGGTGGTGTAGACACCATCGACGTCGGTGTAGATCTGGCATTCATCAGCCTTCAATGCAGCCGCCAGTGCCACGCCCGTAGTGTCGGAACCGCCACGGCCGAGAGTGGTGATGTTGCCGTGCTCGTCGACGCCCTGGAAACCGGCGACAACCACCACGCGACCTGCTTTCAGATCACCGCGAATCTTCTGGTCATCAATCTGCAAGATACGCGCTTTATTGTGCGCACTGTCGGTCAGGATCCGCACCTGATTACCGGTGTACGACACCGCCGGCACACCGCGCTTGATCAGCGCCATGGCCAACAGGGCAATCGTCACCTGCTCACCGGTGGAAACGATCACGTCCAGTTCACGCGGAACCGGTTGCGTGTCGCCACTGATTTGCTTGGCCAGATCGATCAGACGGTTGGTTTCGCCGCTCATTGCAGACAGCACAACCACCAGGTCATCGCCGGCATCGCGGAATTTCTTAACCTTGTCGGCGACCTGCTCGATTCTCTCGACAGTACCGACCGAGGTGCCTCCAAATTTCTGTACGATCAAAGCCATTTCAAAGCCGCCTCTGCCCATGAAGGGCGCCCAATAATCACTCGAACAGCCGCCGGCCCCGCCACTAGACTGCGGGCCCTGCGGGCCGTCTTATAAACCCTGCTCGACGAATGGAACGGTCAGCGCCAATGCGCCATCCAGTGCGCCGGCGTCGACACCGCCGCCCTGCGCCATGTCCGGACGACCACCGCCCTTCCCGCCCACTGCCGCAGCAGCCTGTTTCATCAAATCACCGGCTTTGAGTTGGCCAGTCAGGTCCTTGGTTACACCTGCAACCAGTACGACCTTTTCCTCATGGACACTGCCGAGCAGGATCACTGCGCGGCCGAGTTTGTTTTTCAGCTGATCGACCAGCGCCAGCAGCGCCTTGCCGTCCTGACCATCCAGACGCGCAGCCAGCACCTTCACGCCTTTGACGTCGACTGCCGAGTTCGACAGATCGTCGCCCGCGGCGCTGGCAGCCTTGGCCTGCAACTGCTCGAGTTGCTTTTCCAGCGCGCGGTTGCGCTCCAGCACTGCCGACAGCTTGTCGATCAGGTTGTCGCGGCTGCCCTTGACCAGGTTGGCCGCTTCCTTGAGTTGTTCTTCAGCGGCGTTCAAGTAGGCCAGTGCTTGCGCACCGGTGACTGCCTCGATACGACGCACGCCCGATGCCACACCGCCTTCGCTGATGATTTTCAGCAGGCCGATGTCGCCGGTACGGTTGGCGTGGATACCGCCGCACAGTTCGACGGAGAAATCGCCGCCCATGCTCAGCACGCGCACGTTGTCGCCATACTTCTCGCCGAACAGCGCCATCGCGCCTTTCTGCTTGGCGGTCTCGATGTCGGTTTCTTCGGTTTCAACCGCGGAGTTCTTGCGAATCTCGGCGTTGACGATGTCTTCCAGCGCTTTGATCTGCTCAGGCTTGATCGCTTCAAAGTGGCTGAAGTCGAAGCGCAGACGCTGGCTATCCACCAACGACCCCTTCTGCTGAACGTGCTCACCCAACACCTGACGCAGTGCAGCGTGCAGCAAGTGAGTCGCCGAGTGGTTCAGCGAAGTCGCATGGCGCACGTCGGCATCAACGTGGGTTTCCACCGGCGCGCCGATGGTCAGGCTGCCCGAATCCAGCACACCGTGGTGCAGGAATGCGCCGCCGGTCTTGGTGGTGTCGCGAACGTCGAAACGCGCGCTGCCTGCCTGAAGGAAACCGCAGTCGCCGATCTGGCCGCCGGATTCAGCGTAGAACGGCGTCTGATTCAGAACGATCACCGCCTCTTCGCCTTCATTCAAGACGTCGACCGACTGGCCATCTTTATAGATAGCGACAATTTTCGCCGAACCGCTGGTGTCGGTGTAACCGGTGAACTCGGTGGCCACATCCACCTTGACCAGGGTGTTGTAGTCCAGACCGAACGAGCTGGCCGAACGCGCACGAACACGCTGGGCTTCCATTTCACGTTCGAAGCCGACTTCGTCGACGGTCAGGCCGCGCTCGCGAGCGATGTCCGCCGTCAGGTCCATCGGAAAACCGTAGGTGTCGTAGAGTTTGAACACCACGTCGCCAGGCACCACGGTGCCTTTGAGTTCCAGCAGATCCTGCTCGAGAATTTTCAGGCCGTGCTCCAGGGTCTTGGAGAACTGCTCTTCTTCGGCCTTGAGCACGCGCTCGATGTTGCTCTGCTGCTTCTTCAGTTCCGGGAAGGCTTCGCCCATCTCGGCGACCAGCGCGGCAACGATCTTGTAGAAGAAGCTGCCAGTGGCGCCCAGCTTGTTGCCGTGACGGCAGGCGCGACGAATGATCCGGCGCAGCACGTAGCCGCGACCTTCATTGGACGGCAGCACGCCATCGGCGATCAGGAAACCGCACGAACGGATGTGGTCGGAAACCACTTTGAGCGACGACTGATCGCCGTTTTCGCAACCGATGGCTTCGGCCGAGGCTTTCAGCAGGTTCTTGAACAGGTCGATGTCGTAGTTGGAATTGACGTGCTGCATCACCGCACTGATCCGCTCCAGGCCCATGCCGGTGTCGACCGACGGCGCTGGCAACGGATGCAACACGCCATCGGCGGTGCGGTTGAACTGCATGAACACGTTGTTCCAGATCTCGATGTAACGGTCGCCGTCTTCTTCCGGCGAGCCCGGTGGGCCGCCCCAGATGTGGTCGCCGTGATCGTAGAAAATCTCGGTGCATGGGCCGCACGGGCCGGTATCGCCCATGGTCCAGAAGTTGTCGGACGCGTATGGCGCGCCTTTGTTGTCGCCGATGCGGATCATGCGCTCGACCGGCACACCGATTTGTTTGGTCCAGATGTCATACGCTTCGTCGTCCGAGGCGTAGACAGTAACCCAGAGTTTTTCCTTCGGCAGTTTCAGAACGCCGGTCAGGAAGGTCCAGGCGAAGGTAATCGCATCGTGCTTGAAATAGTCACCGAAGCTGAAGTTACCGAGCATTTCGAAGAAGGTGTGGTGACGAGCGGTATAACCGACGTTTTCCAGGTCGCTGTTCTTGCCACCGGCACGCACGCACTTCTGGCTGCTGGTTGCGCGGGTGTACGCGCGCTTTTCCTGGCCCAGGAAGCAGTCCTTGAACTGGTTCATCCCCGCGTTGGTGAACAGCAGGGTTGGGTCGTTGCCCGGAATCAAAGAGCTGGAGGCTACACGGGTGTGGCCTTGCTCTTCGAAGAAGCGAAGGAAGGCTTCACGGATTTCTGCGCTTTTCATTAGGTTCTTCCACGGAGGCTGCGGCCAAAGGCCTGTACGAAACGTCAACAGACGAAACGACGGCAAAGGGCCGCATTATATCGGCCCTTCGCGCGGGGTACAGCGTGTTTATACGATAGTAACGGTCAATTGGACGGCTAACGCTGTCACTTGCGCGAAAACTCGACGAATGTCGCGATCACCTGCTCGATTTGCGAGCGATTGACGTCCATGTGCGTGACCATCCGCAGGCGCGCAGCGGCGCTCAACTTGATCCCGCGTTCGGCGGCAAACGCCTTGAGCGCTTCAGCCTGGTCGCCCATTTGCACGTAAACCATATTGGTCTGCACCGGTTCGACGCTGAACCCGGCTTCGCGCAGGCCTTCGGCCAGATACTGCGCGTTGGCATGGTCATCGGTCAGGCGCTGAACGTTGTGCTCCAGCGCATACAGCCCCGCCGCTGCCAGCAATCCGGCCTGACGCATGCCGCCACCGACCATCTTGCGCAGGCGCCGCGCTTTGCCGATCAACTCGGCTGAACCGCACAGCACCGACCCCACCGGCGCGCCCAGGCCCTTGGACAGGCACACCGAGACCGAATCGAAATGCCGGGTAATATCCCGGGCATCCACGCCCAGTTTGACCGCCGCGTTGTACAGCCGCGCGCCGTCCAGATGCAGGGCCAGGCCGTGTTCCTGCGTGAACTTACGCGCGCGGGCCAGATACTCCAGAGGCAGCACTTTGCCCTGCATGGTGTTTTCCAGCGCCAGCAGCCGGGTACGGGCGAAGTGGAAGTCATCGGGCTTGATCGCCGCCGCCGCTTGAGCCAGATCCAGCGAACCGTCGGCCTGCAACTCCAGCGGCTGCGGCTGGATCGAACCGAGCACCGCTGCGCCACCGCCCTCGTACTTATAGGTATGCGCCTGCTGACCGACGATGTATTCGTCACCGCGCTCGCAATGGGCCATCAAGCCCAGCAGGTTGCTCATGGTGCCGGTCGGTACAAACAGCGCCGCAGCGAAACCCAGGCGCTTTGCCAGTTCCGTTTCCAGACGATTGACCGTCGGATCTTCGCCGTACACGTCGTCACCGGTGGCGGCAGCAGTCATCGCCTCGAGCATGGCGGGAGTCGGTTGGGTGACGGTGTCGCTGCGAAGATCGATAACGCTCATGAACCTAGCCTCATAGTCAGCAGGGAAAATCCCTTTACGAAGGTGAATTACTGCGGTCATCGCGCAGATTAATCAACCCTTGGCGCAGGAAAACGCTCCACTAGCGTTCAAAAAATCCGATGGCAATCATCACAAAGGCGCAATGCACCGCTCGCCGATCTGTGATAAAAACGCTGCGCCGCCCGAGAAAGGGCGGCAAAAACGTTCTCAGGGCGGGGTGCAATTCCCCACCGGCGGTAATTGCGCGCAATGCGCATAGCCCGCGAGCGCTTGGCGACGGACACGGCTTTTGCGGTGCACGGCGGCAAGGTCAGCAGACCCGGTGTGATCCCGGGGCCGACGGTCATAGTCCGGATGAAGAGAGAACGGGATTAACGCCAAAGGGCCGTCCGCGCGATGTTGTGCGTGTGCGCACCCTTGAATCCCTTTCGATTCATAACGCCCTGTTTTTCACACAAACAGGAGTCAGAACATGCAACCCACCGCTATCGACAGCAAATCCAAACACCCTCACGGCGAGCGCGTCGCGTTCATCCAGGCCTGTTGGCACAAGGAAATCGTCGACCAGAGCCGTAAAGGCTTCGTCGCCGAAATGCTTGCCTTGGGTTATCAGGAATCGGACATCGACATCTTCGAAGTCGGCGGCGCCTTTGAAATGCCTCTGCACGCCAAGTTGCTGGCCAAGACAGGTCGTTATGCCGGGATCGTCGCGGCAGCCCTGGTCGTGGACGGCGGCATCTACCGTCACGAGTTCGTCGCCCAGTCGGTGGTCAGCGGCCTGATGCAAGTGCAGCTGGAAACCGAAGTGCCGGTGTTCTCGGTGTCCCTGACCCCGCATCACTTCCATGCTGGCGACGAGCATCAGAAGTTCTTCTTCGAGCACTTTGTGCACAAGGGTCAGGAAGCGGCCAGAACCTGCGCCGATACGCTGCAGAAGGTTCGTGCGCTGCGTCGCACCGAACCGCGTGCTGTAGCCGTCTAAGCCTCCAACGATCGTTCCCATGCTCTGCGTGGGAATGCCTCAATGGACGCTCTGCGTCCGCTTTGGGACGCGGAGCGTCCCGGGCTGCATTCCCACGCGGAGCGTGGGAATGATCATCACGTCAGGCGAGATTTTCGTCGCTGGTCGGCACGATCAGGATGCCCGCACGCAAGCCATTCTTGACCTTCGGATTAGGGAAAATGATCCGCGCGCCCTCTTCCTCGATGACCCAGCGAGTATTGGCCAGATCTTCGGCCAGCAGATAACCCACGTCCAATTCAGAAAAGTTCTCTATATCCGCCGGCAGGTTCAGGCGGAAGGCATCGCTGTGCTTGATGATCTCCCGGGCGACGCTGAACAGCTGCAAACCGTCCAGGCCTTCCTCGGCCAGATCAGGCTCATTACCTTCGATGATCTGCTTCAGACGGCTTTCCAGGCGTGAAACATCGACCCCTTCGTTCTGCCCGAACGGTCGCGCCTTGCCCAGTTCCAGAGTGAAGGCCTCGGCACCGAGCTTGTCGTAGGTGTAGGAGCTGAACACGATCGACGGCTTGTTCTGCAGCAGCACCGCCTCCATGCCGGCCGCACGCAAGCGCGCCAGTTCGCGGCGCGAATGCTGGCGACCTTCTTTCCACGGATACAGGGCGAACTGCTCGATCTTCGAGCCACGAATCGCCGTGTGCAGGTCGTAGTGCAAACGCTGACGATCAGGCAGGCTGAAGAAACTCGCTGCCAGGCGTTCCAGCTCACAGGCGCGTATGGCTTCGGAACCGCTGGTTTGTTCATGACGGCCGTTGAACAGCCGATTGACGTCCTGCTCGACGAAGCGCTCGCCTTTGCGAATCGCTTCCGGGTTACCGAACAGGAACAGAATGCGTGCACGCGGCTTCAAGTCGCCGCGAGCGATGTCATGCAGCAGCCGATCAAGCAACTCGATCGGCGCTGTTTCATTGCCGTGGATGCCTGCCGACAGCAGCAGGTCCAGGCCATTGTCGCGCGCTTCGGGTGGCCGGACTTCCAGCGCACCCTCGCTCAACCAGCGCATGCGCACGCCTTCGACAGTCAGTTGAGTCTTCTCCGCCGGTTCGCGGCCGGCGAGGGTCAGTTCAAGCAGTTTGCCGAGGGCGAGCATAGAGCGGTTTCCTTAGTGATCGTGGTTGCAATCCGGGCCGTGCACGTGGTCTTCGTCGTCGCCGACGTCAGCCGGTTCCATTTCCAGTTGCAGACTTACCAGATTAGTCGCCAATGGGCGCAGCAGCAGGTTGGCGTACTCTTCGTCACCCTCCTCGACGTCCACGCCGATCAGCAGTTGGCCACGGCCGTCCTGCTGGATCCACAGCTCTTTGCCTTGCCACATGACCGCGACGCGGGTGCACGAGGTTTGCAGTTGCGTGCCGTCGGTGTCTTCAAGGATCAGCTGCAGGGAATCGCTCATGTTTTTACTCTCTTGGGGAGACAAGCCGCGCGCCGCGCTCAGGCGACGCGCCGGCCATCAATTGATCTGGAATGGATAAACCGAGCCCAGTTTAAGGATTTGCGTCAGTTCATCCAGTGCCGTCCGGCATTCAAGCAACAATTGCGGGTCCGCCAGATCGGTTTCGCTCAGGCGGTCGCGGTAGTGCTTTTCAACCCATGCGGTCAACGAACCGTACAACGGTGCGGTCATGATAACCCCTGGGTTGACGGCCGCCAGCTCGGTTTCGTTGAGCGCGACGCGCAGTCGCAGGCACGCCGGGCCACCGCCGTTCTGCATACTTTGCTTGAGGTCGAAGACTTTCACTTCGCAGATCAGGCCGCCGGAGCTGGTCAGACTTTGCAGGTAGGCCCACACGCGTTCGTTGGCCTGGCACTCTTGCGGCACGATCAACAGCATCGAACCGTCAGGACGCGACAGCAACTGACTGTTGAACAGGTAGGAGCGCACTGCATCGTCCACGGTGACCGCCGAACGCGGCACGCAGATCGACTGGAACTTGCCGCCGACCTTGGCCAGCTTGCCCTGCAACTCGGCCAGCATCTGCTCGGTGTCGAGGAACGCATCCTCGTGATGGAACAGGACTTCGCCGTTACCCACCGCGATCACGTCGTTGTGGAATACGCCCTGGTCGATCACCGCCGGGTTCTGTTGAGCGTAAACCACGCCCTCGTCACGCAGACCGTGCAGGCGCGCTACCGCTTGCGACGCTTCCAGGGTCTGGCGCGCCGGGTACTTTTGCGGCGCCGGGTAACGGGTGTCGAACGCACTGCGACCGAACACGAAGAACTCGACACCGGCCTCGCCGTATTCACGGCAGAAACGCGTGTGGTTGGCTGCGCCTTCGTCGCCGAACTGCGCCACCGCTGGCAATGCGGCGTGATGGGCGAAGTGCTGTTGATTGGCGAACATCGCACCGAGCACGCGACTGGTGGTCGGGTGTTCGATACTGCGGTGGTATTTGCAGTTGAGGTTGGCGGCGGTGAAATGCACGCGACCGTCAGCGGTGTCCGCGCTCGGGCTGACCGTGGCGGCGTTGGCCACCCACATGCTCGATGCCGAGCAACTGGCGACCAGCAGCGGCATGGCTTCTTTGGCGGCGCGCTCAATCACTTGCGCGTCGGTGCCACTGAAACCCAGACGGCGCAACGCGGCCACGTCCGGACGCTCCTGCGGCGCCAGCACGCCTTGCTGAAAGCCCATTTCCATCAGCGCTTTCATTTTCGCCAGGCCTTGCAGCGCCGCTTCCTTCGGGTTCGAGGATTGCTGGCTGTTGCTCTGGGACGCAACGTTGCCGTAGGACAGACCACCGTAGTTATGGGTCGGCCCCACTAGACCGTCAAAATTGACTTCATAGGATTTCATCAGCGAGGCTCCACGAGAATCTGTTGTTATAGGCATCGAGTAACAAATAGGTAAGACCGAGGTGCGGCTATCGCGAGCAGGCTCACTCCTACAGGGTTTGTGTCGTGCACAAATTGTGTGCCCACCATCAACCTGTAGGAGTGAGCCTGCTCGCGATTGAATATCACGCCATTTTCACGCCTGGGGTCAGAGCGGCTGGCAACACCAGGCTCGGCGTTTCCAGCGAGGCCACCGGGTACGCGCAGTAATCCGCCGCGTAGTAGGCGCTGGCGCGATGGTTGCCCGAAGCGCCGACACCGCCGAACGGCGCGCTGCTCGCAGCACCCGTCAGCTGTTTGTTCCAGTTGACGATCCCGGCACGGCTTTCCAGCCAGAACTGCTGATAACGCGCTTCGGAATCCGACAACAGACCTGCAGCCAAACCGTAGGCGGTGTCATTGGCTTCAGCGATCGCCGCTGCAAAATCAACGTAGCGGATCACCTGAAGCAGCGGGCCGAACAGTTCTTCGTCGGGACGCCCGGCCACCGCAGTCACGTCGAGAATGCCCGGGGTCAGCAAGGCCGATTGCGCTTGTGGCTGAGTCATTGCCAGCAGCGACACCGCGCCATTGGCCAACAGATGTTCCTGAGCGTCCATCAGCGCTTTGGCCGCGCCGAGGGAAATCACCGAGCCCATGAACGGCGCCGGCTGTTGATCGAACGCACCGACTTCAATCGTCGAACTGACTTCAACCAGACGCTTGAGCAGGCTGTCGCCCCACGCGCCTTGCGGCACCAGCAGACGACGGGCGCAAGTGCAGCGCTGGCCAGCCGAAATGAACGCCGACTGAATGATCGTGTACACCGCCGCGTCCAGATCAGCGACCTGATCGACCACCAGCGGGTTGTTGCCGCCCATTTCCAAAGCAAGAATCTTGTCCGGACGCCCGGCGAACTGCTGATGCAGGTGATTGCCGGTGCGGCTGGAGCCGGTGAAGAACAGACCGTCGATTCCCGGGTTGGCCGCCAGCGCGATGCCGGTTTCGCGAGCGCCTTGCAGCAGGTTCAGAACGCCTGCCGGCAGTCCGGCTTCGATCCAGCACTTGACCGTCAGCTCGGCGACTTTCGGGGTCAGTTCGCTTGGCTTGAACAGCACACTGTTACCGGCCAGCAGCGCCGGCACGATGTGCCCGTTCGGCAAGTGGCCAGGGAAGTTGTAAGGGCCGAACACCGCGACCACACCGTGTGGCTTGTGGCGCAATACGGCGGTAGCGTCACCCAGCGGGCCGCTCTTCTCGCCGGTACGTTCGCGGTAGCTCTGTACCGAAATCGCGATTTTGTTGACCATGCTGGTGACTTCGGTCGCGGCTTCCCACAGTGGCTTGCCGGTTTCCTCACCGATGGTGCGCGCCAGTTCGTCGCTGTGGTTTTTCAGCGCCGCGGCGAAGGCTTCGAGCACGCTGATGCGCTCGTCCAGCGAACACCGCGCCCAACCCGGGAATGCCTGACGGGCAGCCTGCACGGCGGACTCGACCTGAGCGGCAGTAGCGCCCTCCCCCGACCACAGCACTTGCTGGGTCACCGGGTTCAGCGACTGAAAGGCTTCGCCCTGACCGGCCAGCCATTCACCTGCGATGTAAAGCGAATTCATTATTTCGACTCCCGAGCAGCAGACAACGCCACGGCGCGCACTTGATCGCCAGCGTTGAGTTGAAGACGTTTGGCGGTCAGCGGATCGACCACCAGCGTGCCGGCGGCCAGACGGGCCGGGGCAGCAGTGATGCGGCAATCTTCGCGCTTGCGGTTATGGATGATGAACGGCGTGGCGTCATCGCCCGGCGTACCGATCGCCAGCACCAGCGCTTCGCTGTCGCGCACCGCGCGGATCTTGCTGGTTTCGCATTCGATGGCGGGACCGGCGTCGAAGATGTCGACGTAGCCCTGATAGCTGAAACCTTCGCTCTTGAGCATGGCCAGCGCCGGCTCGGTGTCCGGGTGCACCTGGCCGATAACGTTGCGCGCATCCGGCGACAGGAAGCAGGTGTACAGCGGGAATTTCGGCATCAGTTCGGCGATGAACGCCTTGTTGCCGACGCCAGTCAGGTAATCGGCCTGGCTGAATTCCATCTTGAAGAAGTGCCGCCCCAGGCTTTCCCAGAATGGCGAGCGGCCGGCTTCGTCGGACACGCCGCGCATCTCGGCGATAATCTTGTTGCCGAACAGCTCAGGGAACTCGGCGATGAACAGCATGCGCGCCTTGGACAGCATGCGGCCATTCAGACCCGTGCGGTAATCGGTATGCAGGAACAGCGAGCACAGTTCGGAGTTGCCGGTCAGGTCGTTGGCAAGGAACAGCGTCGGGATCTCGCGATAGATGTTCAGCTCCTGCGAGGCGCTGACGGTCAGGCCGACGCGAAAGTTGTACCACGGCTCACGCAGACCGACGGCGCCGGCGATGGCGGAAATCCCCACCACACGGCCGTTGTCGTCTTCGAGCACGAACAGGTAGTCCGCATCGCCACGGCCGGCTTCGCCGCGAAAGGTCTTCTCGGCCCAGCCGACCCGATGGGTCAGGCGTTCTTCGTTGGCCGGCAAAGTGGTCAGGCCGGTGCCGGTGCTGCGGGCCAGATCGATCAGCGCGGATAAATCGCTGCTGCGTACGGGACGAACAATCATGCTATCTCCTCAAACGGGCCGCCTTCGCCACCCGTGAAACTCGCTAAGGCGTTAAACCGCCACCAGGCGCACGCTGGCACCTTCACCGACGCCCAGGGCTTCGGCTGCTTCCAGATCCAGGGTCACCGGTTTGCCCGGCGCGTAGTCCAGTTCCAGCAACACCGCGCGGTAATCCTGCAACTGCGCGTTGGCCACCAGATACTGGCGTCCGGCACCTTTGACCGGCTCGCCGATCTTCACCGGCACCACACGGCTCTGGGCGATCGAACGGATCCCCGAAACGCGTGCATGCAGGGTCGGGCCACCGTCGAAAATGTCGATGTAGTGATCGGTCTCGAAGCCTTCGCGCATCAGGATGTCGAAGGTGATCTGCGCACGCGGGTGCACCTGGCCCATCGCTTCCTGAGCGGAATCCGGCAACAGCGGCACGTAGATCGGGTAATGCGGCATCAGTTCGGCGAGGAACGTGCGGCTCTTCAGGCCACACAGACGCTCGGCCTCGGCGTAGTTGAGGTCGAAGAAGTTGCGGCCGATCGCATCCCAGAATGGCGAGTCGCCGTTCTCGTCGCTGTAGCCGACGATCTCGGTCACCACCGAATCAGCGAAACGCTCCGGGTGGCTGGCGACGAACAGCAAGCGACCACGGGAGTTGAGCTCGGCCCACGGCGAACCCACCAGCTCGCGCTGCACGTAGAAACTGGTCAGCAAGCTGTTGCCGGTCAGGTCGTGGCACTGCGAAAGCACGTGGATCTTGTTGTGGATCTTCAGCTCGCGGGAGGCGTGAACGAAGGTCTCGTTGCGGAAGCTGTAAAACGGCTCCGAGTAACCGGCCGAGGCGACGATGGCCGAGCAGCCCACCAGCTTGCCGGTGGCGGTGTCTTCGAGGACGAAGAAATAGCTCTCCTCGCCGTTGAAGCTCACTTCGGCGGCAAACGAGGCTTCGCTCGCAGCGATCTTGTCGCTCAGACGTTCCACGTCATCCGGCAAGGAAGTGACACCAATCGGACTGTCCGCAGCCAGACGCTGTACCTCGCCCAGATCAGCCATTTGCGCAGGGCGCATCACCAGCATGGTGTCACTCCTTAATCTCAGAACTTACAGAAGAAATAACCGGGCCTACATGGAGATCAATGTAGGAGTGAGCCTGCTCGCGATTGCGGTCTGTCAGAAACCAATGAGTCGACTGACATACCGCAATCGCGAGCAGGCTCACTCCTACAGGTGATCTGGTCCGGCATAAAATTTTGATCGGCGCCTGAAAAACTCCAGGCGCCGAAGGGTCTATCAGGCTTGCGTCAGTTTCGCGGCAGCACGTTCGAAGCGGTCCAGACCGGCATCGATATCGGCATCTTCCACCACCAGGCTCGGGGCGAAACGGATCACGTCCGGGCCAGCCTGCAGAATCATCAGGCCTTCCTGTTCAGCGGCGTTGAAGATGTCCTTGGCCTTGCCTTTCCAGGCGTCGCTCAGCACGCAACCGATCAGCAGACCGAGGCCGCGCACCTGAGTGAACAGGCCGTACTTCTCGCCGATCTGCTGCAGACGGGTCTTGAACTTGTCGTGCTTGGCATTGACGCCATTCAGCACCTCAGGGGTGTTGATCACGTCGATTACCGCCTCAGCCACCGCGCACGCCAGCGGGTTGCCGCCGTATGTGGTGCCGTGGGTGCCGACGACCAGATGTTTAGCCAGCGCTTCGGTGGTCAGCATCGCCGCGATAGGGAAACCACCGCCCAGGCTCTTGGCGCTGGTCAGGATGTCCGGGGTCACGCCGTAATGCTGGTAAGCAAACAGGTTGCCGGTGCGGCCCATGCCGGTTTGCACTTCGTCGAACACCAGCAGCGCGTTGTTCGCGTCGCACAGTTCACGGGCACCTTGCAGGTAAGCCAGTTCGGCCGGCAGCACGCCGCCCTCGCCCTGGATCGGTTCCAGCACGACCGCGCAGGTCTTCTCGGAAACCGCGGCTTTCAGCGCTGCCAGATCGTTGTAAGGCACATGGGTGATGCCGGTGATTTTCGGACCGAAACCGTCGGAATACTTCGACTGGCCACCGACGTTGACGGTGAACAGTGTGCGGCCGTGGAAGCTGTTGAGCGCGGCGATGATTTCGTACTTCTCGCTGCCGAAACGGTCGAACGCCACACGACGGGCCAGCTTGAATGCGGCCTCGTTGGCTTCAGCGCCGGAGTTGCAGAAGAACACGCGCTCGGCGAACGTGGCGTCGATCAGCTTGTGCGCCAGGCGCAGGGCCGGTTCGTTGGTGAACACGTTGGACACGTGCCACAGCTTGTTCGCTTGCTCGGTCAAGGCACCGACCAGCGCCGGGTGCGCATGGCCCAATACGTTGACGGCGATGCCGCCGGCGAAGTCGATCAGCTCGCGGCCGGCCTGATCCCAGACGCGGGAACCGGCGCCACGCACCGGAATGAAAGCGGCAGGCGCGTAGTTTGGAACCATTACCTGGTCGAAATCGGCGCGTTGTACCGCAGCGTGCTCAACGGACATCGGAGTCTCCTGATGAGGGCCACCCGCCTGAAACTGGCGAGCGATGGGGGGATTGTAAGGACAGTTTTCAGCCCGGCCTTGCCGCCAAGCGACAACTTCTTATAGCGCAAACCCCGGATTTTCCCGGGTTTACGGCAATGCGACATATAGCGTCGCAAAGGCGCAGTTTAAACTGCACGCCGTCGTTTGCGCAGACGTACAGGGGATCTTACTCAAGAGAGTTTTACGGGGTGCGGTATATATGTACCGCACATCGAATCAATTCACGGTGTTTGCTATGGACTTCTCCCAGGCAAACGGCCGTCTCCATGATTCACGCAACCACCGATACCCCGGCAACACTGTCAGAAACCCTGCTGCTCCCCAGGCAGGACACACACTATCAACCGTTGCTTCAGGCCATTCCGACCTGGCTGAGCCAGACCTCGGCGTACAAGCGCGAGGCCTTGAAACGGGCCGACCTTCGGCTGGCTGTCAGCCTCAGGCAAGCATCGCGCAACGAGCATGCAACGCTGCGCGCGCTCAATGCCGCGCACTGGACCGCACACAACCGTGTCGAGCAAAGTCTTGCCCGACTGCAAGACGCCAAAGCCTTCGCCGCACCAC
Source organism: Pseudomonas sp. P8_229 (assembly GCF_034008635.1). NCBI lineage: Bacteria > Pseudomonadati > Pseudomonadota > Gammaproteobacteria > Pseudomonadales > Pseudomonadaceae > Pseudomonas > Pseudomonas sp. P8_229. Next base: position 4,544,004 of record NZ_CP125378.1, on the reverse strand, counting down.
TGCTGCGCGCCGAGATAGAAAAACGCTTTGGCTTGAAACTGGATGTCAGGCAGACCTTCCTGCGCCTGTACCTGCCCGCCCATGTCCCGTGGCTACGCATCAAGTCAGGGGCCGCGCGCACCTGGACCGTCTCACTGCTGGACGCTGCGCTGCACAATTTTGAAAGCAGCGAGACCGCCGATGATGCCTTTGAACCTGCCTCGGACTACGTCAGCCAGCCCTCTCCCGAAGGCCAGTTCGGCGTGCTGCCGAACATCGTCGAGACGATGCCGATCACGGCCTTCACCCGCCTGTGTCGCGAACTGGATATCGGCCAGCGCTATAACGCCTATCTGCAAGACAACCTGGGCATCAGCAATCCACCGGTCGCTGCCGTGCTGCAGCCCAAAGTTTGCGCAAGTGACAAAGCCGCGTTGGTCGCCGCCCTGCAAACGGCCTCCATGCAAAAGCTGTTGGGCACCGATGTTCATCGCCTGATTCTCGGCCTGCTCGACGGCTTGCAGCATTTGCGCCTCAATCGCCAGGCGTGGCACTGCCATGCACTGACGATGATGAAGGCCAGCCTCACGGGCATCGTGCTGTTCGCCCCGAATCTTGACGATGCGAACAGCGCAGCGCGAGTCGTGGCCTACATTCCCGATGATCCGCAGCACCCGGTCAAGGAGTACGCGAGTACCGGCGCCTTCGCCCTGGAACTGGCGCAGCGCCTGCGCGACCCGGACTATCAAGCCTTCTTCAGCCGCTTCGTCGACCATGCCGACCGGGGATATTTCTTTGGCCAACTGAAGACTCTGCTCGGCCCCGTCACCTGGCAACCGGTGCCCGCCGGCGACCCACGTCCGACCTGGCGCGAGAGCCCGAACGCACGTCCTCTTCTGCAAGTTGCCGCGACACCGATTCGGGGTGATCTGTGGGGGTATCTCTACCAACGCAAACTCGACAAGATTCTCAACGACGCCAGCGTCATCGCCATCTCGACTGCGACGGTCGATCGCAAGGCACGCTGGGCGCTCTGGGATTCCTTCACGGAGATCGCGCAGACATTGCTCAACATCGCCGTGTTCGTCGCCCTGCCGTTCGTGCCGTTTCTTGGCGAATTGATGCTGGCCTATACGGCGTACCAATTGCTCGACGAAACCTTCGAGGGCATCGTCGACTGGGCCGAAGGGCTGCACCGCGAAGCATTCGAACACCTGATGGGGGTCGTGGAGTCCGTGGTGCAGGTCGGCACTTTTGTGGCCGGAGGCGCGATCGCCGCAGGCGAGTTCCGCGCCATGCTGCCGGCTCAAACCGTTGCGTTCATCGATCGATTCATTCCGACCAACCCGAGCAACGCAAAGAGCCGCTACTGGAAGCCCGACCTGCGCCCTTATGAGCTTCCTGACACCTTGCCCAAAGACGCCAGACCCGATGCGCTTGGTCTGCACACCCATCAGGGCAAGACATTACTGGCGCTGGAAGAAAAGCTGTATATCGTCAGCCGCGATCCCCGAACAGGCGAGCATCGAATTGACCATCCGAGCCGCCCCGACGCTTACAAACCCGCCCTCAAGCACAACACCACCGGTGCCTGGAAAACCGAACTCGATCAGCCGCTGAGCTGGGATCGCCCCACCTTGCTCAAACGCAGCAACCCGCAGATGCAACGTCTGCCCGCAGACCTGCAAGAGCGCCTGCTGAACATCAGCGGCTGCCGGGAAAACGCCTTGCGCCAAATGCATGTCGAGCATGAACCGCTGCCACTGCTGCTGGCCGACACTCTGCAGCGCTGGCAGATCGATCAGGACATTCAATTGTTCATCGACCAGATCGGCAGCCGCCGCGCCGAGGATTATCTCAAGGCCGATCCCGCCACCCAACTGCAAGTGCTCTTCGATAACGGCTACTGGCCCGCTGACCATGGCCTGCAACTGATCGATCAGCAGGGAAAAACCCTGTGGCGCAGTCCCGCTCCCAATGTGCCGTTTGTACGAATCGAAGCTTCACGACTGGATAATGGCGACCTGCTCAAGACCTGCCTGCAACAACTGACAGAGTCGCAAAGACGCACGCTATTGGGCGAAGCATTGCATACGCCCGCACCGCCGACTGAGGTTCGCGCCGCCAACCTTCGCCGCACAATCGCCGAGCTTGCACAACGCAAGCGACAAAGCCTGTTCGAGGATCGCTACGACCGACTGCAACGCGGCGCCGGCCCACTGACGCAGACATTGATGGATGCCGAACCCGGCGTGCCGAAGGCATTGGCGCAAGCGCTTGTGGAATCAATGAGTGACGCCGAACGCCTGCAACTGCAGCGCGGCACACTCTCCGAACGGCTGGTTGACCTGACTCGAGAGGCCGGCCTGCAAGTCCGTGCGGCTCGGGCCCTCGAAGGGCTGGAGCTGACGGTAACAAGCAACAACCTGGATACGGATCGGCTGGCACTCCATTCGCTACCACGGCTACCGGGCTGGTCGTCGTCGGTTCGAATCGAGATAAGGCATTACACCCACAGCGGGCCGCTCCTCGACAGTATTGGCCCGCAGGACGCCCTCATCCGCAAAGTGCTGGTGCTGACCGCGCAGGGCGACTACCAGCCTTTCGACAATACAGGTGAATCGCTCAGTGCGTCGGGGTCGCTGTATTGGAGCCTGTTGCATGCACTGCCTGACACCGAACGCTCGACGTTGAACCTCCACATCACGCAGGAGCAGAAGCTCAAGCAGTTGATTGGTGATCACGCACTCGACCGTGAAGCGCTGCTGAATCTGCTCGCGCAAAACCCCGATCGCAAACCCGCTTACGATCCAGCCGTCATGCGCCTGCTTGGCGGCACAGCCGGGTATCGGCGCACCCCCGCCAACACACCGACCTTGCAGATGCATGCCCACTGGCTGCTGCCGCATTTACTGCCTGAAGAGCTGAGCGCGTTTGTCGAACGGTTGCAGCGCCATCCGAGTGGCCCCCGAGGAGAACTGAACCGTTTGATCGTTGAACGCAAACACCTGGACGAAGTTCTGAATCCGTGGATTGATCGCATTCCCATTGCCCACCCGGATACCGGCGCCCGCCTCACCACAGAGCAATATGCGATTCAGCGTCATCGCAGGCGGCAGATGAGGGTCGACATTCTGGACTGCTGGAAGCAGCAGGTTTACTTGTCCGAGGACGCCGATCAAAGCATCGATCTGCGCCTCTCACAGCCCATCATGGGTGAGCTGCCACAGCTGGGAGTGAACTTCAGTCACGTCGACTACCTGACCATCGAGGGTGTCGGCAGCACTCAGGGCGTACATGGGTTTCTGAACGGATTTACCGGGCTGCGCCGCCTGGCGTTGCGCAGCTTTCAACTGGGTAGCCTCCCGGAAGCGATCAGTCGATCACCACAATTGCGCGAACTGATTCTCAGCGACTGCGGTATCACCCTGACACCCGAGAGCCAGGCATCACTGGCGGGCCTGACTCAGCTGAAAACCCTGGACTTGTACAGAAACCCGCTCGGACTCCTTCCCAATGTCGAACGAATGGCGAAACTGAATTACATCGACCTTTCGGAAACCGGTATATCCGAGCTCCCGACCGGGCTCCTCAGCCGTCCGCAACTGCGAACCGCACTGCTCAATGACAACCGGATCCAGTCACTGCCTTCCATCCTGTTCGAGCTTCCTGGCAACATTCCGGAAGGTTTCGATCTGGGCGGTAATCCGATTGCTGCAGCCGACCGTGAACGCATCAAGCACTACTTCAACGAAACACGACAGGACTTCGGCGTATTGGCCGAGCCAGCCGATTTGTTGCGCGTACAGACGCTGTACACGCGCATGGACCAGGAACAGGCCAGTGAGTTTTTTTATCTCCTGCCCGGCACTCTGGCCGAGGGGCGAGTCGAGCTTGCACGGCTTGAAAGCGAATACAGTGCCTTGAGCACCAACCTCGCCACCTGGGCGATCGACCATCCGCCCCTGCACCCGATCAGTGGCGAGCCCTTCACGATCGAGGAACTATTGAACGAGTACGCGGCACGTCATGAGTTCAAATCCCTCGTAGAACAGTGCTGGCGCCGGGAAACCGAGCTTGATGAGCTGGATCAGAACCGTCAGCCACTTCATGACCTGAATTTACCGACGATCATCACCGGTCATCTGCCTGCGCTCGATGCCGACTTCAGCCATGTCACGCACCTGTACCTGAGAAGCCGCCCGGGCCAGACGTTCGGGGTTGAGCAGTTCGTGGAGACGTTCGCCAGTCTGCGGGGCCTGACGATTTATCAATACCGACTCGAGGACATCCCGCCGGCAGTCTTTCGCATGGCTGAGCTGACCCATTTGTCACTCTCGCAATGCGACCTCACGCTCACACGCCAAACAGCATTGGCGCTTGCGCAAATGGAACGCCTGGATCATCTGGACCTGAGTGATAATCCACTGGGCGAGGCACCGGATGTCAGCCAGATGACTGACTTGACGACCCTGATGCTGGACAACACCGGCATCACCGAACTGCCACCGGGCTTGCTGCAACTCGAACATCTGGAAATCGCCGACCTGAGTGACAACGCGATCGCTGAGGTTCCCAGCGATATTCTGGAGCTGCCAGTGGAGCGCGCCGAAAAGTTCAGCCTCAGGGGCAACCCACTCTCGCCAATCAGCCTTCAACGACTGATCGCCTACTTCAGAAACCACCGCATCGATTTTGGCGTGGAGGAAGTCATCGAGCGCGCGGAAATGGAGGTATCTACTTCCGAGGATTCCGGGGTCGATGAATGACTGTCAGGGGGGGCGGACTGCGTCAACCGCGCTCTGGCGGCACTGACGACAACTCGAAGGGGCTGCTGCTGCGCCGCTGGTTGCGATCTTCGCGCGGCGTGGCGCCGAAGAAGTTGCGGTAGGCGCTGGAGAAATGCGGCCCCGAAGAGAAACCGCAGGACAGGCCGATCTGGATGATCGACTTGCTGGTTTGCATCAACATCTGCCGGGCCTTGTTCAGGCGCAGTTCCAGGTAGTACTGGCTCGGCACGCGGTTGAGGTATTGCTTGAAGATTCGTTCCAACTGCCGACGGGATACGCACACGTGCTGGGCGATTTCGTCGGTGGTCAGCGGCTCTTCAATGTTGGCTTCCATCAGCAGCACCGCCTGGGTGAGCTTCGGATGGCTGGAACCGAGGCGGTTCTGCAATGGAATACGTTGGCGCTCGCCGCCCTCGCGGATGCGTTCGACCACCAGTTCTTCGGACACCGCACCGGCCAGTTCCGCCCCGTGATCACGGGCCAGCACCGCCAACAGCAAGTCGAGGACCGACATGCCGCCACACGCGGTCAGGCGATCGCGATCCCAGTCGAACAGATGGCTGGTGGCGATGACTTTCGGGAACCGTTCGGCGAAATCGTCCTGCCAGCGCCAGTGCACGGCCGCGCGGTAACCGTCGAGCAAACCAAGCTGCGCCAGCGGATAGACACCGGCCGACAACCCACCGATCACGCAACCGGCACGCACCAGTTGCTTGAGCGCGCTGCTGAGCGCCGGAGCCAGAGTGGTCGGCGGCTCGTCAGCGAGCAGGAACAGTTTCTGGAAATTTTCCAGCTTGCCGGTCCAGGCCTCGCCGGGCAGTTGCCAGGCACCTGCGGCCGCCGTTTCTGTCACGGCTTCGGCCTGCAGGAACGACAGTTCATAAACCACCTCCGGGTGTACCCGCTGAGCAACGCGCAAGGCCTCCTCCGCCAGCGCCAGCGTCAGAGCTTTAGTGCTGGGCCAAATCAGGAAACCAATTCGATGGGCAGTCATGGGCGGGCAATCCGAAACGAAGAACGGTGATGAAGGCATGGGCCAATGCTAGCCCGTAATCGAAGCTGTCGCAGGTCCATTGTGGGAGCGGGCTTGCTCGCGAAAGCGGTGGTTCAGACAGCAATGATGTTGACTGATCGACCGCTTTCGCGAGCAAGCCCGCTCCCACAGGGGGGGACCGAGCCAGTCTTCAGGTCGCGAAGCATGACCTAATTGGGTGCATAACGGCAGCGATTACTTAAGGCTGCCCGAGAGGAATTGTTGCAAACGCTCCGATTGCGGATTGACCAGCACTTCGCGCGGGTTGCCGCTCTCTTCAACAACACCTTTGTGCAGGAACACCAACTGGTTCGACACTTCACGGGCAAAGCCCATTTCGTGCGTCACCACGACCATGGTGCGACCTTCCTGAGCCAGCGCTTGCATCACTTTAAGCACGTCGCCGACCAGCTCCGGGTCGAGGGCCGACGTCGGTTCGTCGAACAGCATCACTTCCGGCTCCATCGCCAGCGCACGGGCAATCGCCACACGCTGCTGCTCGCCACCGGACATGTGTCCAGGGAACGCGTCTTTACGATGCGCCACGCCGACCTTGTTCAGGTAGTGCTCGGCCTTCTCGCGAGCTTCGGCCTTGGATACGCCGAGTACGTGGACCGGCGCTTCCATGATGTTTTCAATCGCAGTCATATGCGACCACAGGTTGAAATGCTGGAACACCATCGACAGGCGCGAACGCATGCGTTGCAGCTGTTTCGGATCAGCGGCTTTCAGCGCGCCATCCTTGTTCGCCACCAGTTTCAGCTCTTCGTTGTTGAGCAGGATCTTGCCCGCGTGCGGCTGTTCGAGCAGGTTGATGCAACGCAGGAAAGTACTTTTGCCGGAGCCACTGGAGCCGATGATGCTGATCACATCGCCGGCTGCCGCTTTCAGGGACACGCCCTTGAGCACTTCGTGACTGCCATAGCGTTTATGCAGGTCTTGGACTTCAAGTTTGTACATGCGGTCGGTTCTCACAAAAACAGTCAGTCAGTCGTTGAGCAAGCGCCCGTGACGCAGCGCTTCGCGCCCCGCCACCTTGGCCAGCCAGAAACCGGGTTGGGCATAGCGCAGCCGTTCAATGGCAAACAGCACCCCGGAGGTACCAGCACATACCGTGCTGACCCGATCGGACACAGGATCGATCACTTCGAAAATCTCATCCCCGGCTTCGACCCACTCGCCGGGTTTACGCAAAAAGCTCACCACTCCGGGGTGCGGTGCCAACAGCAATTCAGTGCCTTCGAACGGCATGCCTTCACAGGCTTCGTGTGCCGGGTTCGGCCACTCACCGGTGATCAAGCCCTGCTCGGCAAGGAACCCCAGAATGCCTTCGGCCCACGCCACCGCATCAGCGCGGTCGGTATTGGCCTGACCGCCCAGCTCGACGGTAGTCGCCAGGCACGCCAGCGGAATCTGCGCGTCCGGGAACTGCCGCGACAGACGCAGCCAAGGCAACGAGCACGCTTCGTCGAACGAACTGCCACCAGAATCTTCCGCCAGCAAGCCAACCCGCACGTTCAGATGCGCGGCCAGCGAACGCCACTGCGGCCAGTGCTGCGGCAGCGCGTACATGTGCAGCGCGGCTTCAGCGTCGCAATGCAGATCGAGCACCACATCGGCGGTGCAGGCGTGGCTCAGCAAAACACGCTGCATGCCTTGCAACTGACTGCTCGCCTCAGGCAATGCCGCCAAGTGATCAGCCATGGCCTGACGGATCAGGCGAATGTTGGCGTGCGGATCGTCACCGAGGCGGTCAGCCAATGCCGCCGCAACCGGCGCGCTCAGCTCGACGAAATCGCGGTTGAAATTCTTGCCGCTGCCCGCCTCGAAACGCCCCTGATGATTGCCTTGCAGCAATTGGCCGAGGCCCAGCGGGTTGGCGACTGGCACCAGCTCGATCACACCGTTGAGCAGCCCTTGGGCTTCGAGTTCGCCAAGGCGCTTTTTTAGCTCCCAGGCGGTGCGCATGCCGGGCAATTCGTCAGCGTGCAGGCTGGCTTGAATGTAAGCCTTGCGTTCACCGTTGCCGAAGCGGAATACCGAGATCTTGCGCTCGCTGCCCAAGTGGCTCCACGGCAATACGTGGTCGATGCGTTCCATATCAGTGCTTCCGCGGGGCCAGGTAGCTCAGCCAGCGACGCTCGGCCAGCTTGAACAGGCGCACCAGAATAAAGGTCAGGCACAGGTAGAACAGGCCGGCGGTGATGTACGCCTCGAACGGCAGGTAATACTGCGCGTTGACGGTACGAGCCGCGCCGGTGATGTCGATCAGGGTCACGATGGACGCCAGACTGGTGGTCTGCAGCATCATGATCACTTCGTTGCTGTACTGCGGCAGCGCCCGGCGCAGGGCCGATGGCAACAGGATGCGCTTGTACATCTTGAAGCGCGACATGCCCATGGCCTTGGCGGCTTCGATCTCGCCGTTCGGCGTGGCCTTGAGGCTGCCGGCGATGATTTCGGCGGTGTAGGCACTGGTGTTGACCGCAAACGCCAGGCACGCACAGAACGTCGCGCTGGACAGCCACGGCCAGAGGAAGCTTTCACGCACCGCTTCGAACTGGGCCAGACCGTAGTAGATCAAAAACAGCTGCACCAGCATCGGTGTGCCGCGAATCACGTAGGTGTAGAGCCACGCGATACCGTTGACCACGGTGTTCTTGGAAACGCGCATCAGACCCAGCGGCAGCGCCGCCAGCAGACCGAACAACAGCGACAGCGCGAGCAGTTTGAGGGTGGTCAGCAGCCCGCCGAGGTACAGCGGCATGGCCTCCCAAATGACGTTGTAGTCGAAGATCATAGATCAGCCGCCCTTACGCCTACCGAGTAGCGCTTCTCAAGGTGACGCAGCGCCAGCAACGAGACACTGGTGATCACCAGGTACATCGCCGCCACTGCGAGGAAGAAGGTGAAAGGCTCGCGGGTGGCATCTGCCGCCTGCTTGGCCTTGAACATCATGTCTTGCAGACCGACCACCGAAATCAGCGCGGTCGCCTTGGTCAGCACCAGCCAGTTGTTGGTGAAGCCGGGAATCGCCAGGCGAATCATCTGCGGCACCATCACCCGGAAAAACACCTGAAAACTGCTCATGCCGTACGCCATGCCGGCTTCGGCCTGGCCTTTAGGGATCGCCATGAAGGCGCCACGGAAGGTTTCCGACAGGTACGCACCGAAGATGAAACCGAGGGTGCCGATACCGGCGGCCAGCGGGTTCAGGTCGATGTAGTCGTCATAGCCGAGCATCGGGGCGACGCGGTTGAGCAAGTCCTGACCGCCGTAGAAGATCAGCAGGATCAGCACCAGGTCGGGAATCCCGCGGATCACCGTGGAATACAGATCGCCCAGCCACGCCAGCCAACGAATCGGCGACAGGCGCAACGCGACCCCGATCAGCCCGAGAACGATGGCCAGGGCCATGGACGACAAGGCGAGCTGAAGCGTCAGCCATGCGCCATCGAGGATGACAGCCCCGTAGCCTTTCAACATGATTCAGGTCCTCGAAAGTTGGGATGAAAAAATGGCGCAAACCGCAGAGATCCTGTTGCTTGCGCCATTTCTGACTTGTCGCAGAGACGTGTTACTTGCCGTAGATATCGAAGGCGAAGTATTTGTCCTGGATAGCTTTGTATTTGCCGTTTTCGCGGATGGCCGCGATGGCGGCGTTGATCTTGTCTTTCAGCGCGTCGCCTTTGCGCACAGCGATGCCTACGCCGTCGCCGAAGTATTTGACGTCGGTGAACTGTGGACCGACGAAGGCGAAGCCTTTACCGGAGTCAGTGTTCAGGAAGCCGTCCTGCAGCAGGGTGGCGTCAGCCACGGTACCGTCGAGGCGACCGGCGGCCACGTCGAGGTAGATTTCGTTCTGCGAGCCGTATGGCTTGATCTCGGCACCCAGCGGGGCCAGGACTTCGCGGGCGAAACGCTCGTGGATCGAACCACGTTGCACGCCGATGTTCTTGCCCTTCAGCTCACTCAGGTTTTCGCTGACTTGAGTGCCAGCCTTCATGACCAGACGCGCCGGGGTGTTGTAGTACTTGTTGGTGAAGTCCACAGACTTCTTGCGGTCTTCAGTGATCGACATCGACGACAGGATCGCGTCGATCTTGCGCACTTTGAGTGCCGGGATCAGACCGTCGAACTCTTGCTCGACCCACACGCACTTGACCTGCATCTGCTCGCACAGGGCGTTGCCGATGTCGTAGTCGAAACCGACGATGCTACCGTCCGGCGCTTTGGAGGCGAACGGAGGGTAAGCCGCTTCGATACCGATCTTCAGAGGTTTTTCATCAGCGAAGGAATTCAGCGACAGCACGGACAGTGCCAGGGCGCCAAGCAGCACAAGTTTCTTCATCTTGGGACTCCATCGGTAAAGGGCAAAAACGGCAGAGTGAGCGACAGCCCAATATGCGAATGGGTGAATCGGAAAAGCGGCGCAGCATCGGTAGGAAATTTCCCATTGAAACCACCAGGGATTTCAACGTCAGCCACGATGAGCGAGTGATCGGCATTCTAACGACAGGCCCGAAGCCGATATTTCTTCAATGCGACAACTAATTACAGATGCACAGAGAAACCCGCTTGAGCGCATTGACAGCCTTGCAAAATCATGCAAGAGCGAAAGACAGTGAACCGATCTATGCTGCAAATTGCGGGCCTATTATTCGCAAACCCTTCTAATCCGGCAAGCGCAGCGTTGTGTCTTATTTTTCACCGGGGGTTTCGAGGCTCTAAAACGGGGCGATGCGTTTCCCTTTGCCCCGTCGCGGGGCGGTCGGTTACACATTTGGTTACGTGGAAAGCGGCGGGTAACAGCGGGAAAGGTCTTACGGGGTAGATCGATAATTATTGACCGCGATCGTTCCCACGCTCCGCGTGGGAATGCCTCCCTCGACGCTCTGCATCGGCTTCTGGGACGCAGAGCGTCCCTTGCTGCATTCCCACGCAGAGCGTGGGAACGATCAAAACTGCCAAAACAACACAAAACCTGTGGGAGCTGGCTTGCCAGCGATGAGGCCCGCCCAACCACCACAAAACCTCCAGACACAAAAAAGCCCCGCCCGGCAAAACCGGACAGGGCTTCTGTGAATCATTGCTTAAGCGACATTCATGGTCTTGTGCGTATCAATCAAATGCTGCACCACACCCGGATCCGCCAGGGTCGAGATATCGCCCAGCCCGTCGTATTCCGCCGTAGCAATCTTGCGCAGAATCCGGCGCATGATCTTGCCCGAACGGGTCTTCGGCAGCCCCGGCGCCCACTGGATCACGTCCGGCGAAGCAATCGGGCCGATCTCTTTACGCACCCAGTTCTTCAGCTCCAGGCGCAGTTGCTCACTCGGCTCTTCGCCATTCTTCAGGGTGACGTAGACATAAATGCCCTGGCCCTTGATGTCGTGCGGCACACCGACCACCGCCGCTTCGGCGACTTTCGGGTGGGCGACCATGGCGCTTTCGATCTCGGCGGTCCCCATACGGTGACCGGAAACGTTGAGCACGTCGTCGACACGTCCGGTGATCCAGTAATAACCATCAGCGTCACGCCGCGCACCGTCACCGGTGAAGTACATGCCGCGGAAGGTCTTGAAGTAGGTGTCGACGAAACGGTCGTGGTCGCCATACAGCGTCCGCGCCTGCCCCGGCCACGAATCGAGAATCACCAGATTGCCCTCGGCCTCGCCCTCGATGATGTTGCCGAGGTTGTCGACCAGCGCAGGCACCACACCAAAGAACGGACGCGCGGCCGAACCGGGCTTGAGCGCGTGAGCACCCGGCAGCGGGCTCATCATGTTGCCGCCGGTCTCGGTCTGCCACCAGGTATCGACGATCGGGCAACGCGACTTGCCGACATTCTTGTAGTACCAATCCCAGGCTTCCGGGTTGATCGGCTCACCCACCGAACCGAGCAGACGCAGGCTGCTGCCATCGGCGCCCTCAACAGCGGCCTGACCCGAGGCCATCATCGCGCGGATTGCGGTCGGTGCGGTGTAGAGAATGTTGACCTTGTGCTTGTCGACGATCTTCGCCACCCGGGTGATGTCCGGATAGTTCGGCACACCTTCGAACAGCACAGTGGTCGCGCCATTGGCCAGCGGGCCGTAGACGATGTAGCTGTGGCCGGTGACCCAGCCGACGTCGGCGGTGCACCAGTAGATTTCACCCGGACGGTAGTCGAACACACGCTCGTGGGTCATTGCCGCATACAGCAGATAACCGCCGGTGGTGTGCTGCACGCCCTTCGGCTTGCCGGTCGAGCCGGAGGTATAGAGGATGAACAGCGCTTCTTCAGCGCCCATCTCTTTCGGCGCGCAGACGGTGCCCGCCACTTTCATCAGGTCTTCGTACCAGATGTCGCGATGCTGGTTCCACTTGATGTCGCCGCCAGTGCGCTTGCACACGATGACTTTCTGGATGCTGCTGGTTTCCGGGTTGGTCAGGGCGTCGTCGACGTTGGCCTTCAGCGGGATCTTCTTGCCGGCGCGCACGCCTTCGTCAGCGGTGATCACCACTTTCGATTTGCAGTCGATGATCCGACCCGCCAGGGCTTCCGGCGAGAAGCCGCCGAACACCACCGAGTGAATCGCGCCGATCCGGGTGCAGGCCAGCATGGCGACCACGGCTTCGGGGATCATCGGCATATAGATAGTCACCACGTCGCCGCGGTGTACGTCCTGACCACGCAGGGCGTTGGCCAGTTTGCAGACTTGTTCGTGCAGTTCGCGGTAAGTGATGTTGCGGCTGTCAGCCGGGTCGTCGCCTTCCCAGATGATCGCAACTTGATCGCCGCGCTCGGCCAGATGACGGTCGAGGCAGTTGTAGGAAACGTTCAGGGTGCCATCGGCGAACCATTTGATGTCGACATGGTGATCGTCGAAGGAAGTCTGCTTCACCGTGGTGAAAGGCTTGATCCAGTCGAGGCGCTTGGCTTGCTCGCGCCAGAAGCCGTCAGGGTTGACGACCGACTGCTGGTACATGGCTTTGTAGGTCGCCTCGTCAGTCAGCGTATTGGCCAGAACCTCGGGACGAACGGGATACAGAGAAGCCGCACTCATCTTTCTTACCTCGGTGGAATAGTTGTTTTTGTATGACCCCGTTGTAGCCGGGCCGGCCCCATAGAACCATTCGACGATGGTAGTAACAAGCCCCTACAAAACATCCAGTTACCCCTTACGCGAGCCCTGCGCCCGTCCCTCATACACCCCAAACCCCCTGTGGGAGCTTGCCTGCAAGCGATTCAGGCACTCGGTATCCCAAGCAAATTGCATCACCAAAAAGCCCTCTTCCCCACCCTAACCAGCGATTGTTACCAAAACCGCGAAAAGTGTTTATCAAAACCCCACCTGTTTACCCCCACCACGCCTCCCTAGAATCCGCATCGCCGACAAGGCAAACCGATTAACAACGTTACAGCCCCCACGAAGGCCGTTAATCCAGCTCTCAAGTAATAACTGCAAACGATGAAGTTCCACACGCAACCCTAAAAAGGTTGCGTGACCCCACTCGACCTCAAAAAGGTAAATTTGAAATGAAAGCTTTATTGGTTCTGGCCCTCAGCAGTCTGTGCGCAACCGCCATGGCAGACGAGGTCCCGACTGATGTCGCACAGCAACAACCGGCTATCGAGGAATACACTTACTCGACTCACCTGGACATCGCCAACGTAGTGTCCATGAGCGAAGTTCCAAACGTCTGCGAAGTTGTTCCGATGAAAATGGAATACGACGACTCCAAGGGCCAGCGCCACATCCTGCGTTACAGCGTCATGGGTAACGGCTGCACCAATTGATGATTGAGACTGCACCGAATCGGATCACTCAGCGCCTCATTTGAGGGTCGATTCCAGCCCGGCTTCGGTCGGGCTCAGTTGTGTCTGGAGTCGCTCAAAAGGGTTGCAAAACACAAGATATAGTGAAAAAAGCAGTTTTTTGCTCATTTCTTGAGCAACCAAAGCCTCGCAAAAAAATTAATGAAAAAAAATTCTCGCAGGCCAATCCCAGCGAAAGCCCTGTAAACCCTCGCTCCGATCGAAATCCCCCGGCCGATCGAAAGCCCTGCGCTGTTTCGCCCTCCCCACGCCCGTGTTTTTTTCCCTATAATGCCGCCCTAATCGGGTCAGCAATATTCCCTTACAGGGATCAAAGCCATTCTGAAGCCCCGCAGCAGCGTCAACGCTGATCTGCGCCCGTCAGAGGCTCTCGGAAACCCGTACGAAATTCTGTTTTATTGCCTGCCTTAGCTGCTGCAAAAAACGATTCCTTAAGATCCAACGCGGTCTGTACGACCGTGTGAACCACCCAACCATCAGGTTTCACACGGGGCGACAGGCCCTCACGCAGGAGACGACACGTCATGCTGAGCTGGGACGAATTCGACAAAGAAGACAGTGAAGTAGCAGCAGTGAAAGGCGCCAACGCCGGCCACGCTACTGAAGCCAACATGGACCGCCTGGACAACGCCGGCGGCGCCGCAGCGCTGGAAGCCCGCGCCGTGACCGCCGACGACTCGGCCGCCGTGGCCCGCGCCAAGGCTGCACTGAACTCCCTCGACGTTGCCGAAGGCCTCGCCGAACTCGAAGGCGCCTCCGCCCGTGTCGCCGTTGACGAAAAGCGCATGATCAACTGCCGCGCCGACCTCAACCAGCTCGTACCTTTCAAGTACGACTGGGCCTGGCAGAAGTACCTGGACGGTTGCGCAAACCACTGGATGCCGCAAGAAGTCAACATGACCGCCGACATCGCCCTCTGGAAAAACCCGGAAGGCCTGACCGACGACGAGCGCCGCATCGTGATGCGCAACCTCGGCTTCTTCTCCACCGCCGACTCCCTGGTTGCCAACAACCTGGTCCTGGCCGTGTACCGCCTGATCACCAACCCGGAATGCCGCCAGTACATCCTGCGCCAGGCTTTCGAAGAGGCGATCCACACCCACGCCTACCAGTACTGCATCGAATCGCTGGCCATGGATGAAGGCGAAATCTTCAACATGTACCACGAGATCCCATCGGTCGCGAAAAAAGCCACCTGGGGCCTGAAATACACCCGTTCGATCTCCGATCCGAAGTTCGAAACCGGCACCGTCGAAACCGACAAAGAACTGCTGCGCAACCTGATCGCCTACTACTGCGTTCTGGAAGGCATCTTCTTCTACTGCGGCTTCACCCAAATCCTCTCCATGGGCCGCCGCAACAAAATGACCGGCGTCGCCGAGCAGTTCCAATACATCCTGCGCGACGAATCCATGCACCTGAACTTCGGCATCGACGTGATCAACCAGATCAAAATCGAAAACCCACACCTGTGGGATGCTGAGATGAAAGAAGAAGCGACCCAGATGATTCTGCAGGGTACGCAGCTGGAGATCGAATACGCCCGTGACACCATGCCTCGTGGGGTATTGGGCATGAACGCGGCGATGATGGAGGACTACCTGAAGTTCATCGCTAACCGTCGTTTGTCGCAGATCGGCCTTAAAGAGGAATACCCAGGGACGACTAACCCGTTCCCTTGGATGAGCGAGATTATGGACTTGAAGAAAGAGAAGAATTTCTTTGAGACTCGGGTTATTGAGTATCAGACTGGCGGGGCACTTAGCTGGGATTAACTTCTAATCAGCCGCATAAAAACCCTGAAGAAACTCAGGGTTTTTTTTGAAAAAAAATGCAAAATATAATCGATCGAAATTAAAAAGATACCACTTAGTAAAAACTCATAAATCTAAAAAACAAAAACCCCAACATAAAAACAAAACATTGCAGATAGTTTAGCCCCACAGACAACAAAGACAACATCAAAAGACCGAAATCAACCCTAAGAACAAATCATTATATATTCGAACATCATGCAGTACACGCATCTACTTCCAACTCATTACCCTGCAATAAAACTGCATCACTTCTTAGCTCCGCAAGATTAGCGAGCAGCATATTTCCAATCGCCTCAGAAAGAAGAGGTGGCACTGCGTTTCCTATTTGTGTATATCTCGGACAATCCAGCTTTCTTGCCTTTCCGCCAGTTGTATATTTACCTGTAAACTCAAACCAATCTGGAAATGATTGAATCCGCGCAGACTCGCGAGCAGTAAGTATCCTGTTTTCACTGTAATGAATTATATCATCTGGCAACGTTGTGATCGTCGGAGAAGGCTCTCCAGCGGTAAGCACAGTAATAGCATGCTTTTTCAGCCCCAGTAAATCTCTCGAAGCTTTTGAAATGGACTTGCCAGGCTCCGAAACTTGTCTAATCCTCTCAAACTGCTCAACAGTCTTAATCTTATGATTAGGAATTCGCATACTATTAGGAACACCGCGAAACCCATCACGCATGAGCTTCAAATATGGAGACATTCGCTTTGGAAGGACGTAGTCCAACTCACGAAATCTTCCAATTCCCGACTCGGAATTTTCAGCTAATTTCTTAGACTTAGTTTCCAAATCGAAAATAGCTTCTCGCACAGATACTTTCGCATCAACAGCCAACCCTTTTAAAACCTTGAACTGCGCACTCGACTTACAAAGCTGGAGAAAGAGATCTTTAGTACCCACAAGAGAACAAACTATCAAATATCTATGTCTATTCTGAGGGACACCAAAATCTGCGCAATTGACTTTCCCACGAGAGACCGCATACCCAAGAGAAGATAACGATCCACATATAAAATCCGCATAAGATTGCGTCAGATACTTATCACCGACCTCATTATCATTACTTTTTCTAGTAAATTTACTATTAAAGCCACTCACATTTTCAATTACTATAAATTTAGGCCGGAGAATTTTGACTAGCTCAAGATACTGTTCCGCCATTTTATTCCTTGGATCGTCTGGATTACGACGCCCGGCAGTTGAAAACCCTTGGCATGGCGGCCCGCCAACCATGAGATCGATAGTCCCCGCCAACTCCACAATTTGAGGTTTGTAGTTCTCTAAAAAACCCTCACAACTCATTGCCTCAACAGGAAGCCAAGAGGGCCAGTTGAAACGAAAGCGATCACCTTCAATCAAATTATGTCGAAGAGTTTGGAACGCCATAGGATTTTTTTCTATAGCTGCAACGCCTTCCCAGCCGGCCTTAAGCAATCCCAGCGAAAGTCCACCACAACCTGCAAATACGTCAATAAACCGCATAGTTCAACCTAACTTTTTATCATCCACCCAAAAAAACAAAAAAAAGAAATTGACTTTCTTGAGCTGCCATGAGTTAGACAAAGACAATCTATATGTACAAATCGAATAGCATATTAACGCACGCTAAAAGCGAAGGAAAGAGACTTCCCTCTCTCCGGCACTTTTGTAGTGAACTGCCTAATAAAATTAACTACTTACGTTTTACGTTATAAACCTTCAGGATTTACAATTGCATCAATCAAGTCATCTTTTATATCTTGAAGAACAGCAGACTGAGGAGAATCTGGCAACTCACTCAATTCAGCCAGTAGACTTATTAATCCACTCAAATTATCGAAATGAGACAACAATTTCAGACGTAGTGCAATCATTGAATCCTGAGTAAATGGTTGATCTCGCCCCTCAAGTACAAGCTCATCATTCGCAAACACTGCTCTCCTGTGCGCAAAATCATTTCGCGGACCAATAACATCATCACGATATGACGCGAGACGTTCTACAAGATGAATTTCAGAAATCCTATCCGCTATTTTCGATATTTCATCCTGAAGAATACTAAGACGAAGTGCGGCCCCGAAGGATGGTTCCCGCAAGAGCTTATCTAAGCGTCCTTTTTCCATGATCCGATCTATTTCATTAGCTTTACTTCGCAGGCTTCCAGAAATCTTACTACCAACCTCTTTAATGAATGCATCCTTATCTTCGGCATTAATTAACGGTTGAATTTTTTCGAGACACTCAATCATTGCCTGATCCAAGTCGCTAGTCGCAGCCATGACAATGCCACGCATATGATTGAGATCAAGCATCTTTCGAAGTTGTGACTGAACGAGACCTATAGTCCTATCGCTCAAGTTAGTTCTATGAAAGCAAAAAACGCCGTCAATACCTTGATCAAATATCAACTTCCTTAAAGTGGCGGCTGATTCTGAGCTATAAAAAACCATATCAGTGTCACGATAGTTAACTTTTAAACGCTTCGCTAACTGCGCACCATCAAAGCCACCACCCAACTTCCAATCCATCATCACGAGATCTATATCTCGAGACAATGGTAAGTTCGCTAAAGGATCTACCCCACCCGCCACTACTTCTCGAATATCTATCTTAGGATTAAAGCCCAACCGGGAAATAGCATTACGTATGTTATCCTGATAAGGTTTTATATTCTGAACCTGATCTTCAAACCAAAGAATTCGATACTCAAGATGCATAATTTTTATCCTTTTATCCTTTTATCCGTAAAATAAACTGTGCGCCTTCGTTAACACGCTCAGCTGCAATCGAACCGCCCAAGGAGTCCACTATTTGCTGTACGTGGTAAAGGCCCAGCCCCGATCCCGTGGATGTCGAATACCCTTTCTCAAACAGTCGATTTAGATCTACCACGCTAACATCAAAGCCACGACCGTTATCGACAGCGGTAATTTGTATTTCTTTAGTAGAGACCTGCTTTAAAGAGAAGACTATTTTATCTGCTTCAGCCCGCCCCGCATTACTAATAAAATTATCAATCATTATTGAAATCTCTATCGGCTTAAACGTCCGAACTAAAGATTTCGCTACATTAACTACTGAAATACTTATCCCTGTCTCAGCCAGCATCGGAGCGACTTGACTGATATATTGATCAATATAAGCAACCAAGTCATCAGTAATAGTTTCAGACTCGAGCCTGAAATTAGCCTTTGTAGCAAATCTAGCAATGGATAGTATTTTTCTATTCTGAAAGGAGATATTCTCTAGTGCAACTTTCACATCATCCACGCTAAAGTCTTTGTCATGGCGCAGACGATCAAACTGCCCATTTATAATTTCATTAACAGCAGATGCATGAATTATTATTTGGTGATGAAGGATTTCTATGGTTTCTTTATCCAGCGTAGAAATAGACGTGAGAAACAAATTACGCTTTCGCTCTTCCTCGTAATTTCTTGTTGCGACGTCAGCCCTTTGCGCAGACTCAGCCGCGCTCCGCTCAGCATCTCTTCGGGCCGTACGTTCTCGATCCGCTATATCACGGGCGGCAGCTTCAGCTCGTTGCAGTTCATTGTATCTGGATGTAGCAGCATCTAACTCCTCCAGTAAACTTTGATCTCCAGACTTCTCTGCAAGCGTTCTTAAACCTGTTAGTGACTCCTTGAAATCATCGGATCGCTCATTTAATATCCTGATAAGCTCGCGACTGAAGTCTAAGAGTTCAACGCCTTCCCCACCCGCCAACTGAGCAACTATCGCAGTAATTCTTGCGGACGCGGCTTCACCTCGTATTCGGGATGTGTCCTCGGAGTCTAGATCAAGCGCGTCCTTCCAATTAACCCCTACAACATAGCGCTCAAGCCTTTTAAAACACTTATCTTCAAAACATTCAACTAGCTGCCTATAGGCAGGAGTATCAATTAAACCTTGATCGCGACTGGTAGACTCTCGGAATCTGTCATCTACTCCTATGATATCTATACGTCCAATCAGATCTCGCGTCCCCAGAAACCTCGCGTAACCCTGCTGTTTCCGTTGATCGATACCGAAAGTATCAACTCCCTCCTCACCGATAGGGAATACACGGAAGCCATTTTTGAATAGAAAAATCGATCCAAAACGAACCGATGCAACTCCCATACGTCGAGAAAATGTCTGTTTTGCTGAACGATTCAGATAATAAAGATTTGAATTAAAACTAGCTTCCGTCAGTAAAGCATAGGGGTTTTTTTCTCTAATTTTATAGATGATTTCCGATCTATCAGTTAGAGTTGATGTAATATATTCTCCACCATCGGATATCTCTACTTGCAAATTTGTAGTTTTGTCCTTCAGAGTTTCAAAGATAAAATTTTGAATCGGACCATTTACCAGATTTAAAGGATTTACACTATCACCCTGCTTAACATCACTTAAAACAGAAACATCCCCTACTACCTCATCAGGAACTGTGAGATTTATTTCAAACCCATCCCCCCCACCAAATGGATTTATTAGCTTCGCTAATGCGGACCGCAATTTTAGATATTTTTCACGAGACCAGATTTCTCTAAGTTCTCCAACCTCCAAAATCGTGCCAGACTCAAACCATTGCAAGTTTTCTGGCAATTCAATCGACACCCTCTCACTATGCAACAGAGGAATAGTTGCAATTTCATCTTTTGAACTTTTCTCAAAAAGATCCCAGTTCACTTCAACAACTTCAAACCGCGAAGCTAGCGCAGTTTTTGTTTGCATAAAAAGCGTACGCCCCAATCGGTCACATGAAAACCTGCCAACCCCTTTGCTTCCTGCATATGATTTTGATGTATTGATTTGCTCTCTATAATCTAGATCTTCTGTACCGTCCCCTTTCGCAGAGTACGCAACGAAAAGCCATTTATCTGTAATATCATTAAATGACATCCCCTTACCGTTATCTGCAATATAGACCCGTCCCCTATCGAAAAGAATATCAACTCGAGTCGCCCGCGCGTCAAATGAGTTCTTAACCAACTCAAAAATCGCCACAAATTCGTCTGTTATTAAATCTCGACCTATTAGAGTTTTAAGAGCTGAACTCACCTTAAAATGAAGCACACTGTTTTCGCTATTAAATTGACTTCGACTTTCCATCTCCAACTCCTTCTGACTCCATCTCCATAGAGGCTCTCGAAGATGTACAGCTAGAACAAAAAACTTCAATCACTCAAAAATTTTCGCTTCCGAATAAAACAAGTCACGAAACGAAAAAACGCAATAACTCCTCTCCTGGCAAAGCCTCAAAATACAGGCCAAGTGCCACGACATTAAATTACACCAAAGCATAATTCGTCACACTTTTTAAATTTGTTTTTGTCGATTGACTGACGTCTCATTAGCACCTAGCCTTCAGCATTGGTGCCTAAGAAACACCTCACACAGCGGACTCACCGCACCCGACAGTCGCGGCTTTTTTGTGCCTACGGTTTCCCCGTGCGCATCAAAAACTCTGTTATGCCGGGAGTGGGCGAATACAAGACCCGAAAGGGGAATATGTCCGGCCCTCTGTGTGGGGTTTCTTAGCTCCCGGCACCCAGCCTTAAGAAAGCTGACATCACACAGAGGTAAATGGATATGCCTAGAAATGTCTCCTTCGGCACGAAGGAAATCAGCTTCAACCTCAATATGATCTACATGCTTCCAGCATTGGAGGTCTGCCATGTCTGAACCTCACAGTTCGACTGTCTTCACTCTGCACAAACTCTCTCTCCACGCCCTCCTTCTTGAAGGCCAGCCATGGTTTTGCGCACGCGATATTGGTCGCTTGATGGGTGTCCATCTCAGTGATCGGATGGTCAGCAAACTGGACAAAGATCAGCATCGTTTTCTGTGGATTGAGTATCACCGACAACCTGAAAAGCAGCTGATGCTCAGTGAGTCAGGCGTGTATGCGCTGTTGGTGTATCACTACGTCCCAGGGAATCGGCTGTTGCGTGAATGGCTGACCCATCAGGTGGTTCCGGCCTTACGCGATGCTGCGTCCTCAGAAAATTCAGATCTACCTATGCTGAGTTTTTTGAAATGGCCTGAGATGTCTGTGAGTCTGTTGCATTGGCAGGATGAGAGTTGGATTCGGCTGCGGGACATGCCCTATCTGCTGAGCGATCAAATACCGCGAAAAGCTACCGCGACGAAGCCTTGGTGGCGGAGGGTCGCTCAGGCGTTACAGTCCTCCAAGCATTCGATGGGTTGAGCGATACGCTTGTAGGATCACATGCGAGATCCGTCGCTATTTTTTGTAGGAATTTTCGTAGACAGCAGTAATGGCCACTCAGTATCGTCCGAGGGTTTTCAACCCTCGGCGACTGTATGGTTATGGAAAAAAGTAACAGCGACTGGAGTGACGTAGAGATTCAGGCGGCGGTCGATGCCTATCTCCGGATGTGGTCGTGTGAACAGAAAGAACAGGCATACAACAAGGCCCACGAGAACCGCGTACTTCGCGAGGGCGTACTGGCTGACCGAACCAAGAGCTCTATCGAATTTCGGATGCAGAACATTTCTTCAGTCATGGTCGAGTTGGGCCGTGAACCTATCAAGGGTTACAAACCTGCCAAGAATGTCGGCGCTAATGTCGCGCGTAGCATTCGTACAGCGCTCGATGCTTCCAGCGTTGTTACTCCTGAAGACTCTGATCCCACGGCGGACGAAGAAAAGCTCGAACAGCGGGCGGCCAAATTTGAGCGGCGACCATTTCTATACATCCCAAAAGGGATAAAGAATCCTGTTTGGACCGAGTCCACCAGAAAGACTTACTTTCGCGATCCTGAATTGAGGGGCTGGGTTCGTCAGCAGGCGAATGGAAAGTGCGAAGGTTGTGGCGAAGAAGCTCCATTTAAGAAGGATGGGGAACCGTTTCTGGAAGTGCATCACGTTAAGCATATGTCGCAAGAAGGATCAGACCAGCCTTCGAATGTCGTGGCGCTGTGTCCCAACTGTCACCAGCGTTGCCACCATTCGGATGACAGAGAGGATTTCACTGCTTGGCTTTATGACAACGTTGGAAGACTAGAAAAGGAATAATTGCGGCCTACCCTCGTTAACCGTATTTGCTGGTTTTAGGGCTGCTTCGCAGCCCAGCGGGAGCAAGTTCCCTCGCCACGATTTTGTGCGCTGCTGAACAACGCTTACCGTGAACGAGAGCACTCTCGAGCACACACATGGACGAACATCACATGCCACCAGCCAACTCAATCAAATCAGGTCCATCACGACTCTTGGTCGTCTCATTCCTCATCGTATTTTTCGGCCTGCTAATGATGGCCCTGCGCATCGCCCAAAAAAACGAAATCATGGCCATCGGTGCCGTCTGGGTGGCCAACGCTTTGACGATGGTGCTGCATGTAATTTACTGGAAGCGCTATGGCCTGTCCGTCGGCTTTAAAATCGCGATAGTGATTCAAATCGTCATTACCATTCTGCCCTTCCTGTTTGGCAATCTCGGTTTTATGGCTGTTCTGTTGATGCTGGGTGGCGAGATCCATTACTGGTAACCCGCGCCGCCTCCCGCTATTAATACCCCTCCCCCACTCAAGGATCCGAGCCCCACCATGAAATTCGATCTCGCCTACTGCCTCAGCCTCGACGACAAGTTGTCGATCTATGACGTTCGCGATCTCAATTTCGATGACACGGTTGCCTTCGACTCCGCGAAGGAACACTTCCAGTGCCCCAACGATGCCTGTCGTTTGGCGTTTGATGCCTCCAACGAGTTGGGCACGTTCAACGCCAAGAATGTGAATTACGTGCGCACGCCGCACTTCAAGAATCTACCGACTACGCAGCATGTGGCGGGTTGTCCGTATGTGAGTTTGAAGGCGTCGGCATCAGGTGTTGAGACGGTGGATGGCGAGGTTGATGACGGGAAAGAGGAACACTTCCCATCGGAGTTGTTGCTGACGCGGCGTGAGTATGTGCGCAAGCCTGCTGCGCCTGCGGGGGCGGCGGATGTGTTGCGGGATGATCCGGTGCGGGTGGCGCAGGTGAGTTCTAAAGAGTCGCCGGGGCGTGAGACGGCGCCGGACAAGACCAGTGTGTTTGCGCATCCCGTGGAGTGTTTTGTGTCGAACTTCGCCGACAAGGAGTTGCTCAAGCGTATGCCGTTGAAGATCGGCGAGCATTCGGCGCCGTACAGTTCGTTCTTCAAGAAGATCGAGTATCTGACGGACAACAAGGGGCTGATTTACTGGGGGCGGATCAAGAAGATCGAGGACTTCCACAGTGCCAGTTTTCGTATCGATTTCGAGGATAAGGTCTGGTTCAAGAAGCCCGAGGACAGTAAGAAGAAGCCGTATCCGGTCAGTGTTTATCTGAACAAGAAGCTGATCGACAACTACCGTAAGCGCAAGGCGTTTCTGGAGGAGATCAAGCACGCGGTGGATAGCGACAAGGCGTTGTTCTGTTTCTTTTATGGGGTGACGCCGGAGTTGAAGCAGGTGCCCGGCAAGAAGAACCCCGAAAAGCCTTTCGAGGTCTTCAATGCCAATATCGAGAACCTGGATCACTTCATTATTCGTGAAGCGCCGGGTCTGGAGTGACGGTTAGCCCTGGGGCAGTTGCAGGTTGACGGCGCCGGGGTGTTGTTTGACGACGGAGTACGGCAGGATCGACCAGTCAGGACTGTCGCAAGAGCGTTGCACGCGGGCGAAGTAGGCGCCGAGGTACAAGCCCTTCTCGGTGAAGTACCAAGGTGAAGTGCCCCAGATGCTCTCATCCTGGAAGTTGCAGTCGTCATTTCCCGTCGGTTTCTTCATTTCCGTGGGGTATAGGGCGGTGAATTGCTTGATGACCCAAGGCACCAACTCTTTGCTTACGTACTGATAGCGCGCGTTACTTTCGGCCTCGCTCAGCGGTTTGTCGCCCAGGCTGTCGCGCTCGGCATGCAAAATCGGCGTGCCCTTACCTACCCAAAAGACATCTTCGAGTGACAATGGGTGACCGGTTTTTACATCAATGTTGAGGGGTGAATCGCCAAAATCAGGATGCGCGCCGCCGCAGTAATAGCTGGTCGAGATGTTCAGGCTGACCACGGCTGGCGAGATCATTTTCGGTTCTGCCTGCTGCATGAACTCCACGTTCTCCCCACCCTGTAATTGGCAGCCGTGATAGCTGATGACTTCATTCCAGAGACGCCCGAGCAACTGCTGGTTAACCCGTTGCTGATCATCTTTCGACAATCCGGACTCCACGCTGAACAGCGAAATCTTTGTCTCAGGCTCCGTCCACCATTGCAGGTCATAGCCCATGAAGTTTTCTTTCTTCGCCGGTTTGAGCTTCAGCCCCTGCAGGCGCAAATACTCGTAAGGCTCGCCGTATGGCAGTGCGGCAATGAAAGGTAAAGTTGCTGAGGTGGGCGCGGGAAGTCTGGCCTCGGTGAGTTTCACCGGCAGCTTTTTGCCCTGCGGACTTTGCCATTCGCCCTGCCAGCCGCTGCCGGTTTCTTCCAGCTTCAAGGTTGGCAGCGGCTTGTCGTCACCGTAGCGGTTATTGCCTTCGACGAGGTTCAACGTGCTGTCTTGTAGCGAGCCGCTGAGGGCTAGGTCACGGTGATATTTCTCGTAGAAATAGCGGCCGGTGACTTCGTCCTGCTGTGTGGTGTTGAGTTCAACAACAATCGCCGTCTTGCCCAATGTGCCGGTAAATACGCGCCGGCCATCTTCGGCATGGGCGGTGGAAATCAGTGTGAACAGCGCCGCGGCATATGGCGCCAGGCGCATCAGTCCCTTGAGCATGAATCAATCCTTGAAGGAGTCGGTGGTCGCGTCGGCACACAGGCGCCAGCGCTGAAAAATACGCTGCGGATTATGGCGGGGGCAGCTTAACTATTCGAGTTTTCTTGCTCGTACTTTTCAAGCCAGGCTTTGCGCTCGAGGGCCGCAATTTCCCGAACCATTTGTTGGCGACGCTCCTTGGCAGCATGAAGCTGGACGTCATCAAGAAAGCAGTAATGACGCAGCCAGTGAAGCGCCATTTCCTCATTCGGAAAATAGTAAGACTTGGCGCCCTTGCTGTTCCTCGGCGTGTCATTCATTTGCTCGTCAAATACCATCGCTGTGATTTCATCCGGTGGCAAAGATCCCGTATGAGCGACCTTGTCTTGGAAAATCCATGCAATCTCATCAATGTGTTTTTGCGCGCTGCGATGACTACGCCGATAGAACCGTTGATGCTCACAAGTCTGTTTCAGCCGCGCCAACATCAACTCCGGGTTAAGCCACTGCCCGAGGTCATGATGATGGGCATTGATCACTATCCCCTTGACCCAACGATCCACAAATCGATCAACAAAGTCTTCTGTGTCAGCCTTTTTCGCATCAGCGAAAATCAGGCAATAGCGGGTCTGGACGTGAATGACCAGCAACACATGCTTGCGTTGTACCGTTATCGCGTGCACCAGCCACTGCTCGTCAGCGCCGCTTAGCTCATCATCTTCAATGATTGCGGACAGCGGTTTAGCATCCACCGGTGTGATCTTTTTGCCCTTGTGGACACGGCTGAAGAACTTGCTGGCGGCTTCGGTGCAGTTAAAGATCAGCATGTAGGCCCCATGTGATTTCTACAGAAAAGAAACATATTCTTGCGAACACGCTGACTGATTCCAACCCCCTTCGACGCGCGAATCAAGGCAATTGCAATGGAACGCCGCCGGGATGCTGTTTGATCAGGTCATAAGGCAGCACGCCCCACTCGACGTATCCGCACACGGCGGCGACATGTGGATACGACGGCGTGAAGGTGATGCCGTTTTCGCTGAAGTACCAGGATGGGAATGCCCAGGGTTCTTGCTCGTCGTACCCGCATTCGTTTTCGCCTTCCGCGACGACGGTCATTTCCCTGGAATAAAGCTTTAAGAGCTGCGCGACGAGCCAGGGTGCGAATTCTTTGGAGCGGTAGTTGTAATAGTCAGCGGAGGACACAGTAGAGGCGCCTTCCAATCCCTCCAGATAATGAAAGGGCCTGCCCTGCCCCACCCACAGAACATCCTCAAGGGTCAGCAACTTCCCTGTTTGCGTATCAAAGTTGAGCGATTCATTGTTTTGATCCGGATAGGCACCGCCACAATAATATTCGGTAGCAATGCGCGCACTCATCACCGAAGACGACAACCATAGCGGCTGACTGGATTGCGAGTAACTCCCCGCACAGCTGAAGTGTGCGTCCACCTCGCCCCACAAGCGTGCCATCAAATATTGATTGATGCGCTCCCGCGCTTGCGGCGAATAACCCGATACCACTTCAAACAGCGAAGCCCCCGACTTCGCCTCGCTCCACCATTGCACCGTGTAGCCCATTAATGTTTCGGTTTTGCCTTTTACAAGTTGCAGACCCTGCAACCGTAGGTACTCGTACGGGTTCTTGTCATGCAGTTCGGTGAAATACGGCAAGGCACCGGCGGGAACATCGGGGAGCTTGGCGGGCTGCAATTCGACCTTCAGGATCTTCCCGTCCGGGCTGCTCCATTCGCCGCTCCAGCCGTCGAGTTTTGGCTGCAAGCGCAGAGTCGGGCGCGAATGGCCATCCATCGCCGCGCCTTCGGCCATCACCAGCGCATCGTCTTCTTTGCTGATGTCCAGCGCCAAGTCTTTTCGGTATTTTTTGTAGAAGTAACGACCCTCGCTGTAGCGAGTGTCGATTTCCACAACGATCGCGGCTTTGCCCAGGGTGCCGGTATACACATGCTTGTTGTCGTCGGCCCATATCCGGGTTGAGAGCACTAAACCGATGAGCATCAACATGCCGGAGATTCGCAACAGTCCGCGATACATCTTTCATCCTTGAGTGACTGGGCTTTTGCCCACGAGAAAACGTTGCGGATTATGTCGAGGTTACGCGGGGGAATCGAGCGCTGTCGCCTTCAACTCAAACACATGCTGATCATCACCATCAGCAACAGCCCGATGTACACACGCGCATGCACCCGATCCGGTATCCGCCCAATCCATGGCGCGGCCAATCGAATCCCGATGAGCGAGCCAACCGTCAGCACCGCAAACGCCAGCAAATCCACATACCCGACAAACCACGCGCCCAACTCTGCCTGACTGAACCCGGCAAGCGCCATGTACGTCAGCGTCCCCGCAACTGCCACCGGCACGCTTAGCGGATTGGCCATGGACGTCGCTTGCGACATGCTCAGACCGCAACGGCGCAACAACGGCACGGTCATGACGCTGCCTCCTACACCAAGAAACGTCGCGATGGCGCCGATGCCTACACCACCTGCGGAAGTTTCCGTAGCGCCAAGTCGGCGTGGAATGACGTCTAGGTTCTGAGTGAGAAATCCTCGTCTGAGCAGGCAGTCGACGATGGTCACGCCGAGGTAGCCGATGAATGCGTAGCGAATCACTTCGCCGCTGACCCACACAGCCGCCATTGCCCCCACGATTGCACCCAACCCGATGAACCCTCCCAACGGCCACAGGTAATGACGAATGAGATTGCCGGCGCGGCGGTGTTTGTCGGTGGCGATCAGGGCGTTGACGATCATCACGCAGGTCGAGGTGGCGACGGCGATGTGCATTGCCGACTGGCTGATCGGGTCGTCGGCGCCGTGGCTCGCGGTGAGCATGCGATACAGCAGCGGTACCACGACGAAGCCGCCGCCGAAGCCGAACAGCACGGCGGTGATGCCGGTCAGGCAGCCGAAGAGGGTCAGCAGGAGGTAGAACATGGCGCGTCTTCCGGTGGTGGAGAGTGGTCGACGATAGAACGACGCGGCTTGGCCTGCTTCAGTAAATCAGCCAATAATGTTTGCGTTTACGCCAACCACCGGAAAACGCTTGATGCGCAATGTTTCGATCAATCTGCTGGATGACACGCCGCGCCCGGTGGTGGCGATCGGTACGGATTATTCCCACGGCCACCTGTTGCCGTTTCATACGCACCGGCGGGCACAACTGTTGTACGGCGCGACCGGGGTGATGCAGGTCCGCACCCTTGACGGCAACTGGGTGGTGCCGCCGCAGCGGGCGGTGTGGATTCCGCCGGGGGTGGCGCATGAGGTGTTGATGCTGGGGGTGAGCACGCGCAGCTTGTACATCGAGCCGGGGGTGGTCGACTTGGGGCAGCGTTGCCAAGTGACCAGCGTTTCGCCGTTGATGCGGCACTTGTTGATGGAAGCGGTAGAAGTGCCGCTGACCTATGAACTCGCCGGGCGCGACGGCGTGCTGATCGACCTGCTGCTGCATGAACTGGCGCGCAGTGCGCCCCTGCCCTTGCACATTCCGCTGCCGACTGACGGAAAGCTCCTGGCTTTGTGTCAGACCTTTCTGCATCAACCGAACGCCCATCAATCGCCGCAACACTGGGCCGAGCAGTTGCACATAAGCTTGCGCACCTTCAACAGACTGTTTCGGCAGCAGACCGGGTTGAGCTTCAGTCAATGGCGACAGCAGGCGTGCGTCGTGTTGGCGCTGGCGCGGCTGGCGGCCGGTGACGCAGTGACGCGGATCGCCCTGGACTTCGGTTATGAGAGCCCGGCGGCGTTCTCGACGATGTTCCGGCGCATCCTCGGGCAGGCACCGTCCGTCTGGTTGGAGGCGGCGAACTAGGGCAAATCAAAAAATGCGTTTGATCCCGGCCGAAAACAACTGTACAAAAACACAGTACATTTTCAATCAGCACTCTTGAGCCCGGAGCACACCATGGCCTCTCTTGCGATGAACCACATCCTAGAACGCATTGCCCTTTTCCAGTTCACCCCGACGCATTGCGTCCAGGCCCGAGCGATGCTGGGCTGGAGCGTGGAGCAGCTGTCGCGCGAGGCGGAGGTTGCCGTGGAAAACATTCAGCGGTTTGAAGCGCAACAGGACGTGGCGGATGCGGCACGGCTGGCGCTGGCTTATCGGTTTGAGGCGCAGGGGCTGGTGTTCTTTCCCGGGTTTGCGCCGGGGCGATCGGTGAGTGCCATGAACTCAGCGTCGGAGTCACTGGGGCATCAGTGAAGCCAAGATGATGGAGTGCCTCTCCCATCTTGGACGAGACGTGCAGATCGTTGTGAAAGCGGCCCCCCGATCACGGAAGGAGGGCCGAATTGAAGTGGTGTTCGCTTAACCTGAAATTCGTTAAGCGTTCTGCACCACCCCTTCACTCTCCCCTTCGACCGCCAACCACCACGCTTCACCACGTTGCGGCTGCATCAGGTTGAACGCCTCCCCCATCTGCGGCGTAGTAATCGAAACACTGCGCTCCCACGCCAGCGCCAGAATCCGGTCAAACGGTTCATGCCAGGCGTGCATCGCCAGGTCGAACGTGCCGTTGTGGATCGGGAATAGCCAGCGGCCCTTGAGGTCGATGTGGGCTTGCAGGGTTTCTTCCGGTTGCATGTGTACGTGTGGCCACTCGACGTTGTAGGCGCCGGTTTCCATCAGGGTCAGGTCGAACGGACCGTACTGTTCGCCGATGTGTTTGAAACCGTCGAAGTAGCCGCTGTCACCGCTGAAGAAGATCCGTGTGTCGCCGTCGATCATCACCCACGAGGCCCACAGGGTGCTGTTGCCGTCAAACAGGCCACGGCCGGAGAAGTGCTGCGACGGGGTGGCGACGAAGCGGATGCCGGCGATTTCGGTGCCCTGCCACCAGTCGTACTGGCGGACTTTGCTGGCATCGATGCCCCATTTGATCAAGGTGTCGCCGACGCCCAGTGGGGTCAGGAAGTAGTTGGTCTTGGCCGCCAGTTTCAGCACCGCCTCGTAATCGAGGTGGTCGTAGTGGTTATGCGACAGGATCACCGCTTCAATCGGCGGCAACTGGTCGATGCTGATCGGTGGCTGGTGGAAGCGCTTCGGGCCGGCCCACTGCACCGGCGAGGCGCGCTCGGCGAAGACCGGATCGGTGATCCAGAATTTGTCGCGCAGCTTCAGCAACAGAGTCGAGTGCCCGAGGCGATAGACGCTGTGGTTGGGCGCAGCCAGAAGGTCCTCACGCGTCAACGGTTGCACCGGGATAGCGGCGGCCGGTCGGGTATTGCGCGGTTTGTGGAAGATCATGTTCCACATGATCCGCAGCATTTTGCGAAAGCCTTCGCGCTGCGCCGGCGCATGGTTACGGAATAGCCCTTGATCCTGGCGAGAGGCTTCAGGCGTGGAAGTTTGATCCGCAGAGAACACTGGATTGGCCATGACTGAATGACTCCAGAAAAACCGCGCAATTCACGGTTTTTCACGGTGGGACGATAAATGGCCAAGGCACGCACGCATCAGCCGAACTTTCTGGTTTTTAGGTTGCGCGGATTAACGCAACATTACACTGGGCGGTGTAGTTTCTAGGTTGCATGAAACGCGATGACAAGTAAACTGCCAAGTGTAATTTCACCTTTTTCCTGCCGAAGCGTACTTATGACAGCTCCAAAGCGCCTTACCGACCGCAAACGCGAAGCCATCATTCAGGCGGCGATTGCCGAATTCCGGGCCAACGGTTTCGAGATCACCAGCATGGACAAGATCGCGGCCACCGCCGGGGTGTCAAAGCGCACGGTGTACAACCATTTCCCCAGCAAGGAAGAGCTGTTCGCCGAAATTCTCAACCAACTCTGGGCACGCATCACCGCCGAGCAGGCCGTGGCTTATCGCGCGGATCAGCCGCTGCGCGAGCAACTGCAGCAAATGTTGTTGGCTAAACTGCAGATGATGGCCGATGACAATTTTCTCGGTCTGGCCCGGGTAGCGATTGCCGCCACGATCCATTCCCCGGAGCGCGCGCAAGACATGGTGGCGCGCATGGGCGAGCGGGAAGAAGGTCTGACAGTGTGGATTCGCGCCGCACTGGCCGATGGTCGGCTGAAAGCCGTGGATGCGGAATTCGCCGCGCAGCAGGTGCAGGGCCTGTTGAAGTCGTTCGGTTTCTGGCCGCAGATTTCCATGGGCCAGCCGCCACTGGATGCGGCAACCCAGAAAGCTGTGGCCGAGTCGGCACTGGAGATGTTTCTGGCGCGATACCAGCTCTAAACCGTCTCTCTCCTGCGCCCGCCACGATTAAATGGCTCGAAAGGACACTGATGATTGCTGCTGGAATAAATGACAATGTCCGCAATTGACCGACGGACGGTCGACCTGAAAAAAATACTGCAAAGTATTTCAGGATGAATCTGGCGCAGGACATCATGGAAAACCAACGCGGCAAAGGCTTGTCATTCGCCAGACGTATCTACCTGCCAAGGGTCATTGGTCTGGGCGTCGGCTTTTTCAGCGTCGCGGCAGCACTGTATCCGTTGAATATGCCGTCCTGGCTCAGGGCGTTGCTGGTGTTCAACGGTTTTGTCTGGCCACATCTGGCTTATCAGGTGTCAACGCACTCGACCTTTCCCTACCACGCCGAACGTCGCAACCTGTTGTACGACTCGTTGTGCGGTGGCTTCTGGACCGCGTGTTTTCAGTTCAACCCGCTGACCACCGTGACCATCCTGTCGATGATGACCATGAACAACGTCGCCGCCGGTGGACGACGGCTGTTCCTGTTCGGCGCCCTCGCCCAACTCGCCGGCGTGCTGCTGGGCTGGTCGGTGTTCGGCTTCACATTCAGCCTGACCATGACGCAGATCCAGGTCTGGGCCTGCCTGCCGATGCTCACCCTGTATCCACTGGCGCTGGGCCTGGTCTCTTATCAACTGGCGATCAAACTCGCCCAGCACAAACGGACGCTGCGAGACCTGAGCCGCACCGACAGCCTCACCGGCCTGCTCAACCATGGAGCGTGGAAAGATCTACTGCACAGCAAGTTCGAGCTCTGTCGGCAGAACCACACCCTGGACATTCTGGCGCTGATCGACATCGATCACTTCAAGTCCATCAACGACAACTACGGACACATCATTGGCGACGCGGTGCTACGACATCTGGCCCGCTCGCTCAAGCAACTGGCCGAAGGTGAACCGGCAGGCCGCTATGGGGGTGACGAGTTCTGCGTGATCCTGCCCGATCAGCCATTGCACAAGGCCGAAGCACGGATGGAGCACCTGCGTCAGGCGTTGCAGCAGTACCACCATCCCGATGTGCCGGACCTGCGGGTCAGCCTGAGTATTGGCCTGGCGCGCTTTCAGCCGTCATACAGCGATGCGATCGCCTGGCTGGATGACGCCGACAAGGCGCTCTATACCGCCAAACACACGGGGCGCAACACGATCAGCGTAGCGCTGGGTCGTCCGAGTTCAAACGACGCCAGCCAATTCAGTCTTTGAAAAACCTGTAACCATGTTGGCGCGTGAAGGGACCGACCGCTCCGTGGCCGTGATCGAGTTCGATCTTGATCGCGGGCCCACAGCGTGATTCTGCAGATCCGCGATGGCGCCAGTGAAGCGGTGCAGGCAGTGAGCAGGTTTGCCAATGAGCGGGCGCCTGGGTAATGGATATGCCGGGCCGTTAAACCGCGTCGCGGCCTTCGCGAGCAAGCCCGCTCCCACAGGAAAATGCATTCCAAGGTGCGAGCGAGCCTGCTCACGAAAGGGCCATGAGCCGCAATGCAGGACTATAGTGACCTTCAGTCCCAAGTCCCGCCGAGTCCATCATGACCACAGAAAAACCCGAAACACCCGCCACAGCCCCCGTCGATCACTTGCGCTTCCATCGTCCCCACGCTCACCTCAACACCACGTTCGGCGATGACAAGTTCGCCCTGCGCGCCGAGGCATTCGCGCGCTTCTTCGGCACGCCAACGTTTCTTGGCGCGCAAACCCTGATTGTGCTGTTGTGGGTTTTACTCAACGTGACGGGCATCACCACTTTCGACGTATACCCGTTCATTCTGCTGAACCTCGCGTTCAGCCTGCAATCGGCCTACGCCGCGCCGCTGATCCTGCTGGCACAAACCCGCCAGGCCGCGCGGGACAAGGCGCAAGCCGATGCCGACGCACAACACCGTGAAGCGCTGGCGACGGCCAACAGCGAGCGTCAGGCGCAAGCGGCGAAGAACACCACGCAATTGCTGGAACTGCTGGAGCAGAACACCCGCCTCACCGAAATGACCAAGAGCCTGACCGAACGCATCGAGGGTTTGACGCGCGAATTGCACGAGCACATGTGCCAGACCCGACAGCCCTGATCACGGCAAACGCAGCGCCCGCCCCAGTTCGTCGAACAACGTGACCACCGAGCGCAACGCCCGGCAGTCCGGGCGGGTCAGCAGCCACAGCGCGGTGTCGTAGCCGTGCAGCGGTTCGCTGAGGGCCTGCAAACCTTCGCTGATCAGAAAGTCCGGCAACGCCGCCACGCCGAGTCCTCCGCGCACCAGCTCAGTCACCGAAAGCATGCTGTTGCAGCGATAACTCGGGGTCACGCCGGGCAACTGCTGACGGCGCCAGGCGACGGTCGGGTGATCCGGCAGAAACTCATCCGGGGCGATCCAGGTCAGTGCCGCCAGATCCGATGCATCAACGTTTTGCAGATAACGCGCACTGGCACAGACCCGGTAGGAAATCTTCGCCAGTTGCCGTCCGACCAGATGCTCGGGCGGCGTGCGCGTCAGGCGCAGGGCGATGTCGGCATCGCGCCGGCTGAGGTTGGCGAAATCGTTGGAGGTGCTGAGTTCAATGGTCAGCGCCGGGTAATTCGGCATGAACTGCGCCAGCGCCGGTAACAGCAGGCCTTGCAGCACCGAATCGGTACAGGTCAGGCGCACCGTGCCGCTGACCACTTCCCCACCCTGCTCGACGCCGATGCGCGCCGCTTCCAGTGCCTGTTCGGCACGCTCAGCCTGCTCGGCCAGGGTCTGCGCGAGTGTGGTCGGCAGGTAACCGGCGCGGCTCTTTTCGAACAATTGCTGACCCAGCGCTGACTCCAGCCGCCGCACCGCGCGAAACACCGTCGACACGTCTACCCTGAGCAACTGCGAAGCCCGAGCCAGAGAGCCTCCGCGCACCAGAGCGAGAATCAGCGCCAGATCCGGGTAGTCGAGTCGATAGTGCGTCGCTGCATTGATCACTTGGGGAAACGCCAATATTGAGTGCGTGAACGCCAATCTATAGTGAGCCCCGGTGATCGACAACTGCACACATTCACTGTGGCGAGGGGATTCATCGCCGATGGACTGCGCAGCAGGCCTTGTTTGAGGGCCGCTTCGCGCCCCGTCGAGGATAAATCCCCTCACCACAGAGCTTCATCACTCACTGAAATCAAGGAAATCCCATGGACGCCATTTCCATCGCCCTGATCGGCGATTACGACCCGCAAGTCACCGCACACCAGGCGATCCCCGTTGCCCTTGGCATGATCGCCGAGCAGTCCGGCCACAATGTGCAATTCGAATGGCTGCCCACCGAGCAGATCCACGCCGACACTGCGCTGGATCACTTTGACGGTTTCTGGTGCGTCCCGGCCAGCCCCTACAAAAGCGAAGCAGGCGCCTTGCGGGCGATTCGTTTTGCCCGCGAACAACAGCGCCCTTTCCTCGGCACCTGCGGTGGTTTTCAGCATGCGGTGCTGGAGTTTTCGCGCAATGTGCTGGGCTGGGTCGATGCCGAACATGGCGAGACGTCACCCGATTCGCAGCGAGCAGTGCTCACGCCGCTGACCTGTTCCCTGGTGGAAGCGGTGGACAGCATTCATCTGGTCGCCGGTTCGCTAATCGCCAAGGCGTACGAAACGTCGGAGATTCATGAAGGCTATCGCTGCCGCTTCGGTGTGAATCCGCAGTTCGAACGAGAGTTGCTGACCCATCGGCTACACGCTGTCGGCCACGATTCGGCGGGCGATTTGCGCGCAATCGAATTGACCGACCATGTGTTTTTTGTCGCGACACTGTTTCAGCCGGAACGTGCGGCGCTCAAGGGTCAGGTGCCGCCGCTGGTGCGGGCGTTCGTCGAAGCGTGTGCGGAGCAACGTCAATGAAGCCGAGTGAGCCGTGCTTCGCGGTGATTTTCACCTCGACCCGCACCGAGGGTGACAACGGCTACGCAGCAGCAGCCGAGCGGATGATGGAACTGGTGGTGCAGCAGCCGGGGTACCTCGGCGTGGATTCGCTCAGGGGCGAGGACGGAGTCGGGATCACCATTTCCTACTGGGAGAGCGAGGCGGCGATTCTGGCCTGGCGCGAGCATCCCGAGCACCGGGTGATTCAGGCGCGAGGACGGGCGCAGTGGTATTCGAAGTTTCAGACGCGGGTGTGTCGGGTGGAGCGGGAGTATCGGTTTGGGCAGTGATGACTGCGGCGTACCGACTGGCCTCTTCGCGAGCAAGCCCGCTCCCACAGGTACGGCGTTTGGGCAGTGCGTTGGGTGTTGCGGCCTCATCACTGGCAAGCCAGTGTGATTTTCTGCACAACGCATACCCTGTGGGAGCGGGCTTACTCGCGAAGAGGTCTTCACAGTCAGCGCATAATCTCAGCCTTTCACCAGACTGCGCACCGCCACAATCTCCGGCACCTCAACCTTGCTCATATAAACCCGCAACGGCTCGCTGATGTTGATCCGGTCATCGATGTTCTGATCCAGCAGCAACTGAATCAGCTCGCGCTTCAAGCTCATGGTCGTATCAGAGACCGCCCAGACAAACTCGCTGGTGGGAATGATGCCGTCATCGGCCACGTCCATACCGAACGAATCTTCGCTGAAACGCACGATGTACTGGCCGGTCTTGCGATTGAGGCCGACAAAGCCCTTGAGGTCGTCGGCGGCCTGGCAGATGAGTTGGGAAGTGATGCGCATGGTAAACCTCACAAAAAATCATCGATGGTTTACACGCAGGGCAAAACAATCGGCGCGCCCTCTGCCGGGGCGTCTGCCTCGGGCAAGCGTACTGCAAACAGCGCCACAAAAGTGCAGGAAAAATCGCTTTAAATACGTTTATGTCGGTCTGGCGATAGCAAGCAATCGATTCAGTTGTTAAAAGGTACGTCTTTGAAAAAGCCCTGCGAAAGGAACTCGAACATGCTCGCCACTTTCACCAAAAGCGCCCTCATGCTGAGCCTGATGCTCGGTCTCGGCCAGGCCCACGCCGCTGCCCAGACCAACATCGATGCACTGGCCGCCGCCCATGGCATCCCGCATCCGGCGGTGATCGCCCACCGTGGCGCGTCCTTTGATGCACCGGAATCCACCGCCGCCTCCTACCGGCTGGCCCGCGACCTCGGCGCCGATTACCTGGAAATGGACTTGCAGCGCAGCAAGGATGGCGTGCTGTTCGCCCTGCACGACAACAACCTGCAACGCACCACCGACGTTGCGACTAAATTCCCGGAGCGCAAGGACAGCCCGGCCACTGCCTTCACCATGGCCGAACTGAAAACCCTCGACGCCGGCAGCTGGTACAACAAGGCTTACCCGGATCGCGCGCGCCCGACCTACGCCGGGCTGAAAATCCTGACCCTGGACGAAATCATCGACATTGCCCGGGCCAACCCGAAACACAAGCCGGGCCTGTACATCGAAACCAAGGAGCCGCAGCTGTTCCCCGGGATCGAGCATGACCTGAAAGAGAAACTGCAGGATCGCGGCTGGCTGAGCCCGGCCGGGTCGAAACTGGCCAAAAGCGAGCTGGGCGTCGGTCAGGGCAAAGGCAAGGTGATCCTGCAGACCTTCGAGAAGAACAGCCTCGTACTGCTGCAAAAGGAAATGCCACAGGTGCCGAAGATCCTGCTGCTGTGGGTCGGCGAAAGCAGCATCGAGCCGAAATCGGCAGTGACCTTTGCCGAGTCCGGCGAAAAAGACAAGAACGTGTTCTACGGCAAGCAGGAGCCGAAGTCCGAAGCCGAGTTCAAACAGTGGGTTGATTTCGCCAAGGCTCAGGGCGCCATCGGCACCGGCCCTTCGGCCAAGCTGACCAAGGGCGGCGACCAGAGCTATTCGGACCTGGTGCAACCGTGGATGAACCAGTACACCCACGATCAGGGCATGCTGGTGCACGTGTATACCGTCGATGAGCCGGTGGACTTCGAGAAAGTCATGGCGGCGGGTGTCGATGGCATCTTCACCAACCGCGCCAGCGAACTGTTGAAGTTCTACAAGCGCCCGGCCAGTGCCAGTGTTGATCAGGTGTTGAAGAACAACGGGTTCTGATCGGTAAACCGGGTGGTCCGCATCGCGAGCAGGCTCACTCCTACAAGAGTGCTGCACGCGATGGGGGGTTTTAAGGGTGAATTAAGTTGTGGTGGTTAACCTGAGCCCACTTCAACAGAACACGCACTTAAGCAAACCAAGGATCGAACTCATGAAAACTTTGACTGCCCTGTTTACCGCCGCTGCCCTGACGCTGACCGCTGGCCTGGCCCAGGCTGACGTCCGCGTCGACCAGATCCCGCAACTGGTGAAGGAAGGCAAGATCAAGTCGCTGGAGTCGATGAACGCCGAGGCGCTGAAACTGCACCCGGGTGCGACCATCACCGACACCGACCTGGACAACCACTTCAACGGTTACGAGTACGAAGTCGAGCTGAAAACCGCCGATGGCAAAGAGTTCGACGTGGACTTCGATGCCACCACCGGCAAGGTGCTGAGCAACAAGCAAGACACCTGATACAACGCCAAAAAAGCCGCACGATCGAACGATCGTGCGGCTTTTTTGCGTCTGGCCTCAGGCTAATCGCTTCAGTCACGTAATCAATGCGCGCCAAGCCCCCGGCAGCCCGCTAGCATGGCCGCAGATCGATCAACGACAGCAGACGAGAGCGATGGGCATGGGGCAGACAGCGGCAGCAGACATCGCGACAATCGGTCGGATCAGCGCGGTTCCGGCGATCCTTCAGGTGATCCGCGAACTGACCGGCCTGCGTTTTGCCGCCGTGGCGCGGGTCACCGAGGATTCGTGGACCACCTGCGCGGTGCTCGATCAGTTGGAGTCCACCACCTGAGACACACCACAGATCCCTGTAGGAGTGAGCCTGCTCGCGATAGCAATGTGTCAGTCACCATGAATATGGCAGACATACCGCTATCGCGAGCAGGCTCACTCCTACAGGGGAATTACGTGATGTTTAGGCCGAGGTGCTGACCAGCGAACCCGAGCTGCTCGAACCGGAATCTTGCAACGCCTGCAACAACGCCGCCGTGGCCGTCTGCAACGAAGCCGACGTACTGGAGATTTGCGACTCGGCGGACGCCACGTCGGCAGCCTTGGCATCGGCGTCTTCCTGCTTGGCCTGCGCCGCTTGCAAAGCCTGTTGCTGTTCCTGCAATTGCTTTTGCAGCTCGGCGATCTGCTTGCGCAGTTCTTTCACCGAATCCGATTCACCGCTGCTGTCGGAACTGCTGTCGCCCGCTGGAGCAGCGCCACCGCCGGCAGCAACTTTGCTGGTGTCGGCGCTGACGCCAGTGCTGGCCGTGGCGGTGGTACTGGAGGCGTCCTCGGTACCGTCGCTGATCTTGGTTTTGCTGGTGGCGGTGGTGACGGTCTGATTGATCGAAACAGAAGTGATGCTGACCATGGGCTGGCTCCAATGCCGGTTATAGATAACCGGCCATCGGCGGCGCTCGCCCTGATTTGAGATCGACTGTGTACCGACTCGGTAACCGAATCGGTACACCCAGGCTCGATCAGGCGCTCAGGCGCGCGGTGACTTCATTGAGTTGCCCGGACAGGCCATGCAGGTTCTGGCTGGCGCTTTCAGTGCGCTGCACGCTGTTGAGGTTGGTGCTGGCAATCGAGGTGATTTCGGTCAGGTTGCGCGAGATGTCTTCGGCCACCGAGGTCTGCTCTTCGGCGGCGGTGGCGATCTGGCGGTTCATGTCGCGGATCGCTTCCACCGCGTGGGTGATGCGCTCGAGCATGGCGCCGGCCTGGGTCACTTGCTCGACGCTTTGGTCGCTGCGCGCCTGACCGCTTTCGATCGCGTGCGCCGCGTCCACCGCACCGGTCTGCACGTTCTGAATGATCTGGTTGATCTCGATGATCGACTCCGCCGTACGCTGCGCGAGGTTACGCACCTCATCGGCGACCACGGCAAAACCGCGCCCGGCTTCACCGGCGCGCGCCGCTTCGATCGCCGCGTTGAGCGCCAGCAGGTTGGTCTGCTCGGCGATGCCGCGAATCACTTCCAGCACCTTGCCGATCCGCCCGCTGTCGGCTTCCAGGCGACGGATCACCTCGGCGGTGTTGGCGATTTCGCCACGCATCTGGGTGATGGTCTGGATAGTGCCCTGCATGACCTTTTCACCCTGCTGGGCGGACTGGTCGGCATCGTCGGCCGCCCGCGCCGCGTCCGCCGCGTGACGGGCAACTTCCTGGGCGGTGGCGGACATTTCGTTCATCGCCGTCGCTACTTGATCGGTGCGGTTGAACTGCTCGTTGGTACCACCGGCCATGGTCGTGGCGATGGCGTTCAGCTCGCCGCTGGCGCTGTCCAGATCACTGGCGCTGCGCTGCAGGTGGGTGAACGTCTCGGCGAGGAAATCACGCAGGGTATTGGCGGCTGCCGCAAGGTTGCCCAACTCGTCCTGACGTTCGTTGGCGACACGTTCGACGAGACGTCCGCGACTCAGTAGGGTGACGTAATCGATCAGCTTGCGAATCGGTTCGATCAGGTTGCGGTTGACCAGCCACAGGCTCAACAGACCGATCAGCAGACCCGAGCCGAGCATCACCAGAATCCCCAGCATCACGATGCTGTCAGCACTGGCGCTGATCTGCGCCGACTGCTCGGTGCCCTGCTTGCGCAGCTCGGCTACCAGTTCGCTCATCTGATCGCTGGCGGCGCGGTCCACGCCTTTGACGGCGGAGTCGCCGGCCACTGGGTCGCCACCGGCGGCCACGTAGGCATCGCGACCTTTCTGGTACGCAGCGCCGAGCAGACGGTGCTCTTCACGCAGGCGTTCGATACGGCTTTTCAGCGCCGGCTCCATGCCTTTCTGGCCGGCCAGTTCACCGAGGGTGTTCTGCACATCGCGCTGGCGATCTTCGAACTGGCTCCAGAATTTGGCCAGGTCTGCCGGCTGCTTGCCGCGCAGCAGGACGTTTTTCCACTCCTGCACCTGCACCTTGAATTGCAGGTTGGCCTCGTCGATCAGTTGCGAGGTGTGCAAGGGACCGGCGATCAACTGGCTGTAGTTCTGCACGCCGTTGGACAGGTAATGAAAGCAGGCCAGCGCGATCAACAGCATCGCCAGCAGGCTGCCGCTCAGCAGGGCGAGAATTTGCGCTCTCAGGGATTTTTGCAGCATCGCAAGATACTCAGGACAGGGATGAGGCACGCCCTATAAGGCGTGGGATTTTGCCGGACATCCGTGTCGGCGAGCCTTGGCTCATGGCCAAGCGCGCGCAACGTAACCTAAGCGTGATCGGCGTACCAGAGCGCTTCTTGAAGAAAATCCGACCGCCGGTAAGACATTGATCTGGCGTCACTTTGTCGTCACACAAGTGTCACATGTGATTGCGATGATGCGGCTCAGTGAACCTGCCATTCCGCGACCGGCGTCCCCTCCTCGCAGCGAGCCTCCATGAACCACAGCCTCGATATCAGTCATCGCGATCCTGATTTGTTCGGTTTGCTTTACGGCTTCCGGTTCCGCCCGGGTGAACGCGGTCGCGAAGTTGACTCGGCGACCGCCCTGCGTTGCCTGCAAGACGACAGCGACAGTGATGAATTCCTCTGGCTGCACCTGAACCTGGCCCACGCCGCGTGCGAGCGCTGGATGAAAAGCCATCTGCAATTGCCCGAAGAATTTTTTGAAGCGCTGCACGAAGGCTCGCGTTCGACGCGTATCGAACACGTCGACTCTGCGTTGCTGGCGGTGGTCAACGACGTGGTGTTCAACCTCAGCAGCATGGTCTCCTCGGACGTCTCGACGCTGTGGGTGTGCGTGCGCAGCAAACTGATCGTCAGCGCACGCCTGCAACCGCTGCACTCGGTGGACAAGCTGCGCTCATCGGTGAAGGCCGGCGAATGCTTTCGCTCACCGTCGGAACTGCTCGTGCACCTGCTGCGCGATCAGGGTGAGGTGCTGACGCAGATCGTGCGCAAGACCAGCATGAGCGTCGACCAGGTCGAGGACCAATTGCTCTCCTCGCGCCTGTCGACCAACCGCGCCGAACTCGGTGCCAACCGCCGGGTGCTGGTGCGCCTGCAGCGCCTGCTGGCGCTGGAGCCGGGTTCGCTGCTGCGCCTGCTCAACCGTCCGCCGCCGTGGCTGCAGAAGGAGGACGTCAAGGAGCTGCGCAAATCCACCGAGGAGTTCGCGCTGATCATCAACGACCTCACCGCCCTCGGTGAGCGGATCAAGTTGCTCCAGGAGGAGATCGCCGCCAACCTCAACGAACAGAGCAACCGCACGCTGTTCACCCTGACGGTGGTGACGGTGCTGGCGCTGCCGATCAACATCATTGCCGGTTTTTTCGGGATGAACGTCGGCGGCGTGCCGTTATCCACCGATCCGGAGGGGTTCTGGATTCTGGTGGCACTGGTGGCGACGTTCACCGTGATTGCCGGGCGCTGGGCGTTTCGCAAGCGCGGGGATTATTGAGCCCCAAAATACTGTGCCCCACCACAGTTCCCCCTGTAGGAGTGAGCCTGCTCGCGATAGCGGTGTGTCAGACACAGCTGTTTTGCATGTGCCAACGTCATCGCGAGCAGGCTCACTCCTACAGGGGTTGATCATTGCCCTTCAGATTAATGGTCAGGCTAATCCCGCAAACACTGACCTGCCGCAGTCTCTCTGTAATATTTAGCAACGATCATGACCGACACTCCTTCCCTCGCTCAGGATTGTCCGCTCATGGCTACTCCCTCCCTGACCGCCCGCCAGGCGTCCGCCCCCAGTGGCAGGCCAGCCCTCGACAAGAAAACCGGCCCGTTCACCTACGTGATCTTTTTCGCGGTGCTCGCGATGGGCATGCTGTTCACCGCCTACAGCCTGATGCACGACATGCACGAACTCGGCACGGTGGTGACCACCTGGACGCCGTTCCTGCTGCTCGGCGTGGCGCTGCTGATTGCGCTGGGCTTTGAGTTCGTCAACGGTTTCCACGACACCGCCAACGCGGTCGCGACGGTGATCTACACCCACTCGCTGCCGCCGAATGTCGCGGTGGTCTGGTCGGGGTTCTTCAACTTCCTCGGAGTGCTGCTGTCCAGTGGCGCGGTGGCGTTCGGCATCATCGCGCTGCTGCCGGTGGAACTGATTCTGCAGGTCGGTTCGTCCGCCGGTTTCGCGATGATCTTCGCCCTGCTGATCGCGGCGATCCTGTGGAACCTTGGCACCTGGTGGCTGGGCCTGCCGGCCTCGTCGTCGCACACCCTGATCGGCTCGATCATCGGCGTCGGCGTGGCCAATGCCTTGATGCACGGGCGCGACGGCACCAGCGGTGTGGACTGGGCGCAGGCGACCAAGATTGGTTACGCGTTGCTGCTGTCGCCGCTGGTGGGTTTCGGCTTCGCGGCGCTGTTGCTGCTGGCCCTGCGTGCGTTCGTGAAGAATCGCTCGCTGTACAAGGCACCGGAAGGCAACACCCCGCCACCGTGGTGGATCCGTGGTTTGCTGATCGCCACCTGCACCGGTGTGTCCTTCGCCCACGGCTCCAACGACGGGCAGAAAGGCATGGGCCTGATCATGCTGATTCTGGTCGGCACCCTGCCGATGGCCTACGCGTTGAACCGCACTATGCCGGCCGACCAGGCATTGCAGTTTGCCGCCGTGGCCGAAGTCACTCAGCAAGCGCTGGTAAAAAGTGCGCCGCTGCCGGCCCCGGCCGATCCGCGTCCGGTGCTCTCCGATTACGTGCGCAGCAAGCAAGCCACCCCGCAACTGATCCCCGCCCTCGCCGCCCTCACCGGACACATTGGCGAGGAAGTCAAAGGCTACGGCTCGCTGTCGAAAGTCCCAGCCGAGGCCATGGGCAACGTGCGTAACGACATGTACCTGGCCAGCGAAAGCATTCGCCTGATGGACAAGAACAAGGTCGGCAACTTCGACGCCGACACCACTGACAAACTGCAACTGTTCAAGCAACAGATCGACAACGCCACGCGGTTCATTCCGTTGTGGGTGAAGATCGCCGTGGCCATCGCTCTGGGACTGGGCACCATGGTTGGCTGGAAACGGATTGTGGTGACGGTGGGCGAGAAGATCGGCAAGACCCACCTGACCTACGCCCAGGGCGCCTCGGCGGAAACCGTGGCGATGCTGACCATCGGCGCGGCGGACATGTTCGGCTTGCCTGTGTCGACCACCCACGTGCTGTCATCGGGTGTGGCCGGGACCATGGTCGCCAATGGCGGCGGCTTGCAGATGAAGACCATCCGCAATCTGCTGATGGCGTGGGTGCTGACGCTGCCGGCGGCGATTCTGCTGTCGGGCAGCCTCTATTGGCTGTTCACCCAGATCTTCTGAACAACACGGGTTCCCTTGTAGGAGTGAGCCTGCTCGCGATAGCGGTACATCAGTAAATTCTGCATCGACTGACAGGACGCCATCGCGAGCAGGCTCACTCCTACAGTTGATCGGTGGCGTGAGTCAGAGCGTTGAGCGAATCACCTCGCCCAACCAATCCATGAACACTCGCACCCGCAGCGGCAAGTGCCGTTGTCGCGCATACAGGATTGAAATCCCCATCGCCGGTGCCGTGAACTGCGGCAGGACGGTCAGCAGTTCACCGGTGTCCAGGTGCGGCTGCATGCCGGTGCGCGGCACCTGAATCAGGCCGAAGCCGCCAAGGCAGGCCGACTCGTAAGCATCGGTGCTGTTGACCGTTACGCTGCCAGCCATCGGCAGGCGCCGCACCTGTCCGTCCTGTTCATACACAAACCCTTCCGAGCGC
Organism: Pseudomonas sp. P8_229; assembly: GCF_034008635.1. NCBI lineage: Bacteria > Pseudomonadati > Pseudomonadota > Gammaproteobacteria > Pseudomonadales > Pseudomonadaceae > Pseudomonas > Pseudomonas sp. P8_229. Next base: position 4,499,913 of record NZ_CP125378.1, on the reverse strand, counting down.
GCGCCCAGCACGCCGACATAATGCACCAGCCGGTGCTGCGCCAGATCCTCCAGCGTCTGCGGCACGCCATAGCGTTCAAGATACGCGGGGCTTGCGCAGTTGATCATCGGGAAGTCGCCCAGATGCCGCGCCACCACCGACTGATCCGGCTGCGCGCCAATGCGCACCACGCAGTCAAAACCTTCGCTGAGCAGATCGACGCGGCGGTCGGTGCTGCTGATTTCCAGTTCCAGATTCGGGTGCCGCGCCATGAACTCTGGCAGCAGCGGCATGATCAAGCGCCGCGAGAGAATGTTCGGCATGTCGACACGAATCCGCCCGGTCAGCGACGCCGGATCCTGCCGGAACAAACCCTCGATCTCATCCATGTGCGACAGCAGATCCTTGCTGCGTTCATACAACACCAGGCCGTCCTGGGTCGCCTGCACCTTGCGCGTGGTGCGTTGCAGCAGGCGCGTGCCGAGCAGGGTTTCCAGCGCCTGCACATGTTCGGACACCGTCGAGCGCGGCAGACCCAGGCTCTCGCCGGCCAGGGTGAAACTCGACAGTTCGCTGACCCGGACGAAGGTGCGCAGCAGTTCCAGTTTGTTCATGAGAACACCCATTGATTGTTCGGCTGAACCGATCAGTGATTCCGGTTTCAGTCTGTTTATCACCCTGTGGCGGATAAATAAACTTTGCTCATCACCACTCACCGCAATCGAGGATTTCACATGAGCCGCAAAATCGCATTGATCACCGGCGCCAGCCGTGGCCTGGGCAAGAACGCCGCCCTGCACCTCGCCGCCGAAGGCGTGGACATCATCGGCACCTACAACAGCCGCGCCGATGAAGCCCAGGCGCTGGTGGCTGAACTGGAACAACGCGGCGCCAAAGCCGTGATGCTGCAACTGGACGTGAGCCGCAGCGACAGCTTCGCCGATTTCGCCACGCGGGTTGAACAAGCGCTGCAGCAACTGGAGCGTCCGCGCTTCGACTTTCTGATCAACAACGCCGGGATTGGTGTGCACGCGGCGTTCGCCGAAACCACCCCGGAACAGTTCGACCTGCTGATGAACATCCAGCTCAAAGGACCGTTCTTCCTGACCCAGCAACTGCTGCCACTGATCAGCGATGGTGGACGCATCATCAATATCTCCAGCGGCCTGACCCGCTTCAGCCTGCCGGGTTATGCCGCCTACGCGGCGATGAAAGGGGCGATGGAAGTGCTGACCCGCTATCAGGCCAAGGAGCTGGGCGCGCGGCAGATCGGCGTGAACATCCTGGCGCCGGGCGCCATCGAAACCGATTTTGGCGGCGGCGCGGTGCGCGACAACGCGGCGTTGAACGCGATGGTCGCCAGCAACACCGCACTGGGCCGTGCCGGGCAACCGGATGACATTGGTGGCGCGCTGTCGATGTTGCTGTCACCGGGAGCGCAGTGGATCAACGGGCAGCGGGTCGAGGCGTCGGGCGGGATGTTCCTCTAAACCCAAAAAGATCGCAGCGTGCCGCAGCGCCGACAGGGAAAATGCATTCCAACTGTAGGCGCTGCGGCACGCTGCGATCTTTTGCTTTTAACCCTGACAGACGCTGCGCTGCACAAACCGCTCACGCACCACGTCATAACCCCAGTGATACACGTAGGTATACGGCAGGAAGAACAGCAGCACGCCGATATCCAGCAAGAACGCCTGCCACAGGCTGACCGACAGCCACCAGGCAATCAGCGGCACGCCCATCACGATCAAGCCGCCCTCAAACAGCAGCGCATGGACCACCCGCGTCCAGGCGTTGTGGCCGATGTCCAGGCGCTTGAGCGTGCGGTCGAAGAAGCCGTTGAACACCACGTTCCACGCCAGCGCCAACATGGCGATCAGCACGGTCACCGCGCCCATGTCGAGCAACGGCTTTTTCATGATCCACGCCAGCAACGGCGTGCAGATAAGAATCGCCAGAAACTCGAAACCAATGGCCTGAAAAATACGTTCAACAATGGATTTGTGAGCAGTCATCGCCTGACTCCTTGAGTGAAGATGGTTGCCATAATCCATCCTCACACCGATACTTCATAACCAATAACCATCGATCAAGGCGATAGTTCATGGCTTCGCAAGAAGTGCTGCTGGCGTTTGTGCAAGCGGCCACCCAGGGTTCGTTCTCGGCGGCGGCGCGCAAGTTGGGGCGCAGTCAATCGACCATCAGCGCCGCCGTGGCGAGCCTGGAGATCGACCTCGACCTGATGCTGTTCGACCGCAGCAGCCGCAAGCCGACCCTGACCCCGGCCGGCCACGTGATGTTGCAACGGGCCGAGGCGATTCTGGCGGCCACCAGCCGTCTGGAAATGACGGCCCGGCAACTGGCCCAGGGCGTCGAACCGAAGCTGACCGTGGCGATTTCCGACACCTACCAATCGGCGCGCTTCGAAGCGGCACTGGTCGACTTCGAGCAGCGTTATCCGGACCTGGAACTGGAATGCCTGATCGCCGAGTGCGACGACCTGATCGAACTGGTCCAGCGTGGCCGCGCGCACCTGGCGTTCGCCGAAATGCGCGACAGCTACCCGCCGGATCTGGTGACCTCGACGGTTGCCGAGCGCACCGATATCGCACTGTTCGTCAAACGTGATCATGTGCTGACCGGCGTCGCAGTCGACCAGCAAGTGCTGGAGCAGCATCGGGAATTGCGTCTGGCGACCATCGTCAATCCCTACGACAGCCGGGCGAAAGGTCGGGTCTGGTCGGCGCCGAGTTACCTGATGCTGATGGAAATGGCGGAAATGGGATTCGGCTGGGCAGCGTTGCCACGCTGGCTGGTGGGACGCTTCGGCAACGACACGCTGGTGGAATTGACGGTGCGCGGCTGGCCGCGGCCGGTGTATGTCGATGCGTTGTGGTCGCGGATTTACCCGCCGGGGCCGGCGGGGAGCTGGTTGCTCAGCAAGATGCTGGAATAGCGGCGCCCCCGATCGCCAGCAGGCTGGCGATGGCATGGGTTGATTCAACTCATTCTTCGGCGCTGTGTACGACCACCAGCAACTGCGCCTGCACCTCGCCCACCGACCTGATCCGGTGCGGCTTTTGCGCATTGAAGTGCAGCGCATCGCCGCGCTCCAGCAACACTTTTTCGTTCATGAAATCCACTTCCACCTGCCCTTCGTGGACGAACAGAAACTCCTCGCCCAAATGCTCCTTGAAGGTCTTGTCGGTGAATTCGCTCGGCGGGTAGATGATGAACGGCAGCAGGTTGCGTTCGCTGACCTGATGCGCCAGTACCGCATACCCCGGGCTCTGATCGTTGGCCGCCAGTGACTGGCGTTCGTGGCTGCGCACCAGGCTGTAGCTGTCGAGGTTGACGTTATCCTCGGAGAACAATTCCTCGACCTTCACGTTCAGTGCTTTCGCCAGTTTCAACGCCGCCGCAATCGACGGGGTGTTCAACCCGCGCTCGACTTTCGACAGGTAACTCTTGGTCATGCCGGATTTTTCGGCCAGTGCCTCAAGGGTTACGCCAAGTTTTTTTCTCAATATTTTCAATCGGATAGACATGCGCAGCGGTTATTCCATCAAGGAAGCGACGATTTGTGCTTGCCAATGACACTTTGTGTCATATAGCCTCTTTCGTGTCATTTGCACTCACCCAAAGGACACAGACATGGCCAAGACATTAGCACTACCTAAAGAACAACTGGTCAGGCAAGCGCTGACCCAGATGCAAAAAAGCCTGGCGGATAATACGTGGACCGACCGGCAAAAGCTGGCGCTGACCTGCCGGATTCTGTTCGAAAGCGGTCACGACTCCGGTCTGGCCGGACAGATCACCGCTCGCGGTCCACAACCCGGTACCTATTACACTCAGCAACTGGGCCTGGGTTTCGATGAAATCACCGCGAGCAATCTGCTGCTGGTCAACGAAGACCTGGAAGTGCTTGAAGGGCACGGCATGGCCAACCCGGCCAACCGTTTCCACAGCTGGGTCTACCGTGCCCGGCCGGACGTGAACTGCATCATCCACACCCACCCGACGCACATCGCCGCGCTGTCAATGCTGGAAGTGCCGCTGCAGATTTCCCACATGGACCTGTGCCCACTGTACGACGACTGCGCGTTTCTCGAAGGCTGGCCGGGGGTGCCGGTGGGTAACGAGGAAGGCGAACTGATCGCCGGTGCACTGGGCGACAAGCGCGCGATTGTGTTGTCGCACCACGGCCAGCTGTCGACCGGCACCACGATTGAAGAAGCCTGTGTCATCGCCCAACTGATCGAGCGCGCCGCCAAACTGCAACTGCTGGCGATGGCTGCCGGCACGATCAAGCCGATCACTCCGGCGCTGGGTCGCGAGGCCCACGACTGGGTGTCGAAACCCAAACGCCACGCCGCCGCTTTCAACTACTACGCTCGGCAGAACCTGCGCCAACACGCCGATTGCCTGAACTGATTTCAGTTTTTCACGGAGACTCATCATGTCCAACATTCACGGCATCATCGGCTACACCATCACCCCGTTCGGCGCCAACGGCGAAGGCCTGGATCTGCCAGCCCTCGGCAAGTCCATCGATCGTCTGATCGACAGCGGCGTCCACGCCATCGCCCCGCTGGGCAGCACCGGCGAAGGTGCCTACCTGAGCGACGCCGAGTGGGATCAGGTCGCCGAATTCAGCATCAAACACGTCGCCAGACACGTGCCGACCATCGTCAGCGTGTCCGACCTGACCACCGCCAAAGCCGTGCGCCGCGCACGCTTTGCCGAAGCCCACGGCGCCGACGTGGTGATGGTGCTGCCGGCGTCTTACTGGAAGCTCAGCGAAGCGGAAATCCTTGCTCACTATCGCGCCATCGGCGACAGCATCGGCGTGCCGATCATGCTCTACAACAACCCGGCCACCAGCGGCACCGACATGTCGGTGGAGCTGATTCTGCGCATCGTCAACGGCGTGGAAAACGTGACCATGGTCAAGGAGAGCACCGGCGACATTCAGCGCATGCACAAGCTGCAGCTGCTGGGCGACGGTCAGGTGCCGTTCTACAACGGCTGCAATCCGCTGGCACTGGAAGCGTTTGCCGCCGGGGCCAAGGGCTGGTGCACCGCTGCACCGAACCTGATACCGCAGTTGAACCTGGACCTGTACGCGGCCGCGCAGGCCGGTGATCTGGACCGCGCGCGCGAGCTGTTCTACCGCCAGTTGCCACTGCTGGACTTCATCCTCAAGGGCGGCTTGCCGGCGACGATCAAGGCCGGGTTGCGCGAAACAGGGCTGGAGGTTGGCGATCCGCGGTTGCCGGTGTTCCCGTTGAGCGAGTCTGGGCAAGGTCAGCTACAGGCAATCCTCAGGACCCTGCGCTGATCCTCGGGCAATACACAAAACCCAATGTGGGAGCGGGCTTGCTCGCGAAAGCGTCGTGTCAGTCAACATCTCCAGTGACTGATCCACCGCCTTCGCGAGCAAGCCCGCTCCCACATTTTTGATCTTCGGTGTTCTTCAGAGCACCGGCAACGTCTTGTCCTTGATCACTTTGCTCGGCCCGTTGGTCTTGACGCTGGCGATGCCTTTGGCACACGCGGCGTCAGTGGAGTACGACTCGCTGCTGCCGATGATCTGGTGGTTGGCGGCCTTGAGGTTGAAGTAAGGATGGCCATCCTTGGTGGTCTTTTTCTCGTAGCGGTCATCCAGCGGGCTGTTGGTCTGCACCGAGGCAATGCCGTTGTCGGCTGCCGCGCGGGTGGTGTAGAGCTCGCTGGTGAGAATGGTTTCGGCGTTGGCGGCCTTCAGCACAAACCTGAACTGGCCGTTGCTGCTTTTGCTCACTTCGTACCATCCGGACATGCTTGTTTCTCCTTGGCGGTTGGGAGGTTTCGCGCTTCAGAGTAAAGACCAGTCCAGAACATCTGTCGCCTGTCCCGGCTCTTCGCGAGCAAGCTCGCTCCCACATTGGATCTCCAGTGAACACAACCTTGGTGAACACTCAGTACCCAATGTGGGAGCGGGCTTGCTCGCGAAGGGGTCAACCCGCAATCGGCTATTTCACCACCGCCCGCACCACCGACAACTCCGGCGCACTCGCCCGCCGCTGACTCAGATACCGCGTACAACTCACCCGCAAAAACGAGGCAAAATTCACCACCTCCCCGCGATAATCCATCACCTCTTCATACAACTTGGCGATCAGTTGATTGGTGGTCATGCCATCGACTTCGGCGATTTCGCTGAGGATGTCCCAGAACTGGTTTTCCAGGCGCAGCGTCGTCACCACGCCGCAGATGCGCAGCGAGCGCGAGCGTGATTCGTAGAGAATCGGGTCGGCCTTGACGTAGAGCTCGCACATGGGCGAATCCTCGTTACAGGGTGATTTTGGTGCCAAGCAGACCGAGGAAACCGGCCAGCCAGTTCGGATGCGCCGGCCATGCCGGTGCCGTGGCCAGATTGCCTTGAACGTGGCCGTCCGTCACCGGAATGTCGATGTACGTACCACCCGCCAGGCGCACTTCCGGGGCGCAGGCCGGATAGGCGCTGCACTCGCGGCCTTCGAGAACGCCTGCCGCCGCCAGCAGCTGCGCGCCATGGCAGACCGCCGCAATCGGTTTGCCGGCCTTGTCGAAAGCGCGCACCAGTTCCAGGACTTTTTCGTTCAGGCGCAGGTATTCCGGCGCACGACCGCCCGGGATCAGCAGCGCGTCGTAGTCCGCCTCGATGACCTTGGCAAAGTCAAAGTTGAGGGCGAACAGGTGACCGGGCTTCTCGCTGTAGGTCTGGTCGCCTTCGAAGTCATGGATCGCTGTGCGCACGGTCTTGCCGGCCGCCTTGTCCGGGCACACGGCGTGCACGGTGTGACCGACCATTTGCAGGGCCTGGAACGGCACCATCACTTCGTAGTCTTCGACGTAATCGCCGACCAGCATCAGGATTTTTTTCGCGGCCATGGGGAGGACTCCTCTGGGAAAGGGCTTGCAGGAGTATTCAAGGTAGACCTTATCCGTTCGGGCAGGTAACAACCGGCTACTACCGAGTTGACTTCATCGCGAGCAGGCTCACTCCTACAGGGGTATGCATTCCAACTGTAGGAGTGAGCCTGCTCGCGATGGCGCCCGCCAACTGTATGGATAAGTCTGTGCCTAGCTGTAACAGCCAGAAGTCCACGGTTTATGGCTTTATGAAGGTCGTTCCCTGAAACCCTCAATTCCGGTCTTCTTATGTCTTCGCGCGAAAACACCGGCATGGCTCTCGGCCTGCTCGGGGTTGTGATTTTCAGCCTCACCCTGCCCTTCACCCGGATCGTGGTGCAGGAACTGCACCCACTGCTCAATGGCCTCGGTCGGGCGTTGTTCGCGGCGATTCCGGCGGCGCTGCTGCTGTTATGGCGCCGGGAAAAGTGGCCGACCTGGCAGCAGATCAAAGGTCTGAGCCTGGTGATCGCCGGGGTGATTCTCGGCTTCCCGGTGCTGTCGGCGTGGGCCATGCAGACGTTGCCGGCGTCCCACGGCGCATTGGTCAACGGTCTGCAGCCGCTGTGCGTGGCGCTGTATGCGGCGTGGCTGTCCCATGAACGCCCGTCGAAAGCCTTCTGGGCCTGCGCCGCGCTGGGCAGTGCGCTGGTGCTCGGTTATGCGTTGTACACCGGCGCCGGCAGCATTCAGGCCGGGGACTTGTTGATGCTCGGTGCGATTGCCGTGGGAGGCCTGGGCTATGCCGAGGGTGGCCGACTGGCGAAAGAGATGGGCGGCTGGCAAGTGATCTGCTGGGCGCTGGTGCTGTCGACGCCGCTGCTGATCGGGCCGGTGCTGTACCTGGCGCTGCAGCATCAGGGCGCAGTGTCGGCCAAGACCTGGTGGGCCTTCGGTTACGTGGCGCTGTTCTCGCAGTTTCTCGGGTTCTTCGCCTGGTACGCCGGGCTGGCCATGGGCGGGATCGCGCGGGTCAGTCAGATCCAGTTGCTGCAAATCTTCTTCACCATCGCGTTTTCGGCGCTGTTCTTTGGCGAACATGTCGAGCCGATCACCTGGGTGTTTGCCTGCGGGGTGATCGCCACCGTAATGCTCGGCCGCAAGACCGCCATCAAACCCCATGTGGGAGCGAGCCTGCTCGCGAAGGGGCCGTAACAGCCAACATCATCATTGACTGTCAGTCCGCCTTCGCGAGCAGGCTCGCTGCCACAAGGTCAAGGTCAGGCCAGAAAGCCGTCGGCGCGCAGCAGGGTTTCGAGGCAGTGTTCGCTGATGTTGTAGAACGCCTTCAACTCCTGAATCTTCACCAACAACTGAGCCGGGTCAACCGGCTCGGCGCGTTTCACCGCCAGAATCATCTTGTTCTTGTTGGTGTGGTCCAGCGAGATGAATTCGAACACCTTGGTCTCGTAACCGCAGGCTTCGAGGAACAGCGCACGCAGGCTGTCGGTGACCATCTCCGCCTGCTGACCGAGGTGCAGACCGTATTGCAACATCGGTTTGAGCAGCGCCGGGCTCTGGATCTGCAGGCGGATCTGCTTGTGGCAGCACGGCGAGCACATGATGATCGACGCGCCCGAGCGGATACCGGTGTGGATCGCATAGTCAGTGGCGATGTCGCAGGCATGCAGGGCGATCATCACCTCCAGTTCGCTCGGCGCCACGCTGCGCACATCACCGCACTTGAACACCAGACCCTGATGATCGAGCTTCGCCGCCGCAGCGTTGCACAGGTTGACCATCTCCTCGCGCAGCTCGACGCCAGTGACTTCGCCTTCGGCCTTGAGCGTGTTGCGCAGGTAATCGTGGATGGCAAACGTCAGGTAACCCTTGCCCGAACCGAAATCCGCCACGCGCACCGGTTTGTCCAGCGCCAGCGGTGACGAGGTCAGGGCGTGGCTGAAGACTTCGATGAACTTGTTGATCTGCTTCCATTTGCGCGACATCGCCGGGATCAGCTCGTGCTGCGCGTTCGTCACGCCCAGGTCCTTGAGGAATGGCCGGCTCAGGTCGAGAAAGCGGTTCTTCTCGCGGTTATGCTCGGCGGAAGGCGCTTCACGCAATTGCTGAGGTTTGCTCTTGAACAGCGAACTCTTGCCCTTTTTGCTGTATTCGAGCTGGGCTTCGTCGGTCACGGTCAGCAAATGCGCATTTTTGAACGCGGCCGGCAGCAACTCGGCAATCACCGCCACGCCTTCGCTCAGCGGCAGGTTCTTGGTGATGTCGCGGGTCTTGTAGCGATAGACGAACGACAGGTTGGGTTGGGCCTTGACCGTCACCGCCTTGATGATGATCCGCTGCAGATCCGCCTCTTCGCCCGCGTACTTGGCCAGCACCAGTTTGATGAAGCCGTTCTGTTCGAGGCTGGTTTGCAGCAGCTCGATGAACTGGGCGTGATGATCGGGCGCGGGCTTGATTGAAGGGGCGGTAACGGACATGGAAAAGCGGCCTCGGACGGGCGAAATCGGGAATGGCGGGTATTTTAGGGGGGATGGGGGTTGGGGACACGCTCTTATTTACCCAACGGCACAAGAATCCAACGAGCTGTCTGCCCCCTGTGGGAGCTGGCTTGCTCGCGAAAGCGGTGTATCAGGCGACATCAATGCTGAATGTCAGACCGTATTCGCGAGCAAGCCCGCTCCCACATTGGGTCGGCGTGATGCGCAAGGCCTTGTTTACCGGGACCGGGGAAACTGCCCCCACACTCAACCCAACACAATCAACCGATTTGGCAACTCATTGCGCACCTGCGTCACCGGCACATGCACCTTGAGCAGTTCACCACAGGCTTCGATGCAGGTGACAAACCCCTCCAGCGTGCGCCCCTGCCGCACCTGCTCGGTGAAAGCGGCGACAATCGAGTCCCAGCTGTTGTTGTCCAGCCGCCGCGAAATCCCCTCGTCCACCAGAATCTCCACGTAGCGCTCGGCCTCGCAGACAAAAATCAGCATCCCGGTGCTGCCCATCGTGTGATGCAGGTTCTGCTCGAGAAACTGGCGCCGCGCCAGGTTCGACGCACGCCAGTGGCGCACACGGCGCGGGATCAGGTGAGTGGTGACCTTCGGCAGGCGAAACAGCAGGCACAGGACGATGAACAATCCCCACTGCACCAGCAACAGGCTGTGCATCGTCAGCCAGCCGGTCAGGTAATGGACGATGCCCGGCACCAGCAGCGCCAGCAGGCTGGCCCACAGCAACGGGATGTACGCGTAGTCATCGGCGCGGGCCGCCAGCACCGTCACCAGCTCGGCGTCGGTGTCGCGCTCGACCCGGGCAATCGCCTCGGCGACTTTGCGTTGTTCGTGTTCGGTCAGTAATGCCATGTCGAAAAGTGCCTGATCATTATTGTTGTGTGTTCACCAGCCGCCGGACGAACCGCCGCCGCCGAAACTGCCCCCGCCGCCACTGAAGCCCCCGCCTCCACCGCCGCCGCCAAAACCACCTCCGCCGAAACCGCCCCCGCCACCGGAGCCGCCACGGCCGGCGGGAAGGATACCGAGCATCTGGCAGACAAACACCGTCAGGATGAACAACACCACCAGAAAAACGAATAACAGTGGGTGGCGCGAGACAAAATCGTTTTGCGGATCACCGCTCGACTCGTACACCGTCGAGGGCTCGTCCAGCGGATTGCCGCCGAGGACCACCAGCATCGCCGCCACACCGTCGCTGATGCCCTTGCTGAAATTGCCGGCCTTGAACGCCGGGGTGATCACTTGATGGATGATCACCGAGGTCTGTGCATCGGTCAGCCGATCCTCCAGCCCGTAACCGACTTCGATGCGCAGCTTGCGCTCGTCGCGGGCGACGATCAGCAGCGCGCCGTTGTTCTTGTCTTTCTGGCCGATGCCCCAGTGCCGGCCCAGTTGCACGCCGTAGTCTTCGATGGTGGTGCCTTGCAGATCAGGCACCGTGACCACCACCAGTTGCTCGCCGGTCGCCTGCTCATGGGCCTGCAACTGCTGGCTCAACTGGGCGCGCACCGAGGGCTCGAGCATCTGCGCCTCGTCCACCACCCGCCCGCTGAGCGCCGGGAACGTCAACTCGGCCCGGGCGCTGAGGGCCAACAGCCACAGCATCAGCACCAGGCCTATCTTCAACACACGCATGGGCAACCTCATCCGCAACAACGGATCAGAACTTCACTTCCGGGGCCTTTTCCGCACCGGGAGTGGTGGCTTCAAAGGTTTCGCGAATCGGCAGATCGCTGTACATCACGCTGTGCCAGAGGCGACCGGGAAAGGTGCGGATCTCGGTGTTGTACTTCTGCACCGCCAGAATGAAATCGCGCCGCGCCACGGCAATCCGGTTTTCCGTGCCTTCGAGCTGCGATTGCAGGGCCAGGAAGTTCTGATTGGCCTTCAGGTCCGGATATCGCTCGGACACCACCATCAGACGGCTCAACGCACCGCTCAACTGATCCTGAGCCTGCTGGAACTGCTTGAGTTTTTCCGGGTTGTCGAGGGTGCTGGCATCGACCTGGATCGACGTCGCCTTGGCCCGGGCCTCGACCACCGCCGTCAGGGTCGCCTCTTCATGCTTGGCGTAGCCTCTGACGGTTTCCACCAGATTGGGGATCAGGTCGGCACGGCGCTGGTACTGGTTCTGTACCTGGCCCCAGGCTGCTTTGGCCTGCTCGTCGAGGGTCGGAATGTTGTTGATGCCACACGCGGTCAACAACGTGGCGAGCACCAGCAGCGTGGCGATCTGCAAACGCGAGCGGTAGGTTGGACTGACATTCATCAAAGTGATGCTCCCTGGCGTATTTCATAAAAAACCGACCGTGAAACCTTCTGCATCGGCGGTTGGGGCATAATCGGCCGCGCCACTGGATTGCAACGGGCCAATGGGCTAAAAAGAGGCCCTGCGCATACGCTGCCGACGGTCGGCGGGCGTTTTTCGGCTCGGTCTTTTTGAGCCTGCACCCGAACAACAATAGTCGCTCCCTAACTTTTGGCTGGCCGGCATTGCATTGCCGTTTGGGCCCTTGAGAAAAATATTCATGAAGAAGCTGTGTTTGCTGGGTCTGTTCGTCAGCCTGGCCAGTCATCAAGTATTGGCCGCCACGACCCCGGTACCCCTGGAAAACAAGGACGCCTTCATCAGCAATCTGATGAAGCAAATGACCCTCGATGAAAAGATCGGCCAGTTACGCCTGATCAGCATCGGCCCGGAAATGCCTCGCGAACTGATCCGCAAAGAGATCGCTGCGGGCAACATCGGCGGTACATTCAACTCGATCACCCGCCCGGAAAACCGTCCGATGCAGGATGCGGCGATGCGCAGCCGCCTGAAGATCCCGATGTTTTTTGCGTACGACGTGATCCACGGTCACCGTACGATTTTCCCGATTCCGCTGGCCCTGGCGTCGAGCTGGGACATGGACGCCATCGGCCAGTCCGGGCGCATTGCCGCCAAAGAGGCCGCCGCCGACAGCCTCGACATCACCTTCGCGCCGATGGTCGACATCTCCCGCGACCCACGCTGGGGCCGCAGCTCCGAAGGTTTCGGTGAAGACACCTACCTGACTTCGCGCATCGCCAAAGTGATGGTCAAGGCCTATCAGGGCGACACCCCGAGCGCGGCCGACAGCATCATGGCGAGCGTCAAGCACTTCGCCCTGTACGGCGCGGTCGAGGGCGGTCGCGACTACAACGTCGTCGACATGAGTCCGGTGAAGATGTACCAGGATTACCTGCCACCGTACCGCGCGGCGATCGACGCCGGCGCCGGTGGGGTGATGGTGGCGTTGAACTCGATCAATGGCATTCCGGCCACGGCCAACACCTGGCTGATGAACGATCTGCTGCGCAAGGACTGGGGCTTCAAGGGCCTGGCGGTCAGCGACCACGGTGCGATCTTCGAACTGATCAAGCACGGCGTAGCCGCCGACGGTCGCGAAGCGGCGAAGCTGGCGATCAAGGCCGGCATCGACATGAGCATGAACGACACGCTGTACGGCAAAGAGCTGCCGGGGCTGCTCAAGTCCGGCGAGATCGAACAGAAGGACATCGACAACGCGGTGCGCGAAGTGCTCGCCGCCAAGTACGACATGGGCCTGTTCAAGGACCCGTACCTGCGCATCGGCAAGGCCGAGGATGATCCGGCCGACACCTACGCCGACAGCCGCCTGCACCGCGCCGAAGCCCGTGAAGTGGCGCGTCGCAGCCTGGTGCTGCTGAAAAACCAGAACGACACGCTGCCGCTGAAGAAAGACGCGAAAGTCGCGCTGGTCGGCCCGCTGGCCAAGGCACCGATCGACATGATGGGCAGCTGGGCGGCGGCCGGTAAGCCGGCGCAGTCGGTCACGCTGTTCGACGGCATGAACTCGGTGATCGGCGACAAGGCGAACCTGATCTACGCCCGTGGCGCCAACATCACCAGCGACAAGAAGGTCCTGGACTACCTGAACTTCCTCAACTTCGACGCGCCGGAAGTGGTCGATGACCCGCGCCCGGCCAACGTGCTGATCGACGAAGCGGTGAAAGCGGCCAAGGACGCTGACATCGTTGTTGCAGCCGTGGGCGAGTCTCGTGGCATGTCCCACGAATCTTCCAGCCGTACCGACCTGAACATTCCGGAAAACCAGCGCGAGCTGATCCGTGCCCTGAAAGCCACCGGCAAGCCACTGGTGCTGGTGCTGATGAATGGCCGACCACTGACCATTCTCGAAGAGAACCAGTCGGCCGACGCGATTCTGGAAACCTGGTTCAGCGGCACCGAGGGCGGCAACGCCATCGCTGACGTGCTGTTCGGCGACTACAACCCGTCGGGCAAATTGCCGGTGACCTTCCCGCGTTCCGTGGGCCAGATCCCGACCTACTACAACCACCTGAGCATTGGCCGGCCGTTCACGCCGGGCAAACCGGGCAACTACACCTCGCAGTATTTCGATGACACCACCGGGCCGCTGTTCCCGTTCGGTTACGGCCTGAGCTACACCAGCTTCAGCCTGAGCGACATGGCGCTGTCATCGACCACGCTGAACACCACCGGCAAGCTCGACGCCAGTGTCACCCTGAAAAACACCGGCAAACGTGACGGCGAAACCGTGGTGCAGTTGTACATTCAGGACGTCACCGGCTCGATGATTCGCCCGGTGAAAGAACTGAAGAACTTCCAGAAAGTCATGCTCAAGGCCGGTGAACAGAAAGTCGTGCACTTCACCATCACCGAGGATGACCTGAAGTTCTACAACGCCCAGCTCAAGTACGCGGCCGAGCCTGGCAAGTTCAACGTGCAGATCGGCCTGGACTCGCAGGACGTGACGCAGCAGAGCTTTGAATTGCTGTAACTCCTCGCCTCCCTGATCGTTCCCACGCAGAGCGTGGGAACGATCAACGTGAGCGGCTAGCCGCGTCTATCGAGGATATTCACCACCACCCGATCCACCCACCCCCAAACCCGCTGCTTCACCCGCCGCCACAACGGCCGGCGCTGCCACTCCTCCAGACTGACCTGCTGGCTCAGGTCGAAGTCCTTCTCGAAACTCTTGACCACCGCTGCCGTCAACGACGGGTCCAGTGCCTCCAGATTCGCCTCCAGATTGAAGCGCAGGTTCCAGTGATCGAAGTTGCACGAACCGATACTCACCCAGTCGTCCACCAGGACCATTTTCAGGTGCAGGAAGCACGGCTGGTATTCAAAGATCTGCACCCCGGCCTTGAGCAGGCGCGGGTAGTAACGATGCCCGGCGTAACGCACCGACGGGTGATCGGTGCGGGGCCCGGTCAGCAACAGCCGGACGTCGACACCACGAGCGGCGGCCTTGCGCAGCGAGCGGCGGATTTTCCAGGTGGGCAGGAAATACGGGGTGGCCATCCAGATGCGTTTCTGCCCGCTGTTCAAGGCGCGGAACAGTGATTGCAGAATGTCGCGATGCTGGCGGGCATCGGCGTAGGCCACACGACCCATGCCCTCACCCATGTCCGGCACCTTGGGCAAGCGTGGCAGGCCGACGTGCGCGGAAGGTTTCCACGCCCGGCGATGGCGGTTGGCGATCCATTGGCGGTCGAACAGTATCTGCCAGTCGAGCACCAGCGGGCCGGTGATTTCGACCATCACTTCATGCCACTCGCTGGTGTCCTGCCCCGGGGTCCAGAACTCATCAGTGACACCCGTGCCGCCGACCACCGCCAGACGCTGATCGATCAGCAACAATTTGCGGTGATCGCGATAGAAATTGCCGACCCAGCGCCGCCAGTTCAGGCGATTGTAGAAACGCAGTTCGACCCCGGCCTTTATCAGGCGCTGACGCAGGTGCAGGGTAAACGCGAGACTGCCGTAGTCATCGAACAGGCAGCGCACCCGCACTCCGCGCTCGGCGGCCTGCACCAGCGCCTGCACCACGGCTTCGGCGCAGGCGCCCGCCTCCACCAGATACAACTCCAGCTCGACCTGTTCTTCGGCGCGGGCAATCGCCACCAGCATGCGCGGGAAAAATTGCGGGCCGTCGATCAACAGTTCGAAACGGTTGCCGTCACGCCATGGGAACACCGCGCCGCGCATGTCAGCGCGCCGTGAAGATCAGCACCGCACCCACCGGCACCGACAGACTGATGGCCGACAACCCGGCCAGGTTGCGCAGGGTGTCCAGTCCCGGCGCCAGATCGAAATCTTCGGCATTGATCACCAGCGGTTCCAGGGTCACCACTTGAAAACGCCGATCATCGAGACGCGTGGCCAGCAACTCCGCCGGGTATTCATGCTGTTTGCCGTGCAAGTTGACGGTCAGCGGCAGACGTAATTCCAGCTGCGCGCCAGGCGCCAGATCGTTGATCGGGCGCAGGTCGACCTGGGTGCTGATGGTCGCTTCCGGGAACTGCTCGATCTGGAACAACTCCTTGCGCATGCGCTCGTCACGCAGCGGGATGCCGCTGTTGATCGAGTCCAGCTCGACTTCGATCTCGGCGCGGCCGCTGGGGTCGACCTTGCCGTGCAGCACCAGAAAGCGCTGCACTTCGCAAATGTGGGCATTTTTCGTGCTGACAAACGACAGCCGCGACGACTCGCCGTCCAGATACCAGTTGGCCTGCGCCGGCAGCGCGGCAGCGGCCAACAGCAGACTGGCGAAGGCTGTATAGAGGGGGCGGTTGAACATTGAACACTCGTTGGGCGATAAACCTGCACGAACCTTAACCGCCCACGCCGTTATTGCAAACTGATCGCCGCAAATCTATCGATTGGTGAAAATCCCACAGGGTTGTTTATTGACTGAAGGATCGAGGATTTCAGGGATTGAGGCGGCAACCCTGGCGTTCGCTCAGCCACTGCGCGCGGTTGCTGCGGCCCATGCCGCTGACGGTGATGGTTTTACTAGCGCTGTCATCAGTAAAGGCGCTGGTGGGCAGCCACTGCTTCACATAACCCCGGCAATACTCGGCATCGTTGCTCATCACGTAGCGACACGAACAATATTCCTTCGCCGTGTAGGCACTGATGATGTCCGGGAACGCCCACAGGTTGTCCCGCTCGAGCCAGATCCAGCCGAGCAGCACGATCAATACCAGCAGCAACATCCGCTTGAACAGTTTCATGGCTGCACCGCCTTGAGCACACGCTTGAGCAGTTCGTTGTGGCGGTAGCTGCCGTCGCGATCATCGGCGTAACGCACGATCACCAGTTTCTCGCTGGGGATCACATACAGCGCCTGGCCCCAATGGCCGAGGGCCGCAAAGGTGTCGGACGGCGCGTCGGGCCACGGCGAGGCGGCGCCATCCGCCGGGCGATTGAGCCACCACTGGCCACCGGGCACCGCTTCGTCCTGATGCGCCTTGTAACCGGCAAACGGCTCACGGTTGAAGGCCAGCCAATCCCTGGGCAACAACTGCCGATCATTCCAGCGCCCATCGCGGGCCATCAGCAGGCCGACCCGCGCCAGATCCCGCGCGGTGAGGTAGGCATACGACGAGGCGACAAACGTGCCGCCGGCATCGGTTTCCCACACGGCGTGGCGAATGCCCAGCGGCTCGAACAGCGCCGTCCACGGGTAGTCGGGATAACGCTGCGGGCCGACCATGTTCTTCAGCGCCGCCGCCAGCAGATTGCTGTCACCACTGGAGTACCGGAACGCCTGCCCTGGCGGCGCGCAGGCGTCGTGATCGGCGGTGAACGCAGGCATGTCGCGATGCCCACGGGTGTAGAGCATCGCCACCACCGAGGACTTCAGCGGGGCGTATTCGTAGTCTTCCTGCCAGTCCAGGCCGGAAGCCCAATGCAGCAGATCAGCCACTTTGATCGCAGGGTGTTTTTCCAACACCGGATAGAACCGCGAGACCGGGTCATCCAGTTTGAACAGACCTTCGCCATACGCCACCCCAAGCACCGTGGCCATCAGGCTCTTGCTGATCGACCAGGTCAGGTGCGGGGTCTCGGCACGGGTCGGACCGGCGTAGCGTTCGTAGATGATCTGGCCGTCGCGGATGATCAGCAGCGCGTCGGTGCGGATGCCTTTGCGGGTGGTGTCGTCGCGGGGTGGGAAGGCATAACTCTCCAAAGCCTCTGCGGCTGGGCCACTGATCTTCGGGCCGGTCGGCCATTGTTCAGCAGGCCATGGTTCGGCGTGAACGGTGAAGCTGATCAGCAGCAGAAACAGAGGCAGGCCTTTGAACATGGTGAGGGCTCTGGGAATGAACCTGCTCAGATTAGTCGGGGTTTATGACAGAGGTGCAGTGATTTTGCGGCCGCCTTCGCGAGCAGGCTCGCTCCCACAGTTGACCGAGCTCCTTCAGTAGGAATGCGATCAAACTGTGGGAGCGGGCTTGCTCGCGAAGGGGCCCGTCAGCCCACCGCCAAAGCGTTGGCCAAGCGCTTGGCTCGTGCCCCCGAAGCCAACTGCATCACCACCTGATCACGCTGCCACATCGCTGCCCAATCGGGACTGCCATTGGCCATCGCCTGATCGACCTCGATTTTCAGCGCATCGAACTGCGCAAACAACCCACCCAGCAACACATGCCCGGGCGGACTGTTCGGCGGCTGGCGGCTCGCTTCCGAACACCCGGCCAGCAGCGCCAGCAAGCGCAATTGCAGGGCCTGCGACCAGCCACAGTCCTGACCGACGCCATACAGCCACGCGGTCATCGCGCTCAATACATAAATGTCTTCCAGGGTGCGAAACGGCTTCACATAAGCATCCCAGCCGTCCCCCGCGAGCAACTCGCACAGCGCGCCATCCAGAGACAACCGACCATGACTGATGTCCGGCATCAACGGCAGCGCCGGGAGTCTTTCCACGCGCACGCCGGGCTCGCCGGGATACACCACCGCCAGACTCAGGCGCGGCGATTCGCCGGGTTCTTCACTGCGCGCGGCGACGAGCAGCCAGTCCGCCGCATCCCCCGCGGTGACGAAATCCTTTTGCCCGTTGAGGCGCAAATCCGTCAGGCGCGTCTGCATGTCCGCCGGGCGCAGGCTGCGCTGTTCGGTCGCACACAACGCGCCGAGACTCGGCGGTGCGCTCGGCCAGAGCATGCGCAACGCGGCCTGGTAACCCACCAGAAACGCCAGCCCCGGCGTCGCCATCCGCCGCCCTCCCGCCACCGCCAGTTCGAACGGCGTCACGCTGCCCAGTTGATGCAGCAAGGTGGCGAAACCTTCCGCCAGATCAACCACGGCGGGCAGGCGTTCACGGCTTTCAAGCAGGCTGGGCCAGGGCATAAGAGGCTCCTTGTGGGCTGTCATACAAGCATCACCAAACGTTCATGGCGATGACACCGGGGCTACATAGCCTGACTTTGCACAACATGGCTGCATAAAGAAAGTCGATCGGCTGCAACCCACGACGGGTTCAAGGCCCGTACGGAGATTCAAATGACTCAGATCGCCCGCATCAGCGACACCGGCAATGAACGCCGCCTGCAAGCCGAACGCCTGATCGGCGCCGAGGCCCTGCAGCAAGCCCAGGCCTTGCGTTTC
Organism: Pseudomonas sp. P8_229; assembly: GCF_034008635.1. Classification (NCBI taxonomy): domain Bacteria; kingdom Pseudomonadati; phylum Pseudomonadota; class Gammaproteobacteria; order Pseudomonadales; family Pseudomonadaceae; genus Pseudomonas; species Pseudomonas sp. P8_229. The sequence continues at coordinate 4,481,079 of NZ_CP125378.1, read as the reverse complement.
AACGTGTTCAGCGGCGAGTTCAACGCCAAGCTGAAAGGCGCGGAACTGGGTCTGGACATGGATGACTATGATGTTCACTGCAGCCACATCGGCGTGCGTGACTTGAACACCGGGCGTCTGGTCGCCACCACCCGTTTGCTCGATCACACGGCTGCCAGCAGCCTGGGCAAGTTCTACAGCGAAGAAGAATTCAGCCTGCATGGCCTGGCGCACCTGAAAGGGCCGATCCTAGAAATCGGCCGCACCTGCGTCGACCCGGCCTACCGCAACGGCGGCACCATTGCCGTGCTCTGGGGTGAACTGGCCGAAGTCCTCAACCAGGGTGGCTACAGCTATTTGATGGGTTGCGCGAGCATTCCGATGCAGGACGGCGGCGTGCAGGCCCACGCGATCATGCAGCGCTTGCGCGAACGCTATCTGTGCACCGAACACCTGCGCGCCGAACCGAAAAATCCGCTGCCATCGTTGGATATCCCATCCAACGTGATCGCCGAAATGCCACCGCTGCTCAAGGCCTACATGCGTCTGGGCGCGAAGATCTGCGGCGAGCCGTGCTGGGACGAAGACTTCCAGGTCGCCGACGTGTTCATCCTGCTCAAGCGCGACGAACTCTGCCCGCGTTACGCCAAGCACTTCAAGGCGGCGGTGTGATGAGCCGGTTGCGGGTGTACGCGCGAATCGCGCGGGTGCTGGTGGTGGTGACGCTGGGCCTGACCATGGCCAGCGTCTTCGGCGTGTTCGAGCGTCTGGGCCTGGCGCACTCGATGCAACGTCGGCAGCGCTGGTCACGGTTTTTCATGGCGCGCCTGAGCAATGCCCTGCCCTTTCGCGTGACCGTGCAGGGCGAGTTGCCGAAGCAGCCGATGCTGTGGGTCAGCAACCATGTGTCGTGGACCGACATTCCATTGCTGGGCATGCTCACGCCGCTGTCGTTTCTGTCCAAGGCTGAGGTGCGCACCTGGCCGGTGGCCGGTTGGCTGGCGGCCAAGGCTGGCAGTCTGTTCATCCGTCGCGGTTCGGGCGACAGCCAGTTGATCCGCAAACAGATGACCCGCCACCTGCAAACCCAGCATCCGCTGCTGATGTTCCCGGAGGGCACCACCACCGACGGCCGCTCGCTGCGCACCTTTCATGGTCGCCTGCTGTCGGCGGCGATTGATTCCGAGGTGATGCTGCAACCGGTGGCAATCCGTTATCTGCGCAACGGTGAGATCGATGCGCTGGCGCCGTTCATTGGTGACGATGACTTGCTTTCGCACCTGATGCGCCTGTTCAGCAACGATTGCGGCGATGTCGAAGTGCATCTGCTCAAGCCGATTGCCTGTCAGGGGCGCGAGCGTGCGGCGCTGGCGTTTGAAGCGCAGCAGGCGGTGCAGAAGGCATTGTTTGGCACGATCCCGGAGAAACAGACAGCACCAATGCGCCCCGCTATTGCTGCCTGAGCACTGATCCCCGGTGGGAGCGGGCTTGCTCGCTCCCACAGGGGGTTACTGTGTTGCCGAGGTTTGTGCAAATTCTTGAAGTTGCGGATAGAACAAGCGGAAATCCTCACTCAGCGGCTCATACAACCGCCGCAATTCCTGCATCGCCCCCGCCAGTTCCTCCGGCCGGGTCAGGCGCCGGGAGATCCCGCGCAATACCTGCTCCAGCACTTCAAACTGCTGATACGAACCCAGCCAGTCATTGGCAACCATGTGCGGTGCGATCATCGCCAGGCGCTCGGGCAATTGCCGTTCACTCGACAGCACGCGGTACACGTCGGCGGTGAACTGCTCCAGCGGCTGATCGGCGTACAGCGTCCAGTCGCGCGCCAGGCAATGGTCGAAAAACACATCGAGGACGATCCCGGCGTAGCGCCGACGGGTCTGCGAAAAGCGCCCGAGTGCGGTGTCCACCAATGGGTGGCGATCAGTGAACACATCAATCCGCCGGTGCAACTGAATCGCCGCTTCAATCTGCGGCGCAAACTGCCCCTGCAGCCGTCCTTTGACGAAATCGCCATACAGACTGCCGAGTAATTGCTCGGGGCGCTGGCCTCCGAGGTGTAAATGTGCGAGATAGTTCATGGGCGCAGCTTAGCACTGCGCGCTTTCATCGTTACATCACACATATCGTTATAACCCGATATATCGATTTATGCGGTCGTCAGATCAAATTCATATTGGTATATCGCGAAATACCGATTTAAAGTTCGCCTCATCGCGATATAGCGCTACACATCACGAGCACAAAGCCATGAACCTCGACCTCGACGAAATAATAAAAGCCCTGGCACACCCAGTACGGCGAGACATCCTCATCTGGCTGAAAGACCCCGAAGCCGAGTTTCCGGAGCAGATCCACAACCACGAGTACGGCATCTGCGCCGGGCAGATCGATCAACGCTGCGGCCTCTCGCAGTCGACCGTCTCCGCTCACCTGGCAACCCTGCAACGCGCGGGCCTGATCAGCAGCCAGAAAGCCGGCCAGTGGCACTTCTTCAAGCGCAACGAGGACGTGATCCAGGCGTTCCTCGACGCCATCGTCAAAGAGCTCAGCGCTCCCACAAGGAATTGATTCAAATGCCCCTCTCGCTACTCATCCTGGCCTTGAGCGCCTTCGCCATCGGCACCACCGAGTTCGTCATCATGGGCCTGCTGCCCGATGTGGCGGCCGACCTCGGTGTGTCGATCCCGGGCGCCGGCTGGCTGGTGACCGGTTACGCCCTGGGCGTGGCCATCGGTGCGCCGTTCATGGCACTGGCTACCGCCAGACTGCCGCGCAAGGCTGCACTGGTAGCGCTGATGGGGATTTTCATCGTCGGTAACCTGCTGTGCGCCATCGCCAGTGACTACAACGTGCTGATGTTTGCCCGTGTCGTCACCGCGCTGTGCCACGGTGCGTTCTTCGGTATCGGTTCTGTGGTAGCCGCCGGGCTGGTGGCGCCGAACAAACGGGCGTCGGCGGTGGCGCTGATGTTCACCGGCCTGACCCTGGCCAACGTGCTCGGCGTGCCGCTGGGTACGGCGCTGGGTCAGGAAGCCGGCTGGCGTTCGACCTTCTGGGCCGTGACCGTGATCGGTGTGGTTGCGCTGATTGGCCTGATCCGCTTCCTGCCGGCCAAGCGTGACGAGGAAAAACTCGACATGCGCGCCGAACTCGCCGCCCTCAAAGGCGCCGGCATCTGGCTGTCGCTGAGCATGACCGCGCTGTTCGCCGCGTCCGTATTCACCCTGTTCACCTACGTCGCCCCCCTGCTCGGCGAAGTCACCGGTGTGTCGCCGCGTGGCGTGACCTGGACGCTGATGTTGATCGGCCTGGGCTTGACCGTCGGCAACATCATCGGCGGCAAACTGGCTGACAAAGGCATGGCCGCCACGCTGATCGGCGTGTTCATCGCCATGGCCGTGGTCTCCACCGTGTTGACCTGGACCAGCGTTGCGCTGATCCCGACCGAAATCACCCTGTTTCTTTGGGCCACGGCGTGTTTCGCCGCCGTACCGGCGCTGCAAGTCAACGTGGTGACCTTCGGCAAAGCGGCACCAAACCTGGTCTCGACCCTGAACATCGGCGCGTTCAACGTCGGTAACGCCCTCGGCGCCTGGGTCGGCGGCAGCGTCATCGCCCACGGTTACGGCCTGACCACCGTGCCCCTGGCCGCAGCAGCTCTGGCGGTCCTCGCGCTGCTGGTGACCCTGATCACTTTCCGTCAGAACGGCGCTGCCGGCCTGGCCCCTGCTACCCACTGATTAACCACTTCACTGACGAGGGTTGTACACATGGCAACTATTTTCGATCCGATCAAACTGGGCGACCTCGAGCTGTCCAACCGCATCATCATGGCCCCGCTGACCCGCTGCCGCGCCGATGAAGGCCGCGTGCCGAACGCGCTGATGGCCGAGTACTACGTGCAACGTGCCTCCGCCGGCCTGATTCTCAGCGAAGCCACTTCGGTGACCCCGCTGGGCGTCGGCTACCCGGACACCCCGGGTATCTGGTCCAACGACCAGGTGCGCGGCTGGACCAACGTGACCAAAGCCGTACACGCCGCTGGCGGCAAGATCGTCCTGCAACTGTGGCACGTCGGCCGGATCTCGCACCCGTCGTACCTCAACGGTGAAGCACCGGTCGCCCCAAGCGCCATCCAGCCCAAAGGTCACGTCAGCCTGGTTCGCCCACTGGCCGATTACCCGACCCCGCGCGCCCTGGAAACCGCTGAAATCGCCGAGATCGTCGACGCCTATCGCACCGGCGCCGAGAACGCCAAGGCGGCCGGTTTCGACGGCGTGGAAATCCACGGTGCCAACGGCTACCTGCTCGACCAGTTCCTGCAAAGCAGCACCAACCAGCGCACCGACAACTACGGCGGTTCCCTGGAGAACCGTGCGCGTCTGCTGCTGGAAGTGACTGACGCGGCAATCGAAGTCTGGGGCGCCGGCCGTGTCGGCGTACACCTGGCGCCGCGCGCCGACTCCCACGACATGGGCGACGAGAACCTCGCCGAGACCTTCACCTACGTCGCTCGCGAGCTGGGCAAACGCGGCATCGCGTTCATCTGCTCCCGCGAGAAAGAAGGCGCCGATAGCCTCGGCCCACAACTGAAAGAAGCCTTCGGTGGCGCGTACATCGCCAACGAACGCTTCACCAAGGACAGCGCCAATGCGTGGCTGGCTGAAGGCAAGGCTGACGCGGTGGCATTCGGCGTACCGTTCATTGCCAACCCGGACCTGCCGGCGCGCTTGAAGGCCGATGCGCCGCTGAACGATCCGCGTCCTGAGCTGTTCTACGGCAAAGGTGCGGTCGGCTATATCGATTATCCAACGCTGTAAACTACATCAACTAACAGAAAGCCCTGCCTCGAAAGAGTCAGGGCTTTTTTATTTGCATACATTTAAAGATTCGCCACCAGAACAATATAAACCTAAGCTTCATCCAGCAACTAATTAGTTTCAAACCAACAACCAAAATTAAATAAGGATATATAAACATGAATATTGCAGACCCAAACAAACTTACATTCCTCCTGCAAATCACCAATGCCACGGATTCTACTTTCTGGCTTGACGATTCCTCTCCAAAGCAGCCACCCGCAACTCGTATCGACAAGATCCTCCCTTACCAGACCGTCTTTGTGATGTTTGAAGGCGATCCTCATCTGAAGCAGGACAGCGATATTGATTACGATATCAAAAAAGAGGTATTCAGCACTTACATCTGCTACACCAACTACAAACAAAAAGTGCAGTTCGACACCACGCTCAGTTATTGCCACAGACAAACGGCGGGACACCGAGTTCCAAAAGTCGAACTCTTCTGGGAAAGCAATGCTTTCTCTATTGGCGCCGAACCCATCACCTGCGGCGCGGCCCTGGAAAATGAAAATCCGGTTTATCCTTACAACTATAAGATGATCGCCTTTATGACGCCGTCGGCCTGATAAAGGGTTACCCGTTCATGTAGTAACGGTACGGACAACGCTGTCACTAATAAGGTGCAAGTACATTCACGGCCGTGGCTTCAGCCAAGTGGATGTAACGCTGCCCGGTGGTGATGATCAGGCACAGGGCACACAGAAACTGCAAACCGGGCCGGTTGGTGCAAACCACCGCTGAAAAACCAGTGCGCGCATGAAAATTACCAGCATCAACAAGGTGTGCACCACGTAGCGCGCCCAAACCATCATCACGATAGGATGGAGCCCGGACAGGTACTTGGACAACGTGTCGTAACAGGCGAACAACAACCGCCAGGCAGATCAGCGCGCCCCCTTTATCGGCGGCTCGGTGCCTTTTGCAGCCCAGGTTGTTAACATTCATTCACACACTCGACACAAAACCCCTACAAAATACGTAGCTCGCTACCTATCAACCTGGCAAACGTACGTATATAAAAGCACCCCATTACAGAAATGGCTTGAAGCAGGGACATTTCCCGCTTCAAGCCTTGACACGAACGGATCCAATTACGCATTTTGTTTCATTTGCGCAGGCTGGGGCTCAGGCGCAGCATATCCAGTCCTGTATCGACCCAGCGCTCGGCTTCGGCATGCAATTCAAAGCTGTCCGGCGCCAATAGCCATCCATACAGAAGGCCATCGATATACGCATGAATGCTGATGGCCGCCCGGGCAGTGTCGAGATTTTCCGGCAACTGGCCGCGATTTACCGCATTACGCAGGGTCAGGGCGATGCGCGTGTTGCAATCGAGACTGACTTCCCGGCGCTGCTGGCGCAGATCGCACATTTCATCGGTGAACTCGCACTTATGAAACAGAATTTCGTTGATACGCCGGGTCTTCGGGTCCATCGCAACTTGATGAAACAAATGAATCAGCAATTCGCGCATGCAACCCAGCGGATCCAGCTCGTCCTCACTTTCACTGGCTCTGGCCAGCTCATCGAGCGGCTCACGCAAGGAGTCGAGCATGGCCTGTACCAGATCAGCCTTGTTGCTGAAATGCCAATAGATGGCACCGCGCGTGACGCCGGCCATCGTCGCGATATCCGCCAGGGTCGTGCGGGCCACGCCCCTTTCATAAAACGCTTTCTCGGCCGCTTCGAGAATCTGGCTTCGCGTTTCCTGAGCTTCCTCTTTGGTACGACGGACCATGGCAGTAAAACCTCAAACAGGATGTTTCAGGGATGGCTGAATATCCGCTGAATAAAGAAGGGGCCGATCTCTCACGAATCGGCTCCCCGGCCTACAATTTCAAACCTTGCGACGATTTCTGTAACAGGGTGGGTACGACGCCAAGGTGTTTACAAACAACCATGAACGTAAGTATATTCCTTAGCAAGCTACTTATCCACTCGACCCGATTTTTTTACCCTTCCACACTTCTTGTGCGCATTTTGCGCGCCTGACCCGAGGATCTTCATGCAATTCAAGCCAGCTGTTACCGCTCTGGTCACTGCCGTCGCCCTGGCATCGCTGCTCAGCGGATGTAAAAAGGAAGAAGCGGCCCCGGCCGCTCCGCCCCCTCAGGTCGGCGTCGTCACCCTGCAACCACAAGCGTTCACCCTGACGTCCGAACTGCCGGGCCGCACCAGTGCGTACCGCATCGCTGAAGTTCGACCGCAGGTCAACGGCATCATTCTCAAGCGTCTGTTCAAGGAAGGCGGCGACGTCAAGGCCGGCCAGCAGCTGTATCAGATCGATCCGTCGGTCTATGAAGCGACCCTGAAAAGCGCCGAAGCCAACCTGCGTTCGACCAAGTCGATCTCCGATCGCTACAAGCAACTGGTCGATGAGCAGGCCGTCAGCCGTCAGGAATACGACACCGCCGTGTCCAACCGCATGGAATCGGAAGCGTCCTTGCAGAGCGCGCAGATCAACGTGCGTTACACCAAGGTCTATGCGCCGATCTCCGGTCGTATCGGCCGCTCTTCGGTGACCGAAGGCGCTCTGGTCAGCAATGGCCAGGCAGACGCGATGGCGACGATCCAGCAACTGGACCCGATCTACGTCGACGTCACCCAGTCCTCGGTTGAACTGCTGGAACTGCGTCGCGAGCTGGAAAGCGGTCGCCTGCAGAAAGCCGGTGACAACTCGGCAGCGGTCAAGCTGACCCTGGAAGACGGCAGCCAGTACAAGCTCGACGGTAAGCTGGAATTCTCCGAAGTGTCGGTTGATCCGACTACCGGTTCCGTGACCCTGCGCGCCGTGTTCCCGAACCCGGATCACACCCTGCTGCCAGGCATGTTCGTACGCGCCCAGTTGCAGGCCGGGGTCAACGCCGCTGCCATTCTGGCGCCGCAACAAGGCGTGACCCGTGACCTCAAAGGTACGCCGACCGCACTGGTTGTCGGCCCGGACAACAAAGTTGAACTGCGCCAGCTCAAGGCCAGCCGCACCGTCGGCAGCCAGTGGCTGATCGAAGATGGCCTGAAAGCCGGCGATCGTCTGATCACCGAAGGCCTGCAGTTCGTTCGCCCAGGCGTTCAGGTCAACCCGACCGAAGCGACCAACGTAGCCAAGAAGAACCCGGCCCCCGCTCAGGCAGCTGACAAAGCCGCTGGCGGCAAAGGGGAGTAACTCATGTCGAAATTCTTTATCGACCGTCCGATTTTCGCCTGGGTAATTGCCTTGGTGATCATGTTGATCGGGGCTCTATCGATCCTGAAATTGCCGATCAACCAGTATCCGAGCATTGCGCCTCCGGCCATCGCGATCTCCGTGACCTACCCGGGTGCTTCGGCACAAACGGTTCAGGACACTGTGGTCCAGGTGATCGAGCAACAGCTCAACGGTATCGACAACCTGCGTTATGTATCGTCGGAAAGTAACTCCGACGGCAGCATGACCATCACCGCGACCTTCGAGCAAGGCACCAACTCCGACACCGCGCAGGTCCAGGTTCAGAACAAGCTGAACCTGGCCACCCCGCTGCTGCCGCAGGAAGTGCAGCAACAGGGTATCCGCGTGACCAAGGCAGTGAAGAACTTCCTGCTGGTGATCGGCGTGGTGTCGCGTGACGGCAGCATGACCAAGGACGACCTGTCCAACTACATCGTGTCGAACATGCAGGATCCGATCTCGCGGACCGCCGGTGTCGGTGACTTCCAGGTCTTCGGTGCCCAGTACGCAATGCGCATCTGGCTCGACCCGGCCAAGTTGAACAAGTACAACCTGACCCCGGCTGACGTCAGCTCCGCGATCTCGGCGCAGAACGTCCAGGTGTCTTCCGGTCAGCTCGGCGGTTTGCCGGCGCTGCCTGGCCAGCAACTGAACGCCACGATCATCGGCAAGACCCGTCTGCAGACTGCCGAGCAGTTCAAGGCGATCCTGCTGAAGGTCAACCAGGACGGTTCGCAAGTGCACATCGGCGATGTCGCCGACGTCGGTCTGGGTGGCGAAAACTCGACCATCTCGGCGCAGTTCAACGGCAAGCCGTCGTCCGGTCTGGCGGTCAAGCTGGCCAACGGCGCCAACGCCCTGGACACCGCCAAGGCCCTGCGCAAGACAATCGACGAGCTTAGCCCGTTCTTCCCTGAAGGCATGGAAGTGGTGTTCCCGTACGACACCACTCCGGTGGTGACCGAGTCGATCAAGGGTGTAGTTGAAACCCTGGTCGAAGCGATCGTGCTGGTGTTCCTGGTGATGTTCCTGTTCCTGCAGAACTTCCGCGCCACCGTCATCACCACGATGACCGTGCCGGTGGTATTGCTCGGTACGTTCGGCATCCTCGCGGCGTTCGGTTTCAGCATCAACACCCTGACCATGTTCGGTATGGTGCTGGCCATCGGCTTGCTGGTGGACGACGCCATCGTCGTGGTGGAAAACGTCGAGCGGGTGATGAGCGAAGAAGGCTTGTCACCGAAGGAAGCGACCAAGAAGTCCATGGGCCAGATCCAGGGCGCCCTGGTCGGTATCGCCCTTGTCCTCTCGGCAGTATTGCTGCCGATGGCGTTCTTCAGCGGTTCTACCGGTGTGATCTACAAGCAGTTCTCGATCACCATCGTCTCGGCCATGGCCCTGTCGGTAATGGTTGCGCTGATCTTCACCCCGGCCCTGTGCGCGACCATGCTCAAGGCGATTCCGAAAGGTGAGCACGGCACGCCGAAAAAAGGTTTCTTCGGCTGGTTCAACCGCAGCTTCGACCGTGGCGTTCGTAGCTATGAGCGCGGCGTCGGCAACATGCTGTCGCGCAAGGCACCTTATCTGCTGGCGTACCTGCTGATCGTGGTCGGCATGATCTGGCTGTTCACCCGCATTCCGACCGCGTTCCTGCCCGAAGAAGACCAGGGCGTACTGTTCGCCCAGGTACAGACTCCGGCCGGTTCCAGTGCCGAACGTACTCAAGTCGTGATCGACGAAATGCGCTCCTACCTGCTGGAGAAAGAGTCCGGCGCGGTGGCTTCGGTGTTCACCGTGAACGGCTTCAACTTCGCCGGTCGTGGTCAGAGCTCGGGTCTGGCGTTCATCATGCTCAAGCCATGGCACGAGCGCGATGCGAGCAACAGCGTGTTTGCCCTGGCTCAGCGTGCGCAGCAACACTTCTTCAGCTTCCGTGATGCGATGGTGTTTGCGTTCGCCCCGCCTGCGGTACTGGAGTTGGGTAACGCCACCGGTTTCGACGTGTTCCTGCAGGACCGCGCCGGTATCGGTCACGAAAAACTGATGGAAGCCCGTAACCAGTTCCTCGGCATGGCCGCGCAGAGCAAGGTGCTCTACCAGGTGCGTCCGAACGGTCTGAACGATGAGCCGCAATACCACCTGGAAGTTGACGATGCGAAAGCCCGCGCCCTCGGCGTGAGCATTTCCGACATCAACAGCACCCTGTCGATCTCCTTCGGTAGTAGCTACGTCAACGACTTCATCGACCGCGGTCGGGTGAAGAAGGTGTACGTGCAAGGTCAGGCCGGCGCTCGCATGAGCCCTGAAGACCTGAAGAAGTGGTACGTGCGCAACAGCGCCGGAACCATGGTGCCGTTCTCCGCATTCGCCAAGGGCGAGTGGATCTACGGATCGCCGAAACTGGCGCGTTACAACGGTGTGGAAGCGATGGAGATCCTCGGCTCTCCGGCGCCGGGTTACTCCACCGGTGAAGCGATGGCCGAAGTCGAAGCGATCGCCAAGAAGCTGCCGGCCGGTGTCGGTATCTCCTGGACCGGTCTGTCCTACGAGGAACGTCTGTCCGGCTCGCAAGCGCCAGCGCTGTACGCCCTGTCGCTGCTGATGGTGTTCCTGTGTCTGGCGGCGCTGTACGAGAGCTGGTCGATTCCGATCGCCGTTATGCTCGTGGTACCGCTGGGGATCATCGGTGCGTTGATGGCCACCAGCCTGCGCGGTCTGTCCAACGACGTGTACTTCCAGGTGGGTCTGTTGACGACCATCGGTCTGGCGGCTAAAAACGCCATTCTGATCGTCGAGTTCGCCAAGGAACTGCACGAGCAAGGGCGCAGTCTGCGCGATGCCGCGATCGAAGCGTGCCGCATGCGTCTGCGACCGATCATCATGACCTCGCTGGCATTCGTCCTCGGTGTAGTACCGTTGGCTATCTCCACTGGCGCCGGTTCAGGCAGTCAGCACGCGATCGGTACCGGTGTAATTGGCGGTATGCTCACGGCTACGATCCTGGCGATCTTCTGGGTCCCACTGTTCTTCGTCACGGTTTCGTCCATGGGCCAGCGTAAAATCGCCGACCAGGACGAGACGACTGAAACTCCTAAAGAGGCTGGCCAATGAGCAAGTCGCTACTCTCCATCGCAGTCGCCGCCTTCGTGCTGAGCGGTTGCTCGCTGATACCCGATTATCAGCAGCCTGAGGCTCCGGTCGCAGGTCAGTACCCGCAAGGGCCGGCGTATTCGCCGGCCCAGGCACCGGCACAGGCCGCTGCCGAGCAGGGCTGGAAGCAGTTTTTCCATGACCCGGCCCTGCAGCAGCTGATCCAGGTGTCTCTGGAAAACAACCGCGACCTGCGTGTCGCGGCGCTGAACATCGACGCTTACGCGGCTCAGTACCGCATCCAGCGGGCGGATCTGTTCCCGGCGGTGTCGGCCAACGCCAGCGGCAGCCGTCAGCGGGTTCCGGCCCGTGCGTCGCAGACCGGTGAAGCGAACATCACCAGCTCCTACACCGCGACCGTCGGCATCAGCGCCTACGAGCTCGACCTGTTCGGCCGGGTTCGCAGTCTGAGCGAACAAGCGTTGCAACAATACTTCGCCACCGAAGAGGCGCGCCGCAGCACCCAGATCAGTCTGGTGGCCAGCGTGGCCAACGCCTACCTGACCTGGCAGGCCGACAAGGAACTGCTCAAGCTCACGCAAGACACCCTCGGTGCCTTCGAGGAAAGCTACAAGCTGACCAGCCGCAGCAACGAAGTCGGTGTGGCCTCGGCGCTGGACCTGGCACAGTCGCGCACCTCGGTGGAAAACGCCCGGGCGCAACTGGCGCGTTATACCCGTCAGGTGGCTCAGGACGAAAACAGCCTGACACTGCTGCTCGGCACCGGCATCCCGGCCAACCTGCAAACGGCCAAGCCGCTGTCGGATGACCTGCTCAGCGACGTACCGGCCGGTCTGCCATCGGACCTGCTGCAACGTCGTCCGGACATCCTGCAAGCCGAGTACAACCTGAAGGCCGCCAACGCCAACATCGGCGCCGCCCGTGCAGCGTTCTTCCCGAGTATCAGCCTGACCGCCAACGCGGGCAGCCTGAGCCCGGACCTGTCCGGCCTGTTCAAGGGTGGTTCGGGCACATGGCTGTTCCAGCCGCAGATCAACCTGCCGATCTTCAACGCCGGCAGCCTGCGCGCCAGCCTCGACTACGCCAAGATCCAGAAGGACATTGGCGTGGCGAACTACGAGAAGTCGATTCAAACCGCCTTCCAGGAAGTCGCCGACGGCCTGGCCGCCCGCCAGACCTACACCGAGCAGTTGCAAGCGCAGCGTGACTTCGTTCAGGCCAACCAGGATTACTACCGCCTGGCCGAGCGTCGTTACCGCATCGGTGTCGACAGCAACCTGACCTTCCTCGATGCCCAGCGTCAGCTGTTCAGCGCGCAACAGGCGCTGATCACCGACCGCCTCGCGCAGCTGACCAGTGCGGTCAACCTGTACAAGGCCTTGGGCGGTGGCTGGAATGCGCAGACCGCGCAGAACCAACCGCTGAAAGAAGAAGCACCGAAGATGAAGCTGTTCTGATCATCATTCGGTAATACAAGGAGCCCACCGATTGGTGGGCTTTTTGTTGCCCTTCAGAAAGGTGCTTTGCCTGGGCTGGCCCTATCGCGAGCAGGCTCACTCCTACATTTGGAATGCATTTCCCTGTAGGAGTGAGCCTGCTCGCGATGAGGCCCTCAAGATCACCACAATAACCGGCTCAATCTTGCGTTCGATAATCGCCCAAAACCCGCTTTCCCCGATTGAAACCGCGCCCACGCACGCCGCACCATTCGTCCCACAAAACCAATAACAACAGGTTCGACACCATGCTCCCGCGCCCTGCCCCGTCCGGCTGATCGCCGCCGCTTCCCCCCTGAATTCCAACGCCTGTCTGCGCCCCGAAAACGGCGGCAGCGAACCCGTTTGCCTTACAAAAACAAGAGAGTCCCGTGCCCATGACCACCTCCCCTGCGCCGTACGCATTTCCTGGCCTGATCGCCCTGGCCCTGACCGGCGCCGCCTTGCCCGCCGTCGCCGAAGAAACAGGTTTTGTCGAAGGCGCCAGCGCCAACCTGAACCTGCGCAATTTCTACATCAACCGCAACTTCACCAACCCGACCAAGGCGCAGGGCAAGGCTGAAGAGTGGACGCAGAGCTTCATCCTCGATGCCAAATCCGGTTTCACTCAGGGCACCGTCGGTTTCGGCATGGACGTGCTTGGCCTGTACTCGGTCAAGCTCGATGGCGGCAAAGGCACCGGAGGCACGCAACTGCTGCCGCTGGATCACGACGGCCGTCCGGCGGACAATTTCGGCCGCACCAACGTCGCGTTCAAGGCCAAACTGTCGCAGACCGAAATCAAGGTCGGCGAATGGATGCCGGTGCTGCCGATCCTGCGGTCGGATGACGGACGTTCGCTGCCGCAAACCTTCCGTGGCGGGCAGATCACCTCGAAGGAAATCAGCGGGCTGACCCTGTACGGCGGGCAGTTCCGCGCCAACAGCCCGCGCGACGACAGCAGCATGAGCGACATGTCGATGTTCGGTAAACCGGCGTTCACCTCCGATCGCTTCAACTTCCAGGGCGGTGAATACGTGTTCAATGAAAAACGCACGCAGATCGGCCTGTGGAACGCCGAACTCAAGGACATCTACAGCCAGCAGTACGTCAACCTGATCCACAGCCAGCCACTCGGCGACTGGACCCTGGGCGCCAACCTCGGGTTCTTCTACGGCAAGGATGACGGCAGCGCCCGCGCCGGCGAGCTGGACAACAAGACCTGGTCGGGAATGTTCTCGGCGAGGTACGGCGGCAACACCTTCTACGTCGGCCTGCAAAAACTCACCGGCGACAGCGCCTGGATGCGCGTCAACGGCACGAGCGGCGGCACCCTGGCCAACGACAGCTACAATTCCAGCTACGACAATGCGCAAGAACGTTCATGGCAAGTGCGCCACGACTACAACTTCGCCGCTCTCGGCATCCCTGGCCTGACCCTGATGAACCGCTACATCAGCGGCGACAACGTGCACACCGGAACCATCACCGACGGTAAGGAATGGGGTCGCGAGTCGGAACTGGGCTACACCGTGCAGAGCGGCACCTTGCGCGACCTGAACGTACGGTGGCGCAACTCGACCATGCGCCGTGACTTCAGCAACAACGAGTTCGACGAAAACCGCCTGATCATCAGCTATCCGATCAGCCTGCTCTGAACCCGCACGCCGGCGCTGAATGAGTGGCGCCGGCATCAACCACTGGTCAGCCCGGACTGGCGATTTGTCGAGGCGCAGATACAGTCAACAGAGTGTGTAAATTCTCCAGCCTGCTGTAGGAGCCCTTAGTTTTCTTCCGTTATCTCCGGATGCTGTACGCGAAGCTGCCTTGGCCACGGAGGTCAGGTATGAGCAAGCGAATAGTTATCGTCGGTGGCGGTGTAGGTGGAACCATGCTGGCCAATCAACTGGTCGGCAAGCTGTATCCCGAAGTTCTACGCGGCGACGTCTCGATCACATTACTGTCCAGTTCCCCCGATCATTACTACAAACCTGCGTTCATGTACGTGGCGTTCAGCCAGTTCTTCGAAGAGGAACTCAAACGTTCGGAACGCTCACTGTTGCGCCCGGAAATCAGTTTCCACGTTGAAGAAGTTACCCGCTTCGACTTTTCCGGGCAGCAATTGAGCACCCGAAACGGCAAGCGCTTCGACTATGATTTGCTGGTGATCGCCACCGGCTGCGTGCCGGCGCCGGAACGAATCGCGGGTCTGCAAGAAGCCGGCGACCACTTCTATCAATACCTTCCTGCCCGGCAGTTGGCGCAACGCCTGAACACCATCGAAAAAGGCCGGATTTTCATTACCGTATCCTTCCCGCAGACACCGAACGTCCCGCACCAATGCGGAATCGCGCCCGTGGAAACGACATTGATGCTGGATGATTTGTTGCGTCGCCGGGGCGTTCGCGAGCAAGTGGAAATCATCTACACCTACCCGACGGTTGCCCAGCTATTGCGCAATTGTCTGTTCTTGCAGCGCCCCACGGGTGAAATCCTGCCGAGCATCTTTGCCCGGAAAAACATTCATTTTCAGCGCGGCTTCACCTTGAGCCATGTGGATCCCGATGCAAAAGTCGCCTACTCAGCCGAGGGCGATGCGCAACCCTTCGACATCCTGATGGCTACTCCGCCAATCCAGGCCGTCGAGGTGGTGCGCGAGAGCGGCATCTCACAAGCCGCCAATGATGAAGGATGGCTGCCGACCAATCACGAAACGCTGCAGGTCTACGGTCTGGAGAATGTCTACGTGATCGGCGACACCGTCGATCTGCCGGTCAGCAAGGCAGGCGGCGCCTGTCATAACCAGGCGCCGGTGATCGCCAACAACATCACCGCCCAGATCCGTCTTGGCGCACCCAACTCGGTATACGACGGTCGGGTACAGGCGGTAGCACAAATGGGCCTGAATGCCGGGATGCCACTCTGGTACGACTACGCCCACGATGTATTGCCGACACCCCCGACCAAATTGGGCGGTCTGCTCAGAAACGGTTTCAATCGCGGTCTTTACTGGGCGGTGGCCCGGGGAATGCTTTGACCCTGCACAGGGAGGAGTGATTGCTCATGAACATGCCCGAGGAAATGTCAGCCACGCCCGGGTTTACTGCGCTGATGGCAAAACTGCAGCCATTAATCGATGGAGGACGCCTGGAGAATATTGTCGACCTGCTTTCCCTGGTTTCCGATATCGCCGATCTGCTCGACGCGGCCATGGTGGAAAAACTCGCGCAATTATTCGAAAACAGCACTGCCGCCACCTGGACAGTCAGCAATGCAGTGCGCGTGGCCAAAGCCGAAGTATCGGCACAGTCAGCGGCGCCGGGCACTCTGGCGTTACTCAAGCTGCTGAATGAAGAGGACACACGCAAAGGCGTGGCCATTGTCCTGAAAACCCTCAACGTCATTGGACGACAATTGTAATCCGCCAGAGAGGAGCTCCTCATGAGCGCCAAACTCAAAACGGCAGGGAACGCCTGCACCCACTGGGACGCCAAGGCGTACCAGCAGTTTTCCCGTCTCAGGCAACGCCCGGTCAACGAATTGCTCGACCGTGTCGATCTGCACGACCCCAAACGCATTTATGACCTGGGCTGCGGCACTGGCATTGCCACGCAGCTGCTGGCCGAGCGCTGGCCGCGTGCGCAGTTGCTGGGCGTCGACAGCTCGCGGCAGATGCTTGATCAGGCCCGATGCCTGCCGATCAACGCCCACTGGCAAGAATGCGACCTGCTCGACTGGCACCCCGAACAACCCGCTGATCTGCTGCTCGCGGCGGCGGTGCTGCACTTCATTGGCGATCATCAACAACTGCTGCCGCGCCTACTGGGACATCTGCGTCCCGGCGGCTGTCTGGCGGTACACATGCCGGACTGGCGCGATGCGCTGTGGTATCGACTGATGCTCGACACCCTCGAGGACGCAGGTCCCGATCACACGCCCATGGGCCCACCGCAACTGCGCCTGCAAATGGCGGCGCGACCGTTGTTGACACTGGAGGAGTACTACCGTTTGCTCGCACCGCTGACCACTTCACGGGACATCTGGGAAACCGAGCAATTGCAGGTGGTCGACGGCAAGTCGCCGATCTACGACTGGGTGAAGGTCTCGGCGCTGAGGCCGGTGATGCAGGCGCTGACGCCACAGGAACAGGCGCGGTTTATCTACCACTACCTGATGCGGGTGCATAAGCATTACCCGCCGGAGCAAAACGGGCAGACGCTGTTTCCGTTCAAGCGGATTTTCATTGTCGCCAAGGTGTGATGTGTCACGACAAGTATCGCCATCGCGAGCAGGCTCACTCCTACAGATGAACGCGTTCCATTGTAGGAGTGAGCCTGCTCGCGAAGGCGTCAGTTCAGGCACCATCACTCCCGGGATTCGACACCCAGCTCATCCCACACCGACTCCGCCAGATGGAATGTGGCATTGGCCGCCGGAATCCCGCAATAAATCGCGCTCTGCATGATCACTTCCTTGATCTCGCCGCGGGTCACACCATTGTTCGCCGCCGCGCGCAAATGCAGTTTCAGTTCGCCTTCGCGATTCATCCCGATCAGCATGGCGATGGTGATCAGGCTACGGGTGTGCCGTGGCAGGCCCGGGCGGGTCCAGATGTCGCCCCAGGCGTGGCGGGTGATCATCTCCTGGAATTCCGAATTGAACTCGGTCAGTGTGGTCAGGCTGCGGTCGACATGCGCATCCCCCAACACCGCGCGGCGCACCTGCATGCCTTCGTCGTAACGATGTTTCTCGTCCACAAAAATCCCCTTATCAAGCGTTCAGAAACGCCAGCACACGGTCGCTGAAAGCCGCACCGGCCTGCACGTTGGACAGGTGCGCGGCATGGAACTCGGCGTACTCGGCGCCGCGCACACGCTCTTGAATGAAATGCCCGCCGGACGGCGGCGTCACCGCATCTTCAGTGCCGGCAATCACCAGCAGCGGCAGGTTGATCGAGGCCAGCTGATCACGGAAATCGGCATCACGCACCGCCGCGCAATTGGCCGCATAACCTTGCGGCGAAGTGGCCGCGAGCATGTCGGTGATTTTCTTTGCAGCGCCCGGATTGGCCGCCGAAAAGTCCGGGGTGAACCAGCGCGCAATCGATGCGTCGCGCAGTGCGACCATCGCTGCCGGACCATCGCGCAGCACGGTTTCGATGCGCGGATTCCACACCGACGGGTCGCCGATCTTCGCTGCGGTGTTGCACACGATCAACGTGTGCAGGCGATGACCGGCGTTGATCCCCAGCCACTGGCCGATCAAGCCGCCCATCGACAATCCGCAGAAATGCGCGCGTTCGATATGCAGCGCATCGAGCAGTCCGAGTACATCGCGGCCCAGTTGCTCGATGCTGTATGGCCCCGGCGTCACCAGCGACTGGCCGTGACCGCGGGTATCAAAACGCAGCACGCGAAAGTGTTCGGTGAAGGCCGGCATCTGCGCGTCCCACATGTGCAGATCGGTGCCCAATGAGTTGGACAGCACCAGCACCGGCGCATCCACCGGGCCTTCAATAACGTAATGAAGTTCGCCATCGGCGAGTTGAACGAAAGCCACAGCCCTCTCCTTTCAGACAGACAATGCGTTGTGTTCGGCCACTGCGCGCGCGACCCAGACTTGCGCCTGGCCGAGGTAATGCACGGGGTCGAGCAGATGATCCAGTTCAGCGCTGCTCAGTTCGGCAGTCACTTGCGGCTCGTCGCCGAGCACCGCGCGCAAATGGCGGTGTTCAGCCACCGCACGTTTGCAGCACTGTTCGAGCAAATGATGCGCGGTGTCGCGCCCGACTCGCTGCGCAAGGACGATGCTCACCGCTTCGGCCAGCACCAACCCTTGGGTCAATTCGAGGTTGCGCGCCATGCGGGCGGCGTCGACTTCCAGGCCATCAGCAAGCAATTGCGCCTGCTGCAAAGCACCGGACACCAGGCAGCAGATCTCCGGCAGGGTTTCCCATTCGGCATGCCACAAGCCGAGGCTGCGTTCGTGCTCCTGGGGCATGGCGCTGAACAGCGTAGACAGCAGACCCGGCACCCGGGTCGCTGCGCCGATCAACACGGCTGCACCTACCGGATTGCGCTTGTGCGGCATGGTCGATGAACCGCCCTTGCCCGGTGCCGACGGTTCGAACACTTCCGCCGCTTCGGTCTGCATCAGCAGGCTGACGTCGCGACCGAGTTTGCCCAGGCTGCCGGCGATCAAACCGAGTACCGCGCCGAACTCGACGATGCGATCACGCTGGGTGTGCCACGGTTGCTCGGGCAGTGTCAGTTGCAGCTCTTCGGCCAGGGCCTGGGCGATCGGCAACGCCTGCCCGCCGAGCGCCGCGAGCGTGCCGGACGCACCGCCAAACTGCAGCACCAGCAGACGAGGCTTGAGTTCGCGCAGACGCTGACGACTGCGGGTCACCGCACCGAGCCAACCGGCGACTTTCATCCCGAGGGTCACCGGTGTCGCGTGTTGCAGCCAGGTGCGTCCGGCCAGTGGCGTCGCCGCATGACGTTTGGCTTGAGTGGCGAGTGAATCGGCAAGCGCTGTCAGATCGTTTTCAATCAGTTCCAGCGCCTGCCGCAATTGCAGGACCAGCCCGGAATCCATCACGTCCTGACTGGTGGCGCCCAGATGCACATAACGCTCGGCCTCGGCGTCGGTCGCAGCGATCTGTTTGCCCAAGGCCTTGACCAGTGGAATCGCCGAATTGCCCGCCGTGGCGATGGCTTCACCCAGCGCGGCGAAGTCATACAGACCGGCCTTGCATGCAGCGGCAATCGGGGCAACGGCAGACGCCGGAATCACCCCGACCCGCGCCTCGGCCCGGGCCAGCGCCGCTTCGAAGTCGAGCATCGCCTGCACCCGGCCCTGATCGCAAAAGACCTGGCGCATATCGCGCGCAGTGAAGTAGGCATCGAACAATTGATTGCCCGGTCGCTGAGTCATAAACAGTCCTTGCCGGCGCGGGCCATCGCGGCCCGCGCACATCGTTTAGAGATCGTGGTGCAAGTACGCCGCCTGTTTCGGCAGGCGCAGGCTGAACAGGAACGCCACCGCCATCATCACCGTAACGTACCAGTAGAAGGCGTTTTCCATGCCCCCGGCTTTCAGGCTCAGGGCCACGTATTCGGCCGAACCGCCAAAGATCGCGTTGGCCACCGCGTAGGCCAGACCCACACCTAGCGCGCGGACTTCCGGCGGGAACATTTCGGCTTTCACCAGGCCGCTGATCGAGGTGTAGAAACTGACGATCGCCAGCGCCACGGTGATCAGCACGAAGGCCAGAATCGGGCTGCTGACGCTTTTCAGGCTCAGCAGGATCGGCACCGTGAACAGCGTGCCGAGTGCGCCGAACCAGAGCATCGAATTACGTCGGCCGATCTTGTCGGCGAGCATGCCGAACAGCGGCTGCATGCACATATACAGGAAGAGCGCGCCGGTCATGATGTAACTGGCGGTCTTGGCGTGCATGCCGGCGGTGTTCACCAGGTACTTCTGCATGTACGTGGTGAAGGTGTAGAAAATCAGCGAGCCACCGGCGGTGTAACCGAGCACGGTGATGAACGCCGCTTTGTGATCGCGGAACAGCGCACGGATGCTGCCGGCATCCTTGTTCTCGCGCATTTCCTTGCTGGCGGTTTCTTTCAGCGAACGCCGCAGGAACAGCGAAATCACCGCCGCCACCGCACCGACCACAAACGGAATCCGCCAGCCGTAAGCACGCAGTTCGTCTTCGCTGAGGAACTGCTGCAGGATCACCACCAGCAGCACCGCCAGCAGTTGTCCACCGATCAGGGTCACGTACTGGAACGAGGCGAAGAACCCGCGCTGGCCCTTGAGCGCGACTTCGCTCATGTAGGTCGCGGTGGTGCCGTATTCGCCACCCACCGACAAACCTTGCAGCAGACGCGCGAACAGCAACAGCAGCGGCGCCCAGACACCGATGCTGGAATAGGTCGGCAAACACGCGATGAGCAGCGAGCCGAAGCACATCATCAGCACCGAAATCATCATCGAGGTCTTGCGGCCCTTCTTGTCCGCCAGCCGGCCGAAAATCCAGCCACCAATCGGGCGCATCAGGAACCCGGCGGCGAACACCCCGGCCGTGTTGACCAGTTGCACTGTGGGATTGTCGGAGGGGAAGAACGCCGGGGCGAAATAGATCGCGCAGAAGGCGTAGACATAGAAGTCGAACCATTCGACCAGGTTGCCGGACGAGGCACCGACAATCGCGAAGATGCGCTTGCTGCGCTCTTCGCCGGTGTAATGAGCGGTGGTAGTTGTCATTGTTTTTTACTCTGAGGGGACAGGTGAGAGTCTAGACACACTTCGCAACAGTCCCGTTCCACAGTTCCATCTGCAACACAGTTGATCGTTCCCACGCTCTGCGTGGTAACGCATCCCGTGACGCTCCGCGTCACAGTGGACGCGGAGCGTCCATGGCGGCATTCCCACGCAGAGCGCGGGAACGATCATTGGTGGTGTTCTTTTAATAATCGAAGAACACCGTCTCCGCCTCAGTGCCCTGCAAAATCACATTCCACTGGTAAACACCCGAGACGTCCTTTTTCGCCAGCAACGTCGCACGACGCTCAGCCGGCACGCACTCCAGCAACGGATCATCAACATTCGCCGGGTCGCCTTCGAAGTAGATGCGCGTCAGCAAGTGCTTGACCAGCCCACGGGCAAACACCAGCACCACCAGATGCGGCGCCTGGGTCGAGCCCTTCAGGCCTTCGACCGTGCCCGGCTTGATCGTGGTGAAACGGAAGCGCCCTTCGGCGTCCACCGGCACCCGACCGAAACCTTCGAAATGCGGGTCCAGCGGCTTGTCCTGCTCGTCTTCCGGGTGCGCGTACTTGCCGGCGGCGTTGGCCTGCCAGACTTCGAGCATCGCGTCGTTGACCACATCGCCGTTGCCGTCAACGACTTGGCCGGTGATCGCCACGCGCTCGCCGAGGGTTTGTTCGACCGCGAGGTTTTCGCGGTTCAGCCAAGTCAGGCCGATGTGGTAATACGGCCCGACGGTGTGAGACGTGGTGGCAGTCAGCGTCATCTTATTTCTCCATCGGCGTGGCGTCGCGGCCGCGCAAGACGATGTCCCAGCGATAGCCAAGGGCGTAGGACGGAATGGTTTTTTCCAGATCGAAACTGGCGATCAAACGTTCCTTGGCCGAGGTGTCCGGCACGCAGTTGTAGATCGGGTCGTAGGCCAGCAGCGGGTCGCCGGGGAAGTACATCTGCGTCACCAGACGAGTGAGGATGCTCGGCCCGAACAGCGAAAAGTGAATGTGCGCCGGACGCCACGCGTTGTGGTGATTGCCCCACGGGTAAGCGCCTGGTTTGATGGTCTGGAACTGATACCAGCCGTCGGCGTCGGTCACGGTGCGGCCAGTGCCGGTGAAGTTCGGGTCCAGCGGTGCGTCGTGCAGGTCACGCTGGTGGTTGTAGCGGCCGGCGGCGTTGGCCTGCCAGATCTCCACCAGAATCCCCGGTACCGGCAGACCGTTTTCGTCGAGCACGCGGCCGTGAAGGATGATCCGCTCACCCAACGGTTCGCCGTCGTGCTGGGCGGTCAGGTCGTTGTCCTTCTCGGCAACGCGCTCGGCACCGATGGTCGGGCCGGTGATCTCCGATAACGAATGCGGCAGAAACACCAACGGCTTGGACGGCGAGCGCAGGTTGGTGGATTGATACGTCGGGTGCAGGTACTCAGGCTGAGTGCCTTCCTGCGGACGACGGTAGCCAGGCTTGTCAGTCATTTCGCTTTCCTCTGTTCTTATCAGTCGACGCGCTGCGTCAGACGCGTTCGATCGCCAGGGCCAGACCCTGCCCTACTCCGACGCACATCGTCGCCAGACCTTTCTTGCCTTGAATCTTTTCAAGCTGATGCAACGCGGTCAGCACCAAGCGCGCGCCGCTCATCCCCAACGGATGGCCCAAGGCAATCGCGCCACCATTCGGATTGACCTGCGGCGCGTCGTCCGCCAATCCCAGTTCGCGCAGGACTGCCAGGCCCTGGCTGGCGAAGGCTTCATTGAGTTCAATCACGTCGAAATCGCTGACCGCCACGCCGAGGCGCTCGATGAGTTTGCGCACCGCCGGCACCGGGCCGATGCCCATGACGCGTGGCGCGATACCGGCACTGGCCATGCCGAGCACTTTGGCGCGAGCGGTCAGACCGTGTTTCTTCACCGCTTCAGCCGAAGCGAGAATCAGCGCGGCGGCACCGTCATTGACGCCGGAGGCATTGCCGGCGGTGACGGTCTTGTCCGGGCCGTTGACCGGTTTGAGTTTGCTCAGCGCTTCAATCGTGGTGTCGGCGCGTGGGTGTTCGTCCTGGCTGACCACAGTTTCGCCCTTCTTGTGGGCGATCCGCACTTCGACGATTTCCTCGGCGAAGTAGCCCGCAGCTTGTGCAGCGGCAGTGCGTTGCTGGCTGCGCAGGGCAAACGCGTCCTGATCGGCGCGCGACACTTTATAGTCGTCAGCGACGTTGTCAGCGGTCTGCGGCATCGCATCGACGCCATACTGCGCCTTCATCAACGGATTGATGAAACGCCAGCCGATGGTGGTGTCTTCCAGTTTCATGTTGCGCGAGAACGCCGCGTCAGCCTTGCCCATCACGAACGGCGCGCGGGACATCGACTCGACGCCGCCGGCAATCGCCAGCTCCATCTCGCCGCTGGCAATCGCGCGGAACGCGGTGCCGATCGCGTCCATGCCCGAAGCGCAGAGACGGTTGAGGGTCACGCCCGGCACGCTGTCTGGCAGGCCGGCCAGCAGCAGCGCCATGCGCGCCACGTTGCGGTTGTCTTCACCGGCCTGGTTGGCGCAGCCGAGGAACACTTCGTCGATCGCGTTCCAGTCCACCGAGGGATTGCGTTCCATCAGTGCCTTGATCGGCACGGCGGCCAGATCGTCAGCGCGCACGGCAGCCAGACCACCGCCGAAACGGCCGATGGGGGTACGAATCGCATCGCAGATATACACGTCACGCATCATGCTTCTCCCGGAGCCTGGCCGTGGGCCGCGGCGGTGCGCGCTTCGAGGTCGCGCAACGCAGTCAGCTCGACCGCGGTCGGCTCAGCGGTGGTGGCGACATTGTCAGCAAAACGAATGGCCCAACCGGTGGCAGCGACCACTTGCTCGCGGGTCACACCCGGGTGCAGCGCGGTGACCACGAACTCATGGGTGCCCGCTTCCGGTTCCATGATGCACAGGTCGGTGATGATCCCGACCGGGCCGGCGCCCGGCAGGCCCAGACGTTTGCGCGAATCGCCGCCCTCGCCATGGCCGACCGAGGTGATGAAGTCGAGCTTGTCGACAAACGAACGCGCCGACTGTTTAAGGATGATCAATACGCTTTTTGCCGAGCCGGCAATCTCCGGCGCGCCACCGGCACCCGGCAGACGGACTTTCGGGGAAAAGTAATCGCCGACCACGGTGGTATTGATGTTGCCGAAACGGTCGACCTGCGCGGCGCCGAGAAAACCGACGTCGATGCGCCCGCCCTGCAGCCAATAGCGAAAAATCTCACCGGTCGGTACGACAGTGTCGGCGGTTTCCGCCAGTTCGCCGTCACCGATCGACAGCGGCAGCACGCTGGGCTTGGCGCCAATCGGGCCCGATTCGTAGATCAGCACCACGTCCGGCGACGAAGTCAGGCGCGCGAGGTTGGCGGCTTTCGACGGCAGGCCAATGCCGACGAAGCACACCGAGCCGTTCTTCAGGCGACGGGCCGCCGCGACGGTCATCATTTCATTGGTGGTGTAAGTCATTACTTGGCCTCCGAAGCAGCGGCCAACTTGGCCTGGAACTCGCTGAAGTCAGCGCAGCCATGGATGTACTCGTTGATCCACGCGGTAAACGTCTCACGGTCGCGAGCGATCGGATCCCACGCCTGATAGAAACGATTGTCGCGCTCGGTGTAACCGTGGGCGTAGGACGGATGCGCGCCGCCGGGTACGTGGCAGACCGCGCTCAAGGCCCAGGTCGGCAGCACGCAGGCGTTCATCGGTGCGTTGAGGTTATCGACGATCTCCTCGACGGTGACGATGCAGCGCTTGGCCGCCAGTGCGGCTTCTTTCTGCACCCCGAGAATGCCCCACAGCAGCACGTTGCCTTGGCGGTCGGCTTTCTGCGCGTGGATCACGGTCACGTCCGGACGCACCGACGGCACCGCCGCCAGCACTTCACCGGTGAACGGGCAGGTCACGGATTTGATCAGCGGGTTGACCTTCGGCAGGTCGGAACCGGCGTAGGCCCGCAGAACGGCGAACGGCAGGCCGGAAGCGCCGGCGACGTAGGCATTGGCCAGGTCGGCGTGACTGTGCTCTTCGATTTCCAGCGCATGCGGCCATTGCTTCTCGACCGCATCACGCAGACGGTGCAGCGAACCCACCCCCGGATTGCCGCCCCAGGAAAAGATCAGCTTGCGTACACAACCGGCACCGATCAGTTGGTCGTAGATCAGGTCAGGCGTCATCCGCACCAGGGTCAGATCCTTCTTGCCCTGACGAATGATTTCATGACCTGCCGCCGTAGGGATCAGGTGAGTGAAGCCTTCGAGCGCGACGGTGTCACCGTCGTTGACGAATTGCTTCACCGCGTCGTGCAGCGAAAGGATCTCAGCCATGGAGCAGGCTCCCGTTATTGTAGTGAATCGCCAGTGATAAAAAGGCGCGAGGTTCAGCGCCGGAGTCACTGCAGATTAAGCCGCTGAAAATCACCAAACAATCCGATAATCGACTGAGTGTTCGTTTATCGAACGGATTGTTATCACCCTAACAATCAACAGCAAAAGCATCGCGAGCAGGCTCACTCCTACATTTGGAATGCGTTCCCCCTGTAGGAGTGAGCCTGCTCGCGATGAGGCCTGCCAGTTCAATGAAGATCTACAGACATGACCTCAAGTCGCATCCGCATGACTCACCATGCCTTTGATCACCACCGCCGTCGTCGCCAACGCCGCCGGAATCACCAGCGCCGTCAACACCTGCTCGAAATTCCAGCCCAGGCCCAGCAGCGTCGCGCCCATCCACGCGCCGAGAATCGCGCCAAAGCGGCCAATCCCCAGCATCCATGAAACACCCGTCGCCCGGCCCTGGGTCGGATAAAACCGCGCCGCCAGCGAAGGCATTGCCGATTGCGCGCCGTTGACGCACATCCCCGCCACCAGTACCAACGTCGCCAGCAACGTGATGTTGCCCAGGCTCTGCCCCACCGCGTAGGCAAACACCCCGGCCAGCAGGTAGAAAATGCCGATGACCTTATGCGGATTGAAGCGATCCATCGCCCATCCCACAGCGACCGCGCTCAACACTCCGCCGAACTGGAACAGCGCGCCAATGAACGCCGCCTGCTCCATGCTCGCGCCGCTGTCACGCATCAGGGTCGGCAGCCAACTGGTCAGCAGGTACACGATGACCAGGCCCATGAAATAGGTCAGCCACAGCAGCAAGGTGCCGGTGCTGTAGGTACCGGAAAAGATCACCGCGAACACGTTGCGCGCCTTGACGGTTTTCTGCTCCGGCACGCTGAAACTCGATGCCTGCGCCACGGCAAGCGGATCGATCGGCGACAAGGTCTTGCGTACTTTGTCGGTGCCGCGATTGCGCACCACCAGATAGCGCGCCGATTCCGGCAGCCAGAACAGCAACACCACAGCGAGGATCAACGGCAGGATCCCGCCGATCATCAGCAGGCTGTGCCAGCCGAACGCCGGGATCAGTTTCGCCGAAATGAAACCGCCGCCGGCCATGCCGAGGTTGAAGCCGCAGAACATGCTGGTCACCAGCAACGATTTCTTGCGCTCCGGGGTGTATTCCGAGAGCAGCGTGGTGGCGTTGGGCATGCCAGCACCCAGACCGAGGCCGGTGAGGAAACGCAGCACCAGCAGTTGCTCGACGTTGGTGCTGTACGCCGAGGCCAGGCTGAAGGCGCCGAACAACAGGACGGCGCCGACCAGCACGACTTTGCGCCCGAAGCGGTCAGCCAGCGGGCCGGAGCCGAGTGCGCCGAAGACCATGCCGATCAGCGCGGCGCTCATCACCGGGCCGAGGCTGGCGCGGTCGATGCCCCAGTCCTGGGACAACGCCGGAGCGATGAAGCCCATCGCGGCGGTGTCGAGGCCATCGAGAAACACAATCAGGAAACACAGGATCACCACCCGCCACTGATAGCGCGAGATCGGTTGGGCATTGATGAAGGTCTGCACATCGAGGCAGTTACCTACAGCGGACTGAGGCTGGTTCATTATTTTTATTCCACGCAAAAAACGCAGTCGAACGGCGGCCGGCCAAAGAGCGGCACGGACACAAGAATAGAAGGTCGGATCAGGCGTTGCGCAGAATCCGGCAACAGGGAATGGGGCTGAGACAGTCGGGGAGCATGCGCATGATGAGTTGCCTCTTGTCATTATTATGGGAGTCGACAATCCGGCAGGCTCATTCACATCTGCGCCGGATGACGCTGCCGCGACATTAATGAGCCGGGGGTTTTAGCGTCAATTCGATAAACGCAACACTGTGCGTTTATCGAACAGCTTCATCAGGCGAACAGCTGCGCGCTGAGGTCACGGCTGGCACTGAGCAGGCCCGGCAGAAAGCGTTGTTCCAGCTCGGTGCGAGTGACGCGGCCGGCGTGGGTACTGACGTTGAGCGCCGCGACCACCTGGCCCGACGCGTCGTAGACCGGCACCGCAATCGAACGCAGGCCTTGTTCGAGTTCCTGATCGACGATGCACCAACCCTGCTGCCGCACTTCCTGCAGGCATTCGAGCAAGGATTGCGGGGTGTGCAGGGTGCGACTGGTCTTGGCCACCAGTTCGGCATGGTCGAGGTATTCGCGCAGCGAGGTGTCGTCCAACGCCGCCAGCAGGATGCGCCCCATCGACGTGCAATAGGCCGGCAGACGCCCGCCCACCGACAGGTCCACCGAGATCAGCCGCTGGGTGGTCGCGGAACGGGCGATATAAAGAATGTCATCGCCTTCAAGCGTCGCCATATTGCAGGCTTCGTGCAACTGCTCGCTCATGCGGTCGAGGTACGGCTGGGCGGAAACCGCCAGCGGCGTCGAGGACAGATACGCGTGGCCGAGCGTCAGCACTTTGGGCAGCAACGAGTACGTGCGGCCATCGGTGGTGGCATAACCCAGTTTGATCAAGGTGTGCAGGCAACGACGCACCGCGGCGCGGGGTATTTCCGTGCGGTGGCTGATCTGGGCGATCGTCAGGTGCCGCTTGCGCTCTTGAAATGCCTGGACCACCGCCAGGCCACGGGCCAGCGAGGTCATGAAATCCGGGTCGCCAGTCAGCGCCTGGATACGCTTGGCCGGCGAAGCGACGATCGGCGGCGCCACGGAGGTGAAGGAGTTGCGCATTTGATCGTTCATTTCTTGTCCTTTTTTCCGGCACGGATCAATGGCTATACAAGCGGCTCGCCGACCGATGCACAAGGGCCGGGATGCCAAGATTGGGCGATTATCGAACCACCGGCCGATTATCGCAATCGCCTGCCGCCCAGCCTTGCTCGACCTCAAGGAAATATTTCCTAAACTTTGTCGAGCCGCTGAATCGATCCCTTAGTTGTTCGACTTAATGACGCCAGAAACACAACACCGGGCCAATAAAGGGTTGACCCGACTGCAACTACTGATAAAAAACGTCAGTCACAAAACAATCACACATCCAGAACCGTTTTTAACTTGGCAAAGATAGTCATTCCCGAATCGACCGCTATAATGCATCTCAGTGGCGCCCCGTTTTATTCGCCGAGACCGCCACCCGCCGACGCGATGCCAATCGCCGACAGCCCGGCCAGCGCTGACGCGCATGACTCATGCAACGCCAGCACTCGCTGAAACAGGAAACTGATGCTGCGTCAGTTTTAATCTGGTGCCGTAGCCGCCTGCAACATGGAAGTCTTGATCGCCCTGCCGATAACACCAATGCCCGTCCGGGTATGGCCTGTCGGTGGATCGCTCAATCGATTCGTTGCAGTCGTTCACCAGACATTTATCTCAACTCAAACAGGTAGCACTGTGACGAAAGACGAACTGCGCGCGGAACTTGAGCGCCAGGAACAACGTTACAAGGAAGTTTACGGCGGGGAAGTCACCACCTACGCCGCTCAACCGGAACCGGAACGCAAGGCATGGCGTAAACGCCCCACTGTTCAGGATCAGGTTTTCCAGCAAGAACTGAAAAAGATGGAAGAAGAACTCAAAACCGAAGAGCCATGACCGGGCGATCCTGAGTTTTCGAGGGCTTGCGTCTGCACCGCTTACAAGCGCGGTGAAGCGACGATGCCTTGCGCGCCCGCTACCCGCGGGCAGCGGCTACCTCCCCCGTCTTGCACGGGAATGGAGCGTGTCGTACACGTTTCAGAGATATTTCACACAAGCGTTCGAGCCGTCTCCAACCTTGGCAAAACCCTTGGCTGAGCGTTATTTTTCAAGGCTAATCAAGGGATTGCAAAACCCTGCAAAACACTCGGCCATTGCACCTTGCAACAATTTAATTTGTTGAAGTGCGCTACCGATGAGCAGGTAGGGGATCGATTTCCAGTCTTTTCTGGCATAATCGCGCCCCCTTATGACCGGGTCAGAAAACCTTCATGATCGATTTATTCAGCGGACTGGATGCTTGGGTGCTTGTGAGCCTCTTGCTCGCCCTGACGTTTGTCCTCGCCTTCGAGTTCATCAATGGATTTCATGACACCGCTAACGCGGTAGCCACTGTTATCTACACCAAAGCCATGCCGCCTCACCTGGCGGTGTTCTTCTCCGGTGTGTTCAATTTCCTCGGCGTGTTGCTGGGCGGCGTTGGCGTGGCGTATGCCATTGTTCACCTGCTGCCGGTGGAACTGCTGATCAATGTGAACACCGGCCATGGCCTGGCGATGGTGTTCTCGTTGCTCGCCGCAGCCATCGCCTGGAACCTGGGCACCTGGTACTTCGGTATCCCGGCGTCGAGTTCGCACACCCTGATCGGCTCGATCCTTGGTGTCGGCCTGGCCAATGCCCTGATCAACGACATTCCGCTGGCTGATGGCGTGAACTGGCAGAAAGCGATCGACATCGGCGCCTCGCTGGTGTTTTCGCCCATGGCCGGTTTCCTCGTCGCCGCCCTGGTGCTGATCGGCCTGAAATGGTGGCGCCCGCTGTCGAAGATGCACAAGACGCCGGAACAGCGCCGCAAGATCGACGACAAGAAGCACCCGCCGTTCTGGAATCGGCTGGTGCTGGTGATGTCGGCCATGGCCATGAGCTTCGTGCACGGTTCCAACGATGGTCAGAAAGGCATCGGCCTGATCATGCTGGTGCTGATCGGTATCGTACCTGCGCAGTTCGTCCTCGACCTGAACAGCACCACTTACCAGATCGAACGCACCCGCGATGCGACTCTGCACCTGAGCCAGTTCTACCAGCGCAACGCCTCCACCCTCGGCGAGTTCCTGGCCCTGGGCAAGAGCGTTGAAGGCGACCTGCCGGAGAAATTCCGCTGCAACCCGCAGCAGACCGAACCGACCATTTCCGCCCTGCTGCACACGCTTAAAGGTGTCTCGGACTACCACTCGCTGCCGGCCGAAAGCCGCATCGAAGTGCGTCGCTACCTGTTGTGCCTGGACGACACCGCGAAGAAAGTCGCCAAGCTGCCAGGCCTTGAAGCCCGTGAAAAGGCTGACCTGGACAAGCTGCGCAAAGACCTGACCACCACCACCGAATACGCCCCGTTCTGGGTGATTCTGGCGGTCGCCCTGGCCTTGGGCCTGGGCACCATGATCGGCTGGAAACGTGTGGTACTGACCATCGGCGAGAAGATCGGCAAGCAGGGCATGACTTACGCCCAAGGCATGTCGGCGCAGATTACCGCCGCGAGCATGATTGGCCTGGCCAACATCTTCAGCCTGCCAGTGTCGACCACTCACGTGCTGTCCTCGGGCGTGGCCGGTACCATGGTTGCTAACAAGAGCGGCCTGCAAGGCGGTACTGTGCGCACCATTCTGCTGGCTTGGGTGCTGACCCTGCCGGCGACTGTGGCGCTGTCGGCTGGTTTGTTCTGGTTGGCTTCGAAGGCTCTGGGTAGTTGATAGTCGGCTTCAGGCTTTGATGAAAAGGCGCGATTCGAGAGGATCGCGCCTTTTTTTGGTTTGGGGGTTGGGGGTATATCCGTTTCTGCGGGTGTTGCCGCTGGCGGCTTCGCTCTTACAGCGAGTCCCTTTTTCAAACGCCAAAAAGGAAGCAAAAGGCTTTGCCCCGGCGTACGGCACTTCGCTGAGGCTCAGTGTTCCCTCGCTACGGTGTCCATCAGGGGCATCGCCTACGGTTGGCTTCGCTGCACCTCCTCTCGATGTATGCGGCTGCGCCGCACGGCGCTACGCGCCTACCCCCCTGATGAACACCTTCGCTCGGCCTGCCGAAGGGGCCGGTACGGCAAGATCAAGAGCCAAAGCCAAAGCCAAAGCCAAAGCCAAAGCCAAAGCCAAAGCCAAAGCCAAAGCCAAATCAAAAGATCGCAGCCTTCGGCAGTTCCTACAGGGGGATTGGTTGCATTCAGTTAGAACTTGGTCGGCTGACAGGCCGCCTTCGCGAGCAAGCCCGCTCCCACAATTGGACCGATTACATCAGGAAGAAAGTGGTCGGCTGAGGCCGCCTTCGCAAGCAAGTCGAATCGTCGCACCGCCGCTCCCACAGTGGGATTGGGCACATTCAGTTAGAAAGTGGTCGGCTGTCAGGACGTCATCGCGAGCAGGCTCACTCCTACAGTTGGATCGTAAGCAGTCTGCGAGGGACTGGTTGGCTTTCAGGCCGCCATCGCGAGCAGGCGAAGACCTACAGTTTTTAGTTTGCGTACAACCCAAGCGGCGCAGCCGCCCCACTCAACAGGATGAGCGCAAGCTCGGCAGCAGCTCTTGATCTTGATCCACAGGCCCCGTCGGCAGGCTGAGAGGAGGGATTCATCCGGGGGTGGGAGCGCAGCGACCGTTTGGCGCAGCCAAACACATCGAGAGGAGGTGCAGCGAAGCAAACCGGAGGCGATGCGCCCGGATGGATCCCGGAGCGAAGGAACCCCGAGCCTTAGCGAGCGGGCCGAACGTTGGGGCAAGACTTTTTGGTTCCTTTTGAGGCGCTTGTCAAAAGGGCCTCGCCGTAAGGGCGAAACCGCCAGCCGCAACACCCAAAGCTACGGATATCCACACCAAACAACCCACAACATGGTCGGCCCAAAGGCCGCCAAGCACACAAAAAAAAGGGCAACCGAAGTTGCCCAAAATGCCTTGCGTGCTCATCAAACCCAGAAAGACCTACTTCTTGCGCTTATTCGCATCTTTCCAGATAAAAAATCCAAACCCTGCAAAAAACAGAACCATGAGTCCTACGGTCAGAACCCCGGCAAACACCACGTTATCGAAAAACATGACTGTGGCCTCCTGGCCCCTGCTTTGCTGCGATGGAACTAAGTTAACCAATCACGCAGGCGCAGAAATTGACCAGGATCAAGTCCGGTCAACACAAAAGGTAAAGGCGGGAAAATAACTGATCTGCATCAAAGGATGCGGAGGGAGATCAACGCTTTTTCGGTTTCTTTTTCGGCTTTTTCTGGTTTTTTCCCAACGGCATCGCCTGCTCGAAGGCTTTGCGCACTTCGTTCAGGCGTTTCTCGTTGAGGTCATGCACCCGCTTGGCGCGTTCGGTGCTGAGGTCGATCAGTTTGTCGTCTTGGCTCATGGCGTTCGGCGCATCGCTTGAAGAAATCACAACTGCCGCATCGCCGGCAGGACTGCGCCAATCATGCCGCCTGACGCCAGCGCTGACCAGCCACAGCTCTACAACAAATCATGTAAATGAACTGATTCAGATCTCGATATCGACCCACAAGCCCTGACGTGGCTGATCTTCCATCAGCGGCACCACCGGCACGGTGTTGTCGGCATTGAGCTCGGTGCCAGGCACGGCGAGGTGTTCTTCCGGGTCTTCGTCGGCCTCGCGGCGACGGCGGTCGCGTTCCTGCTGGCGGCGCTGTTCTTCGCGCGCCTGCAGTCGATCCTCTTCCGGATCGCGCTTTTGCAGATCGATCGTGCTTTCGTTGGAGCTTTCCTGCACCGGCACCACCGGAGGAATGTCCGGCCGCTGGCGAATCGGATCCTGCTGGGAAGTGATCGGCACAGCGCTCAGGGGGAGCATCGGTGGCAGCATATAAAGGGTCTCCTGTCAGCAGGCTATCGGCTTGGGCGAAGCTGGCTTGAGCCGCTGGTCGCAAACTTGTGACCGGGTTGGCACTCACAGGTGCCCCTCTCCCTCATAAAACCAACGCATGACCGCCTCTTGCCTCAGCTTGCGGCGCGTAGCTAAAAGCTTCCAACTGCTCCTAATCCTTTGGCCTCGGGGCCTCATTCCGTTAAGATAGCCCGCTTTTTCAAGGTGGGAGTCAGGCAGCATGGCGCAGCAGTATCAACCGGGGCAACGCTGGATCAGTGACAGCGAAGCAGAGCTTGGTTTAGGCACCGTTCTGGCACAGGACGGCCGCTTGTTGACCGTGCTTTACCCGGCCACTGGCGAAACCCGCCAGTACGCGCTACGGAATGCGCCGCTCACCCGCGTGCGGTTCTCGCCGGGTGACACCATTACTCACTTCGAAGGCTGGAAGATGACCGTGCGCGAAGTCGACGACGTCGACGGGCTGATGGTCTATCACGGCCTCAACGGGCAGAACGAAGCGGTTACCCTGCCGGAAACCCAACTGTCGAACTTCATTCAGTTCCGTCTGGCCAGCGACCGTCTGTTCGCCGGGCAGATCGACCCACTGGCGTGGTTCTCCCTGCGCTACAACACCCTGGAACACACCAGCCGCCAGTTGCAGTCCTCGCTCTGGGGCCTGGGCGGCGTGCGTGCGCAACCGATCGCGCACCAGTTGCACATTGCCCGTGAAGTCGCCGACCGTATCGCGCCACGGGTTCTGCTGGCCGACGAAGTGGGTCTGGGTAAAACCATCGAAGCCGGCCTGGTGATCCATCGCCAGTTGCTCTCGGGCCGCGCCAACCGCGTGCTGATCCTGGTGCCGGAAAACCTGCAGCATCAGTGGCTGGTGGAAATGCGCCGCCGCTTCAACCTGCAGGTTGCGCTGTTCGACGAAGAACGCTTCATCGAAAGCGATGCCGCCAACCCGTTCGAAGACACCCAACTGGCGCTGGTGGCGCTGGAGTGGCTGGTCGAAGACGAAAAGGCGCAGGACGCTCTGTTCGCCGCCGGTTGGGATCTGTTGGTCGTCGACGAAGCCCACCACCTGGTCTGGCACGAAGAAAAGGCCAGCGCGGAATATTCGCTGGTCGAGCAACTCGCCGAAGTCATTCCTGGCGTGCTGCTGCTCACCGCCACCCCGGAACAACTCGGCCAGGACAGCCACTTCGCCCGTCTGCGCCTGCTCGATCCAAACCGTTTCCATGACCTGGCCGCGTTCCGCGCCGAGAGCGACAACTATCGCCCGGTGGCCGAGGCCGTTCAGGAACTGCTCGACAAGGGGCGCCTGTCGCCCCAAGCGCACAAAACCATTCACGGCTTCCTCGGCAACGAAGGCGAAGCGCTGCTGACCGCGGTCAACGATGGCGACACCGAAGCCAGCGCCCGTCTGGTGCGTGAGCTGCTCGACCGCCACGGCACCGGCCGCGTGCTGTTCCGTAACACCCGCGCCGCCGTGCAGGGTTTCCCTGAACGCAAACTGCACCCATACCCGCTGCCGTGCCCCGACGAATACCTCGAACTACCGCTGGGCGATCACGCCGAGCTGTACCCGGAAGTCAGCTTCCAGGCCCAGCCGGACGCCAGTGAAGAAGAGCGCTGGTGGAAATTCGACCCGCGTGTCGAGTGGCTGATCGATCAGCTGAAAATGCTCAAGCGCACCAAAGTGCTGGTGATCTGCGCCCACGCCGAAACCGCGATGGACCTGGAAGACGCCCTGCGCGTGCGCTCCGGCATCCCGGCCACGGTGTTCCATGAAGGCATGAACATCCTCGAGCGTGACCGCGCCGCCGCCTACTTCGCCGACGAAGAGTTCGGCGCGCAGGTGCTGATCTGCTCGGAAATCGGCAGTGAAGGTCGCAACTTCCAGTTCGCTCACCACCTGGTGCTGTTCGATCTGCCGTCGCACCCGGACCTGCTCGAGCAGCGTATCGGCCGTCTCGACCGGATCGGCCAGAAGCACATCATCGAGCTGCACGTGCCGTACCTGGAAACCAGCCCGCAAGAGCGTCTGTTCCAGTGGTACAACGAAGCGCTGAACGCGTTCCTCAACACCTGCCCGACCGGCAACGCCTTGCAGCATCAGTTCGGCCCGCGCCTGCTGCCGCTGCTCGAAGAAGCTGACGACGGCGAGTGGCAAGCGCTGATCGACGAAGCGCGCACCGAGCGCGAGCGTCTGGAACAAGAGCTGCACACCGGTCGCGACCGCCTGCTGGAACTCAACTCCGGGGGCGCTGGCGAAGGTGACGCGCTGGTCGAGGCGATCCTCGAGCAGGACGATCAGTTCGCCCTGCCGATCTACATGGAAACCCTGTTCGACGCGTTCGGCATCGACAGCGAAGACCACTCGGAAAACGCCCTGATCCTCAAGCCGAGCGAGAAGATGCTCGACGCCAGCTTCCCGTTGGGCGACGACGAAGGCGTGACCATCACGTACGATCGCAATCAGGCACTGTCGCGCGAAGACATGCAGTTCATCACCTGGGAACACCCTATGGTGCAGGGCGGCATGGACCTGGTGCTGTCCGGCTCGATGGGCAACACCGCCGTCGCGCTGATCAAGAACAAGGCACTGAAACCGGGCACCGTGCTGCTGGAACTGCTCTACGTCAGCGAAGTGGTTGCCCCGCGCTCGCTGCAACTGGGCCGCTACCTGCCGCCGGCCGCGCTGCGCTGCCTGCTCGACGCCAACGGCAACGACCTGTCGCCACGGGTCTCGTTTGAAACGCTGAACGATCAGCTGGAAAGCGTACCGCGTGCCAGCGCCAACAAGTTCATCCAGGCCCAACGCGATCAGCTGACGCCACGGATCAACGCTGGTGAAGACAAGATCACCCCGCGTCACGCCGAGCGCGTGGCCGAGGCCCGTCGTCGTCTGGCTGCCGATACCGAAGAAGAACTGGCGCGCCTGACCGCGTTGCAAGCGGTCAACCCGACCGTACGCGACAGCGAACTGGATGCGTTGCGCAAGCAGCGTGAACAGGGTCTGGCAATGCTCGATAAAGCGGCGCTGCGTCTGGAAGCGATCCGGGTGTTGGTGGCGGGCTAAGGCCCCTGCTCCACCGTTGTAAATGAAAAGGCCCGCAGTGATGCGGGCCTTTTTGTTTGTCTGCTGTTTATCGGGTGATGCTGAAGGCCCTATCGCGAGCAGGCTCACTCCTACAGTTGGAATGCACTCCCCTGTAGGAGTGAGCCCGCTCGCGATAGCAATTATGCAGTCGCCACAGCAACATCAGGCTCACTCACCGCCACCAACCCCTCCCTCATCCGCTGCGCATCGCGCACAAAACACCGCGCCGCCAGAAACAGAAACACCATGGTGAAGAACAGCGCAACCGGGATCAGGTACATCGCGTCATGCAGCCCCACCGCCTTGAACGCCTCGGTCATCTGCTCAGCCCCCGCCGAGAACATCGCCGATTTGGCGAAGTGATCCGACAACGCCCCCACCACCACCGGCCCCAGTCCGCCGCCGAGCAGATACAGTCCAGCAAAGAACAGTGCCATCGCCGTAGCCCGCAGGCGCGGTTCGACCACGTCCTGAATCGCCGTATAGACGCAGGTGTAAAAGTTGTAGGCAAACAGCCAGCCGACGCTGAACACCGCGACGAACACGCCGATCTCGACCCGCCCTGCGTGCAGCGCCCACGCTGTGCACACGGTCGAGATGATCAGGCTGAAGCCGGCAAACAACAGCCGGCCATTGGCGACCCGCTGATGAATCTTGTCGGCGATCCAGCCGCCGAGGGTCAGGCCAATCAACCCGGTAACGCCGACAATCACCCCGGTCGCCACGGCGGCCTCCTGCAACGGCATCAGGAAATACCGTTGCAGCATCGGCACCAGAAACGAGTTGCAGGCATAGGTGGCGAAGTTGAAGCACAAACCCGCCATCACCAGCCAGAGGAAGGTCGGCACCGCGAGAACGCGGCGGATCGGCTTGTCGACTCGCTCCTGCGAGACCTGCACGGTTTCCGCCGCACCGCGCTTCGGCTCTTTAATGAAGAACATGAATATCGCCAGAATCAGCCCCGGCACCGCCGCAATAAAGAACGGCGCACGCCAGCTGTCGAACGCCTTGACCATCGCGCCGATGGTGAAAAACGCCAGCAGCAGGCCCAACGGCAAGCCGAGCATGAAAATGCCCATCGCCCGTGCCCGGCGGTGCGCCGGGAACAGGTCGCCGATCAACGAGTTGGCCGCCGGGGCGTAACTGGCCTCGCCAATGCCGATGCCCATGCGCACCAGCAGGAAACTCCAGAAACTGCCGACCAGACCGTTGACTGCCGTCAGCGCGCTCCAGGTTGCCAGACCCCAGCCCATCAGTTTGCTGCGCGAACCGGTATCGGCCATCCGGCCTAATGGCAGGCCGGCAATCGCATACACCAGAGTGAATGCAGTGCCGACGATCCCCAGTTGGAAGTCGCTGAGGTGCCATTCCATGCGGATCGGCTCGATGATGATCGCCGGAATGGTGCGGTCGAAGAAATTGAACAGGTTGGCAAGGAACAACAGGAACAGAATGCGCCAGGCATTCGCCGCTTGGGTCGAGTTCTGCATGGGTCCGTCTCTTTATTGTCATGGGGCTTCACTGCCGTCGCATCCGAGCCCGGAACCTGCAATCTAGACAGGCGGATCGGGGCTGTCTGTGATCATTCGCAAGCCTGATGTCGGGCCATGGCACTGTAACGAAACGTAAGCCCTTGATAACTCAGCAATCCCCCATAAACCGGGGCTTTCACGGCAAAACCCGGCTACAAAAAAATACTTTCGCGCCCCCCTTCCCAAGTTCACGGCGAAGCCTAGAATAGCCGCCGGATCCGTCCGGATTCGCCGATCAATCCCTTTGATGCCCTCCCCCATGTCCGAAGTCAGTCCGTGTCTGAATTGCGGTGCCTGTTGTTCCCATTTTCGTGTGTCTTTTTTCTGGGGTGAATGCGCTTCCTCCGGCGGTACGGTGCCCGATGAACTGGTCACCCAGATCAGCCCCAGCCGGGTGGCGATGAACGGCACCGACTGCAAATCGCCACGTTGCACGGCTTTGGTCGGCGAAGTGGGCAGCCAGGTGCAATGCTCGATTTACGAACAACGCTCCAGCCCCTGCCGTGAATTCGAGTCATCCTGGGAAAACGGCGAGCAGAATGTCGATTGCGACAAGGCGCGTGCCCGCTTCGGCCTGCCGCCCCTGCAACCTGGCTGGGCCGAGATTCCCTACGACCAGAGCGCGTGACGCTTAGCGCCAATCGCTATGAGGCTCATGCCGAAATCGTTGAATGCAATGTGCCACTATCGCTTGCACTATAAAAACCGCCTCTATACTCCTCTCATTCGCCTGCGTTGAAGACGCAGTAGGGACGACTTCAGAGACGGGGCATGCTATGGAGTGGCTTGGTTTGCAGTTTGTTACCGAGCTGCCGGAGAGCGGGCAGGTCATTCTCGATTGCACACATAACCCCTTGCTGGTGCTGGTGGCCTATCTGGTCGCCTGCGCCGCGAGTTTTGCCACCCTCGACATGGCCGAACGGGTCGGCCATGCCGAAGATCCGGGCTCGCGACGGGTCTGGCGCTGGATCGGCGCCACCTGCCTGGCCGGCGGCATCTGGGCCATGCACTTCATCGCCATGCTGGCGTTCCAGACACCGATAGAAATCCATTACGACCTGGCGATCACTCTGTTTTCCCTGCTGATCGCCCTGCTCGCCTCGTGGCTGGCGATGCACACCTTGAGTCATCCGCAGCCCAGCCTGGTGCACTACCTGAAAACCGCCATCGTCATCGGACTGGGCATCGCTGGCATGCATTACGTCGGCATGGCGGCGATGCACTCGGTGGCCACCGCTTACTACCAGCCGCTGCTGTTCTGCCTGTCGATCGTGATTGCCATCGGCGCCAGCTTCGCCGCGCTGTGGGTCGCCGGTTGTTTGCGTGAAGGCAACGGGCGTTTCCTTCATTTGCTCAAATACACCGCCGCGATGATCCTCGGCGCCGGCATCATCAGCATGCATTTCACCGGGATGGCCGCGTTGGATCTGGTGTTGCCCGAAGGCGCTGCGCCGACCCTGAGTACCGAAACCAATCACCTGCAACTGGGCCTGACAATCGCGCTGATCATTCTGCTGATTCTCGGCAGCGCGATCAGCGCGGCGCTGGCCGACAAGAAGCTGCAAAGCAAGGAACACGACCTGCGCCGGGTCAACGCCCTGCTCAGCCAGCTCGATCAGGCGCGTATGTCGCTGCAACATGTGGCCAACTACGACGCCCTGACCAACCTGATCAACCGTCGCGGTTTCAACCAGATCTTCGCCGAGAAACTCAGCCAGAAAACCAGCGAGGGCGGCATGCTCGCGGTGATGTTTCTCGACATCGACCACTTCAAGCGGATCAACGACAGCCTCGGCCATGACGCCGGTGACGCCTTGCTCAAAGTCATCGCCAATCACATCAAAGGCTCGGTGCGCAGCCACGAAGACGTGGTTGCACGCTTCGGTGGCGACGAGTTCTGCATCCTGATCGGCCTGCATGACCGTGAAGAGGCGCGCAGCATGGCGCAACGGATCATGCTGAAAATGAAGGAGCCCATCGAACTGGCGGGGCGCCGTATGGTGATGACCACCAGCATCGGCATCAGCCTGTTCCCCGACGACGGCAGCACTTGCGACGAGCTGCTCAAGCACGCGGATCTGGCGCTGTATCAGTCCAAGGGAGCCGGGCGTAACGGCCTGCATTTTTTCAGTTCGAACCTGAGAACCCGCGCCAGCCTGGAGCTGCAACTGGAAGAAGAATTGCGCCAGGCCCTGCGTGAGGAAAACGGGCTGACGTTGTATTACCAACCGATCTTCGAACTGAAAACCGGCCGGGTCACCAAACTCGAAGCGTTGATCCGCTGGCAGCACCCGGTGCATGGCCTGCTGGCTCCGGACCGTTTCATTGCAATTGCCGAAACCAACGGCCTGATCGCCGAACTGGACAACTGGGTGTTGCGCAGAGCCTGCACGGACCTTGGCGAACTGACGCGCCATGGCTGCGACGAACTGAAAATCGCCTGGAACTGCTCGCCGCTCAACCTCGCCCGGGAAGAGCTGGCCGATGAAATCGAAAGTGCGCTGCGCAGCGCCGGGGTCGCACCCGAGCGGCTGGAACTGGAAGTCACCGAAAACGCGCTGATGGGCAACATCGCCAACACCCTGGTGCTGTTGCGGCAGATCCGCGCCCTCGGCGTGTCGCTGTCGATCGACGACTTCGGCACCGGCTATTCGTCACTGGCCTACCTCAAGCGCCTGCCGCTCAACACGCTGAAGATCGACCGTTCGTTCATCCTCGACATCCCCACGGCAACCGCCGACATGGAGATCGTTCAGGCAATCATCGTCATGGCCCACACCCTGCATTTGCAAGTGGTGACCGAAGGCGTGGAAAGCCTGGAGCAGTACGAGTTTCTTGAGCGTTCAGGTTGCGACTTCATTCAGGGTTACCTGCTCAGCCGTCCAGTGCCGCTGGATGAGTTACGCCCGGTGCTGGAAGAGATCAACCAGCGCAAACACTCCCACGCGGTCAATCCGCTGAGTCTGGCGCGCGGTACATTTGTACCAGTGTCGCTGGATCCTTCTGCAAAAAGCCCTGCGCCCCATGCAGGCGCATCAGTTGTGCGGCCAATCCGCTGATCGGCGTCGCCGAACCCTGTTCACGCGAAAACTTCACCGCAGTATCGAGGTCCTTGAGCAACGTACGCACGTGCCATTTCACCGGCTCGAAACGGCTCTCGGCCATTTGCGGGGCGAGGATCTGCAACGGTCTCGAATCGGCAAAACCACCGGCCAGCGCTTCGGCGATCAGGCTGGCATCGACCCCGGCCTGCTCGGCCAGCGCCACCGCTTCAGCAATCACCAGCGCATTGCAAGCGACGATCATCTGGTTGCAGGCCTTGGTCACTTGCCCGGCGCCGATGCCGCCCATGTGGGTGACGCGCTGACCGAGGTTGAGCAGCACCGCGCGTACTCGCTGCAGATCCGCCGCTGCACCGCCAACCATGATTGCCAGGCTGCCCGCCTCGGCGCCGACCACCCCGCCGGACACCGGTGAATCGAGCCAGGCCATGCCAGACCTGTCTGCCAACTCGGCCGCCATCTCGCGAGTGGCGGTCGGTTCGAGGCTGGAAAAGTCCACCAGCAACTGGCCTTTTTTCGCCCCTTCAGCGACGCCGCCGACACCAAACACCACCTCGCGCACCACCGCCGTGTCGGCCAGACAGAGCATCACCACGTCCGCGTGTTCGCACAGTTCAGCCGGGGTCGCTACCTGCCGGGCGCCGGCTTCGACCAATGACGCGCACTTGGCCGGGTTGCGATTCCACACGGTCAGCGGGTAACCCGCCGCCAGCAGACGGTGGCACATCGGCAGGCCCATCAGGCCAATTCCGGCAAAGCCCAACGGAGGTAGCGTTGACATCATTTTGCCTCTTTTCGATTAAAGATCACCGAATAATGGCCGATTCATGAACGATCAGGAAAGGATTCCCCCGCGCGACGATCAGGCCAAGCCCCTGACGCCCGGGCCAAATACGCGCAGTCAAAGACGCGAGATCCTCTTTCCGTGAGGCTCGATGACAACGGTCGCCGAGCCAACCCTGTCCAGGTATATGGCGCACAATGACTTCTAAAAACAATCCCGCCACTGCGGTATCCGACCTGACTCTGAGTCCTGCGGCGAACAGCCCGGCACCGATGAAGCCATTGCCTCCTTCGCGCCCGCTGGGCACTCACCAATATCTCTATTACACCGAAACCAACACCGACCGCATCCTCGACAACCTCGATGGCCTGCGTGACCTCGTATTCCCGCGCCCGCCGCACCTGGAAGGCGACAACGAGCAGCACAACGACCAGGAATTCCCGTCGGTGTGCCTGATCGGCCTCGGTCGCTGCGGCTCCAACATCGCCCTCGACGTCGCGGAGCTGGTGTACAACGCGCGCAAGTTCTACCTCAACGAATTCAACAACGAAGACCGCGCAGCGGATCGGCGACTGGCCGACAAGGGCTACAGCCCGGCGCAGTGGATCAAGAACAACCTGCGGATCGGCCCGAACAAATCGAGCAAACCGGTGTTTCTGGTCGAACCGCTGGTAATGCTCGGCGACCTCGACAAGGACATCGCCGGGCGCATCCGTTTCTCGCGCAAGGGCGAGAAAAGCGGGTTCCTGCGCGACTACAGCAAAATGAAGATCATGGACTTGTCCGAAGTCCACGCCGGTGGCGCCGGTAACGCGCCGATCCTCGGCCAGTACCTGGCCAAGATCATCCTCAACAAGGACACCCAGCGCTTCTCCAGCCCCGACTGGAAAATGATCCACTCGTACCTGATCGACAGCTGCGGCATCAAGGCCAACCAGTCGCGCCTGTACTTCTCGATCTTCAGTGCCGGCGGCGGTACCGGTTCGGGCATGGCCTCGGAATTCGGCCTGGCCCAGCAGCACTCGTACATGAACAAAACGTTCGACACCAAGCCGATGGACGAGCATGACGGCAAGAGCGGGCATTCGTTCGTGTTCGAGCCGATCTTCACCAGCGGTATCTGCGTGCTGCCGAACATTTCCGACCACCGCAGCGAAATGTCCGAGGCGCTGCACATCAACGCTGGTCGCCTGCTGTGCAAATACCTCTCGGAAGAATGGGATTTCTCCTATAACTTCGCCAATGAAGACAGCAGCGAAGCCAGCGTCATGGGCCGCATCCGCCCATGGAACGCGATGATGCTGATCTCCAACGACATCATGCGTTACGCCGAAGAGAGCGATGACGGCAACATCCAGAACATTGATGTCAATGCGATGGAGAAGCACGCCAACCAGTACATCTCGCAGCAGATCTTCAACATTCTGACGGCGCAGGCGGTGACCACCGACTACGACCAGAACTACTTCCGTCGCGCCGGCATCGACATCGGCGAAACCATTCGCCTGGACGCCAACGACCTGTTCATGAGCCTGGCCGGCCCGGTGGCGATCGCCTACGCCGAATCGGTGGTGCCGGAAACCCCGCCGCCGAGCAGCGACAAGTTCAAGGTGTTCGACAAAGAGCCGCAGCGCCTGAACATCGACGACCTGTTCTTCCGCTCGATCGACTTGCCGCACTTCAACAAGGTTACCCAGGCGATCGAAGGCATCAGCCTGCTGCCGATCGAATCCAAGCGTTATCGCGCTTCGCTGGAGCAGTACAAGAATTCCGGCTACGACGCCGCC
Source organism: Pseudomonas sp. P8_229 (assembly GCF_034008635.1). Classification (NCBI taxonomy): domain Bacteria; kingdom Pseudomonadati; phylum Pseudomonadota; class Gammaproteobacteria; order Pseudomonadales; family Pseudomonadaceae; genus Pseudomonas; species Pseudomonas sp. P8_229. The sequence continues at coordinate 4,437,974 of NZ_CP125378.1, read as the reverse complement.
GCCCTGCACGACCTGCACTTCTTCAAGAACTGCTCGTCGGTGGTCTCGATCGTCTCGCTGCCCAAAGACTACAAGCTGTCCTACATGGACCTGAACCGGTTGAAGACCCACCTCAACAGCCTGTTCCCCAACACCACGCTCAAGCGCTACGCGCTGGTGATCGGTGCGTCGGCCAACCTGTCGCTGACCACCCTGATCGCCAAGAGCCCGTGCCTGTCGGACGACTTCCTGACGTTGATCGTGGCGTTCATCAAGCGCTGCTTTGCGAAGACCCCGTACCGTTTCGACGAGACCCTGGACAACTCGATCCTCGACTTCATCATCAATGAAGAATTCGACGAAGACCGTATCGACGATCTGCTCAACGAGTTCGAGAACCCGGCGAAGATCCTCGACACCAACTGGTACGCGATCAAGCCGATGTACGAGAAAAAGTACCGCGAGCTGATCAATGACAAAGACAAGTTCGTCTCGATCAATGACATTCGTTTGTCGCGTGATTGCGTGAAAAAGTCGATCAAATATCTGCGCGAGATTTATCGTCACCGGATTGGCAAGACCAAGGTTATTTCGCTGAATAACCATACGGGCAAGACGTTCACGGTCTGATCACGAACCGAGTCGCCCCCTTCGCGAGCAAGCCCGCTCCCACAGCAGACCGCATTTTCACTGACGGAATGCATTCAACTGTGGGAGCGGGCTTGCTCGCGAAGGGGCCGGTACATTCACCAAAGATTTCAGCCCTTCCAACATCCAGAAACAATTAAGCAGCCCGCAGGCTGCTCAATAAACTGTTCCCGTTACGTTTACGTCACCGTGATGCCACCCACGCATGTGGCATTTCTCTACGGCAACGTGCCATCACGCTACTCGGCTACACACTTTCCTTCGCACGACGCTCGCACCATCTAAGTGCAACCACTCAGGCGGGCGCCCTTTCCTGGATCAGAATCCACGGACTCACCACCACCGCCCACAGCTCGGGATCGCGCTCGAAAAGATCCAGCGCCCGCGTTTCAGACAGCTTGGCGACCTTGTCTTCGGCCAGCCAGGCGGCGACTTTCTCGCCATCATCCGATGCCACGGCCTCAGCGGCGGCGATCAAATCCAGGGCTGGATCGACCCACAATAGGGCACCCTTGGCAAAGAACGGCTCCAGCTCTTTCCAGGTAATAGATGCGGTTTCACCAAGCAGCTTGGCATAGAGGGTGCTAGGTTCTTGATTCATGGGACTGTCCGGAAAAGAAATCGACGCGAATGATAACGTCGGTGGTCCGGCAGAAAAACCCGGTTGCAAAACGCTTCACCGAACGAAAAGAGCAGGAACGCCAAGGAATGCTGTGTTTGGGGCATAAGCCCCTCGAAAGCCCCGCCGCAATTCTGTATTTTTCATTCAAAAATGCGACACCCACAAGTTTTGCCCCCTGGCGCCAGCTTCCCAGGCCAACAACCGGCGCTCTACACTGTACCGGTACAGTTGCCGGGGGCATTTCCGGAGGGTATCGCAAAGATATCTGACCCGGTTCTGCTGCTACGGCGCCAGAACTCAAAAAAAATTACAACAGTAAGAGTGGAGCACTATGACTAAGGCTACTAAGCAGATTTCCAAACTGTTTGCCGCTATGGTTCTGGCCGGGGTTGCCAGCCATTCGTTCGCAGCTGACACCATCAAGATCGGTATCGCCGGCCCTAAAACCGGCCCGGTAGCCCAATACGGCGACATGCAGTTCAGTGGCGCGAAAATGGCCATCGAGCAGATCAACGCCAAGGGCGGCGTCGACGGCAAGAAGCTCGAAGCCGTTGAATACGATGACGCGTGCGATCCGAAACAAGCCGTAGCGGTCGCGAACAAGGTCGTCAACGACGGCGTCAAGTTCGTGGTCGGTCACCTGTGCTCCAGCTCCACTCAGCCTGCTTCGGACATTTACGAAGACGAAGGCGTCGTGATGATCACCCCGGCTGCGACCAGCCCGGACATCACCGCCCGTGGTTACAAAATGGTCTTCCGCACCATCGGTCTGGACAGCGCCCAGGGCCCTGCCGCCGGTAACTACATCGCCGACCACGTGAAGCCGAAAATCGTTGCCGTACTGCACGACAAGCAGCAATACGGTGAAGGCATCGCTACCGCGGTGAAGAAAACCCTCGAAAGCAAGAACGTCAAAGTGGCGGTGTTCGAAGGCATCAACGCTGGCGACAAGGACTTCTCCTCGATCATCTCCAAGCTCAAGCAAGCCAACGTCGACTTCGTCTACTACGGCGGCTACCACCCGGAGCTGGGTCTGATCCTGCGTCAAGCCCAGGAAAAAGGTCTGAAAGCCAAGTTCATGGGTCCGGAAGGCGTGGGTAACGACTCCATTTCGCAGATCGCCAAAGAGTCCTCCGAAGGCCTGCTGGTGACCCTGCCGAAATCCTTCGACCAGGATCCGGCCAACGTTGCCCTGGCTGATGCATTCAAGGCGAAGAAAGAAGATCCGAGCGGCCCGTTCGTGTTCCCTTCCTACTCGGCGGTTGAAGTGATTGCCGGCGGTATCACCGCAGCCAAATCCGAAGACCCGGCAAAAGTGGCCGCAGCCATTCACGCAGGCTCCTTCAAGACCCCTACCGGCGACCTGAGCTTCGACGCCAAGGGCGACCTGAAGGACTTCAAATTTGTGGTTTACGAGTGGCACTTCGGCAAACCGAAAACTGAAGTTTCGCCTCAGTAAGGCGCGCCCTGACTGACTGCCAATAAAGCCCACGGCGTGCCGTGGGCTTTGTTTTACGAATGTATGGGCCGCGCTGGCGTGATCCGCCAGTCTCCCCACCTGAAAATCTCAAAACCGTCATCAGCGGTTCGCTGGCAAAACCCGGATTCGAAGTGGATATAGATCCACGGGGCCGGGCGGGAAAATGACTCCACCAGTGAAATGCGTATCAGGTTTTTAGGAGCGTTGTAATGCCTGACATCTATCACTTCTTCCAACAGCTGGTTAATGGCCTGACCATTGGCAGCACGTATGCCCTGATCGCCATCGGCTATACGATGGTTTACGGCATCATTGGAATGATCAACTTCGCCCACGGCGAGGTGTACATGATTGGCTCCTACGTGGCGTTCATCGCCATCGCCGGGCTGGCCATGATGGGAATCGACAACGTCCCGCTGTTGATGACCGCGGCGTTTATCGCGAGCATCGTTGTCACCAGTTCCTACGGTTACAGCATCGAACGGATCGCCTACCGCCCCCTGCGCGGCAGCAACCGTCTGATCCCGCTGATTTCCGCCATCGGCATGTCGATCTTCCTGCAGAACACGGTTCTGCTGGCGCAAGACTCCAAGGATAAATCCATCCCCAACCTGATCCCCGGCAACATCTCCATCGGGCCAGGTGGTGCACATGAAGTGCTGATTTCCTATATGCAAATCGTGGTGTTCGTGGTGACCCTGGTCGCCATGCTCGGCCTCACGCTGTTCATCTCTCGCTCTCGCCTGGGCCGCGCCTGCCGCGCCTGCGCCGAAGACATCAAGATGGCCAACCTGCTGGGCATCAACACCAACAACATCATCGCCCTGACCTTCGTCATTGGTGCTGCGCTGGCGGCCGTTGCGGCTGTGCTGCTGAGCATGCAGTACGGCGTGATCAACCCGAACGCCGGTTTCCTCGTCGGCCTCAAGGCCTTCACCGCCGCAGTACTGGGCGGGATCGGCAGCATCCCCGGCGCCATGCTCGGCGGGCTGGTGCTTGGGGTGGCGGAAGCCTTTGGTGCCGATATCTTCGGCGACCAGTACAAGGACGTCGTGGCTTTCGGCTTGTTGGTTCTGGTGCTGTTGTTCCGTCCGACCGGCATTCTGGGCCGTCCGGAGGTTGAGAAAGTATGACTAAAAATCTTAAGCAAGCACTCTTCAGTGCGCTCTTGGTTTGGGCGGTTGCGTATCCGGTACTGGGTCTGAAACTGACCATCGTCGGCATCAACCTCGAAGTGCACGGCACCAGCCCGGCCATTCTGGCGACCATCGCCGTGTGCTCGGTGCTGATGTTCCTGCGCGTGCTGTTCAACCAGCAGATCAGCAAGGCGTGGAAATCCTCGCCGAGCCTGCCGCTGATCCCGGCCAAGGCCAGCAACTTCCTGACCCTGCCGACCACCCAACGCTACATCATCATCGCGCTGATCCTCGGTGCACTGGTCTGGCCGTTCTTCGGCTCCCGTGGCGCGGTGGACATCGCAACGCTGATCCTGATCTACGTGATGCTCGGCCTTGGCCTGAACATTGTGGTCGGTCTGGCCGGTCTGCTCGACCTGGGTTACGTCGGCTTCTACGCCGTCGGCGCCTACAGTTATGCGCTGCTGTCGCACTACTACGGCCTGAGCTTCTGGATCTGCCTGCCGATTGCCGGCCTGATGTCGGCGACGTTCGGCTTCCTGCTGGGCTTCCCGGTGTTGCGTCTGCGCGGTGACTACCTGGCGATCGTGACCCTGGGCTTCGGCGAGATCATCCGTCTGTTCCTGCGCAACCTGACCGACATCACCGGCGGTCCGAACGGCATCAGCAACATCGAGAAACCGACGTTCTTCGGCCTGACCTTCGAACGTAAAGCGGCGGAAGGCATGCAAACCTTCCACGAGTATTTCGGCCTCGAATACAACTCGATCAACAAGGTGATCTTCCTCTACCTGGTTGCGCTGTTGCTGGCACTGGCGGCGCTGTTCATCATCAACCGCCTGCTGCGCATGCCGATCGGCCGTGCGTGGGAAGCGCTGCGTGAAGATGAAATCGCCTGCCGCGCACTGGGCCTGAATCCGACGATCATCAAGCTGTCGGCATTCACCCTGGGTGCGAGCTTCGCCGGTTTCGCCGGCAGCTTCTTCGCCGCCCGTCAGGGTCTGGTGACCCCGGAATCGTTCACCTTCATCGAGTCGGCGATCATCCTCGCCATCGTCGTGCTGGGTGGCATGGGCTCGCAACTGGGCGTGATTCTCGCGGCCGTGGTGATGATCCTGTTGCCGGAAATGATGCGTGAGTTCAGCGAATACCGGATGTTGATGTTCGGTGCGCTGATGGTGTTGATGATGATCTGGCGTCCACAAGGTCTGCTGCCAATGCAACGCCCACACATGGAGTTGCGCAAATGAGCCGCGAGATTCTTAAGGTCGAAAACCTGAGCATGCGCTTCGGCGGCTTGCTCGCGGTCAATGGCGTGGCCCTGACCGTCAAGGAAAAACAAGTGGTGGCGCTGATCGGGCCGAACGGCGCGGGCAAGACCACCGTGTTCAACTGCCTGACCGGTTTCTACCAGCCATCGGGCGGCAGCATTCTGCTGGACGGCGAGCCGATCCAGGGCCTGCCGGGCCACAAGATCGCCCTCAAGGGCGTGGTGCGCACCTTCCAGAACGTGCGGTTGTTCAAAGACATGACGGCGGTCGAGAACCTGCTGATCGCCCAGCACCGTCACCTGAACACCAACTTCCTGGCCGGCCTGTTCAAGACCCCTTCGTTCCGCAAGAGCGAGCGCGAGGCGATGGAATATGCCGAGTACTGGCTGGAAAAGGTCAACCTCAAGGAGTTCGCCAACCGTACCGCCGGGACCCTGGCCTACGGTCAGCAACGGCGTCTGGAAATCGCCCGCTGCATGATGACCCGTCCACGGATCCTCATGCTCGACGAACCGGCGGCCGGCCTGAACCCGAAGGAAACCGAAGACCTCAAGGCGCTGATCAGCGTGCTGCGTGAAGAGCACAACGTGACCGTGCTGCTGATCGAACACGACATGAAACTGGTCATGAGCATTTCCGACCACATCGTCGTGATCAACCAGGGCACGCCTCTGGCTGACGGCACGCCGGAACAGATCCGCGACAATCCTGAAGTGATCAAAGCCTACCTGGGGGAAGCGTAAATGCTGCAGTTCGAAAACGTTTCCACCTTCTACGGCAAGATCCAGGCCCTGCACAGTGTCAACGTCGAAGTCCGTCAGGGCGAGATCGTGACCCTGATCGGCGCTAACGGTGCCGGCAAGTCCACGCTGCTGATGACGCTCTGCGGTTCACCGCAGGCGCACAGCGGCAGCATCCGCTACATGGGTGAGGAACTGGTCGGCCAGGACTCGTCGCAGATCATGCGCAAAAGCATCGCGGTGGTGCCGGAAGGTCGTCGGGTGTTCGCCCGTCTGACCGTCGAAGAAAACCTGTCCATGGGCGGCTTCTTCACCGACAAGGGCGACTATCAGGAGCAAATGGACAAGGTCCTTGGCCTGTTCCCGCGCCTGAAAGAACGCTTCAACCAGCGCGGCGGCACCATGTCCGGCGGCGAACAGCAAATGCTCGCCATCGGCCGTGCGTTGATGAGCAAGCCGAAGCTGCTGCTGCTCGACGAGCCGTCGCTGGGTCTGGCACCGATCATCATCCAGCAGATTTTCGACATCATCGAAATGCTGCGCAAAGACGGTGTGACGGTGTTCCTGGTCGAGCAGAACGCCAACCAGGCGCTGAAAATCGCTGACCGCGCCTACGTTCTGGAGAACGGCCGCGTAGTGATGCAAGGCACCGGTGAAGCGCTGTTGACCGACCCGAAAGTGCGCGAGGCGTACCTCGGCGGATGATGCATTCGCCCAACAAAAAAACGGCCCTCGGGCCGTTTTTTTGTATTTTGAATTCAACGCACATCCCCTGTGGGAGCGGGCTTGCTCGCGAAGACGATTTTACATTCAGCATGTGTGCTGACTGATGCACCGCTTTCGCGAGCAAGCCCGCTCCCACAAAATCAACAGCCCTTAATAAGGGTTGCAGTACTGCGCGACTGCGGTGGCCTGATCGACGTAAGGCCGGGCCGGCTCAAGGTTCCACTCAGGCTTGTTGCGCACCGGCTTGCCATCGTAGACCGCCGCCAGATGACAGACCATCTGTCGACGCAACGAGCCACCATTGACGCTGTACTGGCGCCATTGCGGATCGTCCTTGTGCTTGTTGTACAGCTCGGCAAACATCCGATCGGTCTGGTCATCCTTGATCGCGCGGCCACACGCGGTCGGCACTACCGAGAGCGACCAGGTCTTCGGCCCCAGTTTCGGATCGGGACGCTCTACCCAGGTGCTGGACTCGATGTACTTGTCGCAGAATTTTGGTTCTGCCGGCGTCGAGGTCTGGATGCACGAGAACGAGGCCTTGCCGACCGGGGTTCTCGGAAAGTCGATCTTGATGATGTTGCGGTCCTTGCCGGTCTTGGCCTTGTAGTCCTTTTGATTGGCCATCGCATCATTCAAGCCGCGCTGATCGCTGTAGAAGAACGCCAGAATCGGCAGCTCATCGGTTTTCGGGTTACCCAGGCGCAGCTCCGTCTGGGTCTGGAATTCACGGCTGTTGATGACTTTGCGCGCGCCCATGAAATTGCGAAAGGCATCGACCCGCTCCTTGCTGCTCATCGGATTGCGCATGTTGAAGCCACACTGCAACTGGTCCTGCTGGCGATTGTTGTTGTACTGGGTGAAGTGCGCGACCCAGGCATTCGGCGTCACGATGGGTGGTTTCATGGCTTGGCAGACCGCCTCGGTCGGGCCGGTATTTTTGTTGTCGCCACAGCCACGGTCATTGCGAAAATCGGTCCAGGCATCATTGGGAAACGCGCAATAGACGTGCACCGGTGTTTCTGGATCTTTCACAAGATCCCTCGGCGTAATCAGGTAGCCGTTCTGCGTGCTCATGCCCGGGTCTTCATAGCTGATGCCATCGGCGCGCATATACGAGGCGGCGAACGTGCCCAGCTCCACGGCTTTCGGGCTGGGATTCCACACGTCCCATTTCTGCCCCTTGGCCGGATCGGCCCGGTGCGTACCCCGCACCAGCAGTCCCGAACAGTCCGACGCGGGATCCTGCCCGCAACTGTCGACGGTTTTGTTGTACAACGTTTCAACCTTTTTCAGCGTCTCCGCACATGACTCGGCATTGGCCGCAGTCGTGTGCAACAGCAGCGGCAAGATCAGCAGTGGAACAGTCCTGACCAAACGTTTTTTCATGGCTTGCATCTCCTTGATTTGCCAACACACACTCAACGCGGGACCGGGTTGCAACCCGCGGCGCGAGTCTCGCTGTCCGACAACGCCGGCCTGAATGGCTCCAGATTCCATGGCGTCTTGTTGCGGTAATTGACCAGCACGCAGCTCAATTGCTGACGCATGCTGCCGACGGATCTTTCGTTGTCACGCCAGTTGCTGTCCGAGCCCTTGAGGGCGAACAACTGGTCGTACAGAACGCCGATCTGCTCATTGGGCAAGGCGCGCCCTGCTGCGGTGGGCACCACGCTCAGGGTCCATTCATCCTTGCGAGTGCCGGGATCGTAGCGTTTGATCCAGTCGGCAGAAGCGATGTATTGCGGCGCCTGGACCGGCACCGGGTTGCAACCGGCCTTCGCCGCCTCCTGGGGGCTGACCACGGGGCGGAACGGCTCCAGATTCCATTCGGTCTTGGCCGGATAGTTCTGCACCAGACAACTCAGTTGCTGGCGCATGCTGCCCGCGGCTTTCTCGTTGTCATGCCACTGGTTGTCGGCCCCACGCAGGGCGAACAGTTCCTTGTACACGGCCTCTTGGTCAGTGGCCTGAGCCGCCTTGCCCTGCGCCGTCGGCGTGACCTTCAGCGACCATTCGTTTCTTTTGGTGCCCGGGTCGTAACGCTCGATCCACACAGCATCCGCGATGTACTTCTGTGTCGGGGCGCCTCCCCCCACCACCATGTCGTCGATTGCCTGATCGGCGGCGACATAGCTGAAACGCTGTTCCGCAGGCTTGGTGAAGTCCAGGCGCAGGATCGGCACGCTGTAGCCCTGGGCCTTGAGTTTCTTCTGGAAGTTGCGCGCGCTGTTCAGGCCGTTCTCCGGTTTCGGCGGCGCCTGATCACCGCGGGTGGCGAAGTTCTGCGTGCTGTTGACGTTGTAAATGAAGGCGTCGATGTACTTCATGTTTTCGCTGCCGTCGTTGGTCGCGGTGGCATTCTTCAACATGAATTCGTTGACCTGGCCACTGAAGGCAAAGGGGTCCTTGTTGGTGGTGTTCGGGCGCGACTCATGGACCCGGATCATCGCCTGCCAGTCACTGGGCTTTTCCGCGTTCCACGAGCACTGGCCGTACTGGATCGGCCCCTTCATCAGCCCGGTGTATTTCTGCGTCCATTGCTCGGCGGTGGTCACCCCGGCCTCGGCACAGGTGCCGTAGGCCAGCGCGGCATTGCGGTTGTTCATCGTCCCTTGCGCCGCGCGCGGCGGTTCGCGGCTGTCGAAGAAACCGCAGCCGTACCATTTGCGCTCAGGCCCCGTGCCGCCATCGAAGGCGTAGATGCAGGTAAAGCCCTGCTCCTTGACCGGCAACTTCAGCGCCGCCGCATCGGTGGGCGTGCGCAGGATGAAACCGGCCGGGTGGATGAGAATCCGCGTGCTCAGATCCTTGCGAATCCACGAGTAGGAGGTCGCGCCGATCTTGATCGCATAGGGGCTGTAATCCCACGGATTGAACGGTCCGTCATTGACCATGCGCAAGGTCACGCCGCTGCAGTAATACAGCCCGCGCGCGGCACTGGTGTCGGGTTCCTGGCAGTTGTCCTTGAGGGTGTTGTAGTTGCTGTTGATGCGCTTGAGCGTGTCCAGCGGGTCGGGTTGCGGCTGGGCGTCAGCCGTGGAAAACAACAGCGGCAGCGTGCAGGCCAGAGCAAACGATGAAGCCTTGCGCGACAGTACAGCGGAGACTGAGCGATCCTTTGTCATGAGATACCGTCCTGGTAAATCGGCCTGTTGGAGTGGCCGTTGAAATGACTATAGAACACGTGTGACAGTCTGGATGGGCAGAACACTAACCCTGTAGGAGTGAGCCT